>NZ_CP038440.1:1833203-2155844 GCF_004683885.1 Brevundimonas sp. MF30-B | reverse complement strand
GCATGTTCTCCATCACCCGCATCATGTAGTTGCGCGTCTCGGTGAAAGGCGCGCATTCGATGAAGTCGATGGGGTCGACGCCGTTGGCGCCGCCACGCGGATCGCCGCAACGGATGGGCCAGTCACGCGCCCGGCCCGGCCCGGCGTTGTAGCCTACCGTGGCCAGCAGCATCGAGCCGCCGAAATTATTGGTCAGCTCGGCCAGGTGATAGCTGCCCAGCGTCATGTTGTAGTCCGGGTCCCACAGTCGGTCGGCCGAATAGGACAGGCCCATGCGCCGCGCGACCGCCTGCGCCGTGGCCGGCAGGAACTGCATCATGCCGCGCGCGTCGGCGCTGGAGCGCGCCATGGGATCGAAGCTCGATTCCTGGCGAGTGATGGCCAGGCTGAATTCGACCGGCGCCGCGCCCTGGACGGGGGGCGGCAGGCGCAGGGGATACTGGCGCTCGGGCAGCAGGAAGCCGCGCTGGCTGGCGGCCCGGCCCACCATCATCGAGCCGAACTGATCGCCCGACAGCCGAACCAGATCCATCAGCTGGGCCAGGTCCGACGGGCGCTCAAGCCGGTCGTCCAGGTGATAGGCAAAGACCCGGACCAGCGCCTGCTCGCCCGACTGAGCCAGGATGCGGGTGGCGCGCACGACCTCGTTGTTCTCGAAGCGGGCGATGTCGCTGTCCATCGGGTCCGGTTCGCCGGGCAGGGTCAGGGTGGTCATCCCGGCCTTTTCCGCCGCCAGCTGGCCGTAGAAGGTCTGAATGTGCTCGGCGCCCGCGCGATAGAAGCCTTGCGCCGCGGCCTGGTCATTGCGCGCCTCGGCCGCGCGGCCCAGCCAGTAGAGGGCGCGACCCTGAGTGATCGGCGTCGATGAGGCCTGGCGCAGGTTCTCGAAATGCCGCGCCGCCGCCCCCGGATCGTTCAGCTTGGTCAGGGCCACCCAGCCGGCGAAGAACTCGCCGTCCACCATGCGGTCGCCGCCGGGGAAGCCATGGCCGTTGAAGGCGTCGTAGGCGGCGCGCCAGTTGCGGGCTTGCAAGGCGTCGAGGAAGTAGTTGCGCCGTTCGCTCCACAGCGTGTTCTGGCCCTCCGAATGGCTGGGCGCCGAGGGCAGGGCGGACAGAAGGGCGAATCCCTCTGACTGACGACCGGCCGAACGCAGCAGCCGCACGCGCTCCAGAGCCACGGCCGGATCCGTCGCCTGGGCAGGCGTCAGGCCGGCCACGATGGCGTCGGGGGAATAGGCGGTGCGAAGCGCCAGCACGGCGTTCGCCACAGCCTGGCGGTCGGCGGGCGCCATGGCGATCACGGCGCGCGTGGCCGGACCATGCGGCCCCAGCAACAGCATGTTCAGCCGCGTGACGTGATCGTCCTGAGTCAGCCATCCACCGAACTGCGTCAGCACGCGGGTCTGCTGCGCCTCCTCGAAGGACCGCGTGCGCCACCAGTCGCGAACCAGGGCGCGGGCCTCTTCGCGACGGCCGCGCTGATCCATGGCCGAGGCCAAGGCGATCATCCCCTCGGCCGTCGTTGGGGCCGTGTCGCGGAACAGGGCGAGCGCTGCATCGGAGCCGGCGCCTGCGCGGTCCAGCGCCCGTTCGGTGGCGGCCATGCGGCTGTCGCTGCGCGGCCAATCGCCATAGGCCTGAGCCGCCTGAGCCAGTTCGGCGTAGGACAGCTGAGCTGCGGACGTGTCGATCAGGGCCCATTCGACCAGCTTGCGCGTCGTCGGATCGCCGATCTGAGCCATGGTGGCCTGGGCGCCGATAACGTCGCGGGCGCGCGCCTGCGTCAGACCCTGGCGAAACAGGGCGGCGTCCTGCGCCGAAATCACCGAGCCGGCGGTCGCGGACTGCGCATAGGGCGTGGCCTGGCTGTTGAGTGAGCCGGTCTGGTCAGCAGGCGTCGACGAGAGAATCGCCAGGGCGGCGGCCAGGGTGGTCGCTGTCATGATAAGCTTGATCCTCATTCATCCCGGTTGCGGCGGGCGGGTCGGCGACCTACCCTTTCCCGTCTTGAAAACGGCGTCCCCACGCCAGTTCGCGCGCAGGCATCTAGTTCCCAAATGACGGCACCCTTGTTCAAGGGCGTGATCACCGCCCTGATCACACCTCTTCGTGATGGAAATGTGGACGAGGCGGCGTTCGATCGCCTGCTGGAGCGTCAGATCGCCGCCGGCGTGCACGGCGTCGTGCCGATGGGCACCACCGGCGAGAGCGCCAGCCTGACGCTGGATGAGCACAAGAGGGTCGTGGAGCGCTGCGTCACGGTCGCCGCCGGTCGGGTTCGGGTCATCGCCGGCGCCGGCGCCTCGGCGACCGACAAGGCCATCGACCTGGCCCGCTTCGCCAAGACGGCGGGGGCGGACGGCACGCTGGTCGTGACGCCCTATTACAATCGGCCCTCGCAGGCGGGGCTGGAGGCGCACTTCCGCGCCGTGGCCGACGCCGTTCAGATTCCCATGCTGCTTTACAATGTACCGGGGCGGACGGGTGTGGACCTGGCCAATGAGACCGTGGCCGCGCTGGCCGATCACCCCAATGTCGTCGGGATCAAGGACGCGACTGGCGACCTGGGTCGCGTCAGCTGGATGCACAACTACGTCGCCTCTGACTTCGCCCTGATTTCAGGCGATGACCCAAGCTGGCTGGGGTATCTGGCCCAAGGCGGCCACGGCGTGATCTCGGTCACGTCCAATGTCGCGCCGGAAGGCATGGTGGCGCTGTATGACGCGCTTCAGGCCGGCGACCTGGCCTTGGCCCGCACCTGGCAGGATCGGCTGATCGGCCTGCACAAGGGGCTGTTCCTGGACAACAGCCCGTCGCCGACCAAGTTCGCCCTTTCGCGGCTGGGCCTGTGCGGCGAAGAGGTGCGTCTGCCGCTGGCGCCGACGCGCGAGGCCGTGCGTCCCGACATTGAGCGCGCCATGGCTGACGCTGGCGTGGTGGGCTGATGGCCGCCGAGAAACCTAAGTCCAAGACGATCGCCGAGAACCGACGCGCGCGCTTCGACTACTTCCTGGAAGACAACCTCGAGGCCGGCATCCAACTGCTGGGCACCGAGATCAAGGCGCTGCGCGACGGCCGGGCCAACATCGCCGAGAGCTATGCGGCGGTGGAGGGACGCGAGATCGTGCTCGTGAACGCCGACATCCCGCCCTACAAACAGGCCAACCGCTTCAATCACGAGCCTCGGCGGCACCGCAAGCTGCTGCTGCACAGGAAGCAGATCGACAAGCTGATCGGCGCGGTCCAGCGCGAGGGCCGGACCATCATTCCGGTGCGGCTGTATCTGAACGAGTCCGGCAAGGCCAAGCTCGAGATCGCGCTCGCTAAGGGCAAGAAGAACCACGACAAACGCGAGACCGAAGCGGCCCGCGACTGGCAGCGCGACAAGGCGCGGCTGATGCGTGAGAAGGGCTAGGGCAGACGCTGCCAGCCCAGGGGCCGCAGGGCCTCAAGCGGTCTGAAGGCGGCCTTGTAGTCCATCTTCATCGAGCCCTGGACCCAATAGCCCAGATAGACATAGGGCAGGCCGACCGTGGCCGCCTGGCGCACATGGTCCAGGATGGCGAAGCGGCCGGGGCTGCGCGCCTCCAGCGCTGGGTCGAAGAAGCTGTACACCATCGACAAGCCGTCCCCGAGCAGATCGGTCAGGCACACGCCCGCCAGATCGCCTGGTCCGCCGTCCGGCGAAGGCAGGCGATATTCGATCAGATGCGTTCGCACAGCCGTGTCCTCGACCATGGCGACATAGTCCAGCCAGCCCATCTCGCTCATTCCACCCTCGGGGTGGCGGGCGTGCAGATAGCGACGCAGCAGTTCGTACTGTTCGACCGTCGCCTCGGCCTCGACCAGGTCGCGCGACAGATCGGCGTTGCGCGCCAGCACCCGGCGCTGCGAGCGCGAAAAGGCGAAGTCAGCCACGGGCAGCCGCACCGAGACACAGGCGTCGCAGGTTTCGCAGGCGGGGCGATAGGCGATGTTCTGGCTGCGGCGGAACCCGGCGTTGGTCAGCTGGTCGTTGACGTGCGGGCCGTCGTGGAAGGGCAGGTTGGCGAACACCTTGCGCTCGAACTGACCCGGGAGATACGGGCAAGGCGCGGCCGCGGTCATGAAGAAGCGAAGCTGGCGGCTGGGAACGTGCTGGGTCACGGGCGCAGCTTCCGCATTCCATTTCGCCGACAGTGTGGCCGCGCGTTAATCATGGCCGGATTAGGCGTCAGGCCGCGCCGCGCCGCAAGGGGGCGGGGGCTCGCCAGTCTTGCGGAGCAGGCTCACAGGCTGGTGTCGCGCGGCAGAACCGGCGCCTCGCGCAGCAGCACGATGGCGATGCGGCGATTGCCGGCCAGGCTCGGGTCGTCGGGGTACAGCGGGTCGGACCCCGCCTTGCCGGACACCTGATACACGCGGTCCGGATCCACGCCCGCGCCTTGAAGAATCTGGCGAGACGCATCCGCGCGCTGGGCCGACAGCGGCCAGTCTCCGGGGGCGGAGGCTCGGCTCGAGCCGGCGACGGCGGAGGTGTGACCGGTGACCGAGATGCGGTTCGGCAGCTGATTGACCACTCGCGCAACCGCCCGTAGCAGCAGCTGAGCGCGCGCGTTGGGCCGGGCCGAGTTCATGTCGAACATCGAGCGCCCTTCCTGATCGACCAACTGGATGCGCAGACCCTCGGGTGTCTGATCGATGATCAGTTGTTTCGACAGCTCGGCCAGCTCGGGCATGGACTGCATGGCTTGGCGCAGCGATTCCGCGGCCGAGGCGAAGTCGGCGGCCTCGCGGCGTGCGATCTCGTCACGCAGATCCTGCTCCGAGGCGGCGGCGAGGTTGGAGCTCTGACCAGCGTCCGGCGGCGCGTCCGGGGGGGCCTCCGGCGCCAGCTGGCTGAACACCGACATGGAGCCCGCGCCCTTGGCGCCGGCGTCGCCCAGCGCCGTGCCGCCCAGAATGCCGCCCGACCCGGACGTTGTCTGGCTGACGCTAGCGGGGGCGAAGTATTCGGCGATGCCGCGCTTCTGCTCCGGATCGGTGGTGTTAATCAGCCACATCAGCAGGAAGAAAGCCATCATCGCGGTCACGAAGTCCGCATAGGCCACCTTCCACGCGCCGCCATGGTGGCCGTGCCCGGCCACCTTCTTGACCTTCTTGATCATGATGGGACGGTCAGAGACCGACATGGGCGACCCTAGCGTAAGAAATATCCGTAAACCCTGATCCCACGCCCGCCTTAAGGATGGGTTTCAAAACAGGACGGCGGACGGCTTGCCGAGCCGGCGGCGACGGCCTAGGTGCGGCAGGTGACCGACGATCAGACCGCCCCCTTTGACGTGCGCGCCTATCGCCGGGCGCTGGGCGGTTTCGCCACCGGCGTCTGCGTGGTCACCGCCCATACGGCTGAGGGGCCGTTCGGCATCACTGTGAACTCCTTCACCTCGGTCTCGCTGGACCCGCCGCTGATCCTGTGGTGCCTCGATGTGGCCTCTGACCGCCATGACGCCTTCGCCGGCGCTGAACGCTTTGCCGTCCATGTGCTGCCCGTCGAAGACCGCGAGATGTCGGACCGGTTCGCCTGGGGAGTCTGCCGCCTGTCGGAAGACGAGTTCGAAGTCGGAGATCCCGCGCCGCCGCGCCTGAAGAACGCCCTGACCCGGCTGGACTGTCTGACGTACGAGCGCATTCCGATGGGCGATCACCTGATCATCGTCGGAAGGGTCGGCGCCTATGAAACCACCGAGTGCGGCGACGCCCTGATCTATTTCCGCGGAGCCTACGGCCGCGTTGCTTCGCCAGAGAAGGGGTCAACATGAAGATCGGTTTCGCAGGCCTGGGCGTCATGGGTGCGCCGATGGCGCGGCGCCTGGTGACGGCGGGCCACGACGTCGACGGGTTCAATCGATCGCCTGAGAAGTCGCGTGCCTGGTCCGAGGCGACCGGCGGGCGTTTCGCCGGGACGGTGGCGGACGCGGCCGATGGCGCCGAGTTGTTCATCCTGTGCGTGGGCAACGACGACGACGTCCGCGACGTGGTGGAGCAGGCCCTGCCGGCGCTGGCGAGCGGGGCAGTGATCGTCGATCACACCACGACCTCGGCCAAGATCGCGCGCGAAATGGCCGGGCGGGCCGGCGAAGGCGGTCGGCATTTCATCGATGCGCCGGTTTCCGGCGGTCAGGCCGGCGCTGAGAACGGCCAGCTCAGCGTCATGGCCGGCGGCGACGCCGAGGCGCTGGACCGCGCGCGGCCGGCGCTGGAAGCCTATTCCAAGGCGATCAAGCACATGGGGCCGTCGGGCGCCGGGCAGCTGACCAAGATGGTCAACCAGATCTGCATCGCCGGCGTGGTCCAGGGCCTGGCCGAGGCGGTGCACTTCGCCGCGCAGGCCGGGCTTGATCCGACCGCCGTTTATGACGCCGTGTCCAAGGGCGCAGCGCAAAGCTGGCAGATGGACAACCGCTGGGCCACCATGGCTCGGGGCGAGTTCGACTTCGGCTTCGCGGTCGACTGGATGCGCAAGGACCTGGGCCTGGTGCTGGACGAGGCGCGCTCCAACGGGTCGCACCTGGCGCTCACGGCCCTGGTGGATCAGTTCTATTCCGAGGTGCAGTCGGCGGGCGGAGGACGATGGGACACCTCCAGTCTCGCGGCGCGACTTGCACGGCCCCAGCGAGGCGGATCGTAGCAGGGTCGCAGTTCACTGCTTCTCTACAAAGGTGTCGATGACCTTCTTCTCGCCGGCCTTGTCGAAGGCGACGATCAGCTTGTTGCCCTCCACCCCGCGCACGGCGCCGTAGCCGAACTTCTGATGGAAGACGCGGTCGCCGCGCTTCCATCCCGAGCCGGCCTTGGGATCGGCCGTGGCGACGAGGCGGCCGTCCCCCTCGATCAGGGTGTGCCGGGCCTGGGCCGTGCCTGAGCTGGACCGCGGCGTCTGGGCCGAGGCGAAGGCCTGGCCGCGCTTCCAGCCGGGCGATGAATAGCCCGAGCCAAAGGACGGGGCCTCGTCCCAGCGGCTCTTGGCCTCCTTCATGCCGGTCGAAGCGCCGTAATAGCCGGTGTCGGACTGGGCCTCGACATTTGCGATGGGCAGTTCGTCGACGAAGCGGCTGGGCAACTGTGAGGTCCAGCGCCCATAGACCAGACGGTTGGCGGCGAAGCTGATGC
This sequence comes from Brevundimonas sp. MF30-B, assembly GCF_004683885.1. Lineage (NCBI taxonomy): Bacteria > Pseudomonadati > Pseudomonadota > Alphaproteobacteria > Caulobacterales > Caulobacteraceae > Brevundimonas > Brevundimonas sp. MF30-B. The sequence goes on along the minus strand of NZ_CP038440.1, from coordinate 2,148,690 downwards.
GGGCGTCCTCGCGGGCGCGGGTGACGCCGACGTAGGCGAGGCGGCGTTCCTCCTCCAGACCCTTTTCGCCCTTCTCGTCGATGGAGCGCTGGCTTGGGAAGACGCCTTCCTCCCAGCCGGGCAGGAAGACCAGCGGGAACTCCAGCCCCTTGGCGCCGTGCAGGGTCATGATCTGCACGGAATCCGCGCTCTCGCCGCGGTCCAGGTCCATGACCAGCGAGACGTGTTCCAGATAGGCCTGCAGCGTGTCGAACTGCTGCATCGACTGGACCAGCTCTTTCAGGTTGTCGAGCCGGGTCTGGCCGCTGGTGCGGTCGGCCTTCTGCATGTCGGTGTAGCCGCTTTCCTCCAGCACCGTCTCCAGCAGCTGCCAGTGGGTGGTGTCGGCGGCCAGAGCGCGCCAGCGGTCGAGATCGCGCACGAAATTCGACAGGGCGGTGCGGGTGCGGGCCTGCAGCTCGTCGGAGCCGATCAGCTGACGCACAGCCGTCATGGCCGAGACGCCGCCGACGCGGGCGATGTGCAGAATTTTCTGCACCGAGGTGTCGCCAATGCCGCGCTTGGGCACATTGACGATGCGCTCGAACGCCAGATCGTCGTCCTCGGACTGAACCAAGCGCAGATAGGCATGGGCGTCGCGGATCTCGGCGCGTTCGAAGAAGCGCGGTCCGCCGATGACGGTGTAGGGGATCGCCAGCATGACGAAGCGTTCTTCGAACGCGCGCATCTGGAACGAGGCGCGCACCAGTACGGCCATGTCGCCGTAGCGCCGGCCCTGTTTCCGGGCGGTCTCTATCTCGTCGGCGATCAGCCGCGCCTCGGCGTCGCCGTCCCACAGACCGCGCACGCGGACCTTGTCGCCGCCCTCGGCCTCGGTCCACAGCGTCTTGCCCAATCGGTCGCGATTGGCCGCGATCAGGCCGGAGGCGGCGCCCAGGATGTGGCTGGTCGAGCGGTAGTTGCGCTCAAGCTTGACGATCTTGGCGCCCGGAAAGTCCCGCTCGAAGCGCAGGATGTTGTCCACCTCGGCTCCGCGCCAGCCGTAGATGGACTGGTCGTCGTCCCCGACGCAGCAGACGTTGCCCGTGGACGCGGTCAGCAGCCGCAGCCACAGATATTGGGCGACGTTGGTGTCCTGATACTCGTCCACCAGAATGTATTTGAACCGCCGCCGATATTCCTCAGCCAGATCTGCGTGTTGCGACAGGATCGTGAGGTTGTGAAGTAAGAGATCGCCGAAGTCGCAGGCGTTCAGCGCGCGAAGACGGGCCTGATAGGCGCCGTACAGCGACTGGCCCTTGCCGTTGGCGAAATCCTCGCCGGGCGGCAGCTTCTCGGGCGTCCAGCCGCGGTTCTTCCAGTGGTCGATCAGCCCGGCCAGCGAGCGCGGCGTCCAGCGCTTTGTGTCGATGTTGGCGGCTTCCAGCAGCTGTTTCAGCAGCCGCTCCTGGTCGTCGGTGTCCAGAATGGTGAAGCTGGATTTCAGCCCCACCAGTTCGGCGTGGCGACGCAGGATCTGCGCGGCGATCGAGTGGAAGGTGCCCAGCCACCGCAGGCCCTCTGCCGAGGGGCCGATCAGGGCCGTGATCCGCTCGCGCATCTCGCGCGCGGCCTTGTTGGTGAATGTGACGGCCAGCAGCTCCCACGGGCGTGCGCGGCCTGTGGCCAGGATGTGCGCCAACCGGGTCGTAAGCACCCGCGTCTTGCCCGTGCCGGCGCCGGCCAGCACCAGCACCGGGCCCTCGGTCGTCTCGACCGCCAGCCGCTGCTCCGGATTCAGTCCAGACAGATAGTCTTGCCCCTCGCCGGCGGGCGGCCGGGCGCGGGCGAGGTCAGAGATGCGGGGAGCAGGCAGGTCGGTCAAAAGCGGTCTCTATCGGAATCGAAAGGAGAACATAAGCAGCACGACGGCCAAAGTCAGGCCGCTTGTCTCTGGGGCGGCCCGAACAAGCGGAACCGTATTCCGGCGCTGTCGTTTCGGCAGCGTCAATCACTGGGAGGAGAAACCCTTATGGCCGAGAACTCGAGCGGCGGCGGCAACGCCGGCCTGGCCTTCATCGTCGGTGGTCTGCTGGTCGTGGTGGCCATTGTGGCGTGGTTCGTATTCGCCCGCGGCGGTGCGCCCGAGACCAAGCAGGTGGATGTGGATGTGAGCCTGCCGGAAGTGTCGGCGCCGGCCGCGCCGGGCGGGAACTAACCCATGACGGATCCCAACCTGCCGCCCCGTGAGCCGGATCGCGTCGTGCACCAGACTACGGTTCACACCACCGCGCCCGAAAAGAAGAGCGGGAGCGGCGCCCTGGCCTTCATCATCGGCGGCTTGGTGGTCGCCGTGGCGGTGATCGCCTTCCTGGTTTGGCGCGGCTCCGTGCCCGCGCCGATGGAGGCCGCGCCCAGCGAGATCAACGTCGATGTCGATCTCCCGCGGCCTGAGCTCCCAACGGTCAATCCGCCCACGGTGCCCACGCCCAGCCCGGCGCCGGCCAACTAATAGGTCGGTGTGTCCGAGTTCAGCGCCCACACGGGCAGGTGAAGCACGCGCGTCGCCGCCTCCACGTGGGCGCTGTCCAGCCTCAGCCGACCCGCCTCGACGAGGCGGAGTTCGGCGGGGCTGAGGCCGATCTGCCGGCTAAGCTCCTCGAGCTCCATCCCGCGTTCAGTCCGCCAGCGTCGGAGCCGGCCGCCCATGGCGACCTGCTCGGGATCCGAAGCGGGCAGATCGACAATCATCGCCGGAGCGTGTGCGTCATGCGGCGTCGTTCTCCGACGCCTTGGCTTCGGCATCGCCCTGAGGCTCGACCCAGGATTCCTGGCATCGCTTTCGCAGGGCCGAGGTGATCGTCGAGCCGTAGAGCGAATCCTGAATTCGGTCGTAGCCTTCGTTCTTCAAGGCTTGCTTGACATCGCCGACTGTGCGGCAGGATCCGCTTTCAGCGAGTTGGTAGGCGCGTTCGAGGGTCGTGGCACGAAAAGTCATACGGCCAAGATAGGGACTGCAGCCTCAGAAATAAACGCTCACCCCGGCCACAAGGGCGTCATCGTACTGGCGGCCCATGTCGTCGATGTTGGTCGAGTGGTAGCGAACGTCCAACTCTACGTCACGTGTGAAGGCGTAGGTCACGCCCGCATTCCAGCCTGTGTAGTCGGGAGCATTGTCCTGTTCGCGACGGCCGATGGCGACCGTGCCGCCCAGCTTGTCAGTGAAGTCCCAGCCCACCCGCGCCTCGACCCAGGTCCAGGCCTCGGTAGAGCCGCCGCCGTCGGGCGAGTGCTGAAGCTGCAGCCGCGCCTTGGCCGGGCCGATGGCGCGCGAGACGTTGGCCGTGAACTCCCAATAGTCGTCGTCATAGCCGGCGTCGGCGCCCAGCCGCCATTTGTGCGTGGCGCTTACGTCGAGGTCGAAGCCGGCCGCCTGGGGGCGGATCCCCGCGGTAAAATCCGCCTCGAGCCTTGATCCGCCGGCCTCGATTGTCTCGACGCCAGGCGACACATAGAACAGCCCGTCGGCGCTGCTCCATTCCGCGAGAGCCCACACATAGGGCTCGCCGTTCGATTTGGAGGCATCCTTGGAGCGGTTGTCGGTCGCGGCTCCGGCGCCGAAGGTCCAACCTCCCGCTGACGGGTTGTCCTGAGCCCAGGCTGGCGCGGCGATCACGGCGATGGCGGCAGCGAGGATGGACGTGCGAAGCATGAGAGGCCTTTCGATGGTTTCCAGGCGTCTTTAGGTCCAAATCCACTGGGAAGCGATGGCCGATAGCCATAAGAATCTTGTGGACGACGACGCAGATGGACCTGAGCTAGAGACCGGCGGCCATGTCCATCCTGCACCCCAAGGCCCGGCGCGCGGCGCTGGCCTTCATCTTCGTCACGGCCGTGCTCGACATCGTCGCCATGGGGATCGTCATCCCCGTGCTGCCGCATCTGATCGAGGAGTTCGTCGGCTCCAACGCGCGCGCCGGTCTGCTGAACGGCGTGTTCGTGGCTTTGTGGGCGGGCGCGCAGTTCCTGGCCTCGCCGGTGATCGGATCCTTGTCGGATCAGTATGGGCGCCGGCCGGTCATCCTGATCAGCTGCGCCGGCCTGGCGGTCGATTATGCGCTGATGGCGCTGGCCCCCAACCTGTGGTGGCTGGCGGTCGGGCGGCTGATCGCAGGCGTCACCTCGTCCAGCTTCACCACCATCTACGCCTATATGGCCGACATCACCGAGCCGGCGAAGCGGGCACGGGCCTATGGGCTGATCGGCGCGGCCTTCTCGGGCGGCTTCGTGCTGGGGCCGGTCATGGGCGGCTTCCTGGGCGAGTTCGGCCCGCGCGTGCCGTTCTGGGTGGCGGGGGCCCTGTCGGGCGTGGCCTTCCTGTACGGCCTGTTCATCCTGCCCGAGAGCCTGCCGATCGAGCGGCGCATGACGTTCAGCTGGCGGCGCGCCAATCCGGTCGGCGCCATGATGCTGCTGAAGCGGCATGCGGAGCTGGCCGGCCTCGCGGTCGTGAACTTCCTGCTCTACTTCGCCCACCACGTCTTTTCGGCGGTGTTCGTGCTGTACGCCGGGCTGCGCTACGGCTGGGGGCCGTGGCAGGTGGGGGCGCTGCTGGCTCTGGTCGGCGTGCTGGACATGATTGTCCAGGGCGTGCTGGTCGGGCCGATCTCAAAGCGGTTCGGCGACCGCGCGACGATGGTCTTCGGCCTGTTCGGCGGGACGGTCGGCATCGCCCTGATGGGCTGGGCGCCGACGGGCGTGGCCTTCATCGTCGCCATGCTGCCCAACGCTCTGTGGGGCCTGGCCATGCCGACGCTCCAGTCGCTGATGACGCGGCGTGTGGGCGAGGACGAGCAGGGTCAGCTGCAGGGGGCGAACATGAGCGTGGCGTCCATTGCCGGCGTGCTGTCGCCGCTGTTCTTCGGCTGGATCTATTCCATCTCGACGGAGGCGGATTCGCCTATCCATCTGCCGGGTCTCGCCTTCTACCTGGCGGCGATCGTGCTGCTGATGGCGGCGGGGATCGGCTGGGGCACTGCACGTCAGGCGGAACGCGCGGAGGCCACGTCCGTTTGAGGCGCCGCGTCGCCTTGATCGCGCCGGAAAAGCGTAGCGGAATGGCGACGCTGTTTCACGCCTGATCGACGGATGACCATGAAGCCTTCTCATCTCGCCATCGCCGCTGCACTCGGTCTGGCTGCCTGCGGCCAGCCTCAGCCTTCAAAGGCGCAGGAGGGGGTCTTCTCGGAGGTTCCGCGCCAGGCGCCCCGTGACGCCGGGTCCATGAAGGCCAGCTTCGCTCCTGTGGTGCGACAGGCCGCCCCCGCCGTGGTCAACATCGCAGCTCGCGGGGTGCAGCAGGTCCGAGACCCGTTCTGGGGCATACCGGGCCAACGGCAAACCGGATCTGTCGGGTCGGGCGTCATTGTTCGACCCGACGGCATCGTCGTGACCAACAATCACGTGATCCAGGGCATGCAGGAGATCCGGGTCACCCTGAACGACCGGCGGGAGTTTCCCGCGCGGGTGCTCTTGGGCGACGAGCGGTCAGACATCGCGGTGTTGCAACTCGAAGGCGTGAGCGGAGATCTGCCCATGCTTCGGATCGACGATCAGGAAGCGCAGCAGGTCGGGGATCTGGTTCTGGCGATCGGCAACCCGTTCGGCGTGGGTCAGACGGTAACCAACGGCATCATTTCAGCCCTGAACCGGACCGAGACTGGCATCACGGACTCCGGTTCCTTCATCCAGACCGACGCGGCGATCAACCCCGGCAACTCCGGCGGCGCCCTTGTGGACATGGACGGCGACCTGATTGGCATCAACACGGCCATCTTCTCGCGCTCGGGGTCGTCAAGCGGCGTCGGATTCGCCGTGCCCGCCGCAATGGTGCGGCGCGTGGTCGAGTCGGCGGTTGGCGGGGCGTCAAGCGTCGTGCGTCCGTGGCTCGGCGTCCGGGGCGATACGGTGTCGGCCGAGATTGCCCGAAGCCTCGGCTTGGAGCGGCCTCAGGGCATTATCGTAACGGACATCTACGCCAACGGTCCGGGAGCGCGAGCCGGCGTCCGCGAAGGAGACGTGATCACTGCGGTCGATGGAGGCGAAGTGAATGATCAGGGCGGCTTGAACTATCGTGTGGGCACGCGTTCCCCCGGCGACACGGTGCAGGTCACCGTGCTGCGCGACGGACGATCTCAGACACTGAACGCTCGCGTCACGCCTCTGCCGGGCGATCGCGAGCCGGGAAGCGGCACGCGAGTGCAGCAAGGTCGGCTTTCCGGCGTGCGCGTGGTCCAACTCACTCCTGCTCTGGCGGAACGTCTCGGGGGCGATCCCTTCCTCACCGGCGTGATCGTCACCGACATCTCCGGCGCGCAGACGCCTCTGCGACCCGGAGACCTCGTTCGCGCCATAGACGGGCGCCCGGTCGCGACGATTCAAGACCTGGCGCGGGCGGAAAGGGGGTCCGAGCTGGCTATCCGTCGTCAGGGACGGGAACTGACAGGCCGGCTGCCCTAAACTGGCGCCCTAGCTCTTCTGAAAGACCCGCATGGCAGGCCTCAGGCTGGCCTCGGCCTTGCGGAAGTCCTTCCACGGATCCGGCTTCTTGAGCAGAGCCGCCGCGTCGTGCAGGGTGAAGGCGGCGGGGTCGAGGCCCTTCTTCACCTGACTCCAGGACAGCGGGAAGGCGACGCCCGCGCCCGGCCGGGCGCGGGGCGACCAGGGCGCGACTGCGGTCGCCATGCGGCCGTTGCGCAGATAGTCGAGGAAGATCTTCCCGCCGCGCGCCTTTTTGGCCAGGGTGGTCGTGAAACGGTCGGGGTGTTCAGTCTTCAGCGCCTCCGACACCGCCCTGGCGAAGGCCTTGGCCTGATCCCATTCGACACGACTGCGGCCGTCGGACTTGATGGGCACGACGACGTGCAGACCCTTGCCGCCGGTCGTCTTGACGAAGGGCGTCAGGCCCAGTTCCTCCAGGCGCGGCTTCAGCAGCCGGGCCGCGGCTATGACATCGTCGAAGTCCAGGCCTTCGTCGGGGTCCAGATCGAAGGTGATCTGGTCCGGCGTCTCGGGATCGTCCGGTCGGCAGCCCCAGGGATGAAGCTCCAACCCGCCGGACTGGCCGATGGCGACCAAGCCGCCGACATCGACCACGCCGACGTAGGGTTTGCGCTCCTTCACGTCGATCAACTTCAGACGCGGGCTGTGGCCGGCCATGGCGTGGCGCTGGAAGAAGGTCTCGCCCTCGATGCCTTCGGGCGCGCGGATAATGGACACCGGCCGGTCGGCGACATGCGGCAGGATGCGGTCGGCCGCCATCTCGTAATAGCGCGCCAGATCAGCCTTGGTGACGGCGGGTCGGCCGTCGCGCGCGGGCCACAGCACCTTGTCGGGGCTGGAGATCGTCACGCCCGCCACCACGACCTTGTCCTTGCCGCGCGCCTTGGCCTTGGGAGGCGAGGCCGTGGTCGACGCCGGAGCCTGAGGTTCTGCGGTCACCTCCTTGGCGGGCTTGTCCTCGCGCAGGCCCTTGAAGGCGGCCTGGCGCACCGAGCCGCCCTCGGTGACGCCGGCGTGTTCGATCTCGGCCACCAGGACGGGCTTCACCCAGTGAATATCGCGCCCGCCCTTGGGCGCGCCGGCGCCGACAAAGGGGTTCTTGTCCGCGCCCTGCGCCTTGAGCGCGGGGACCAGGGTCTTAAGCAGCGCCTGGGAATAGCCCGTCCCGACGCGACCCATGTAACGCAGGCCGCCCTTGTCCTTGACCCCGACCAGAAGGGACCGGAACCGCGCGCCGCCCTCGGACGACCAGCCGCCGATGACCACCTCGTCGCGCCCCCGGCACTTCGATTTGACCCAGGTCGAAGACCGGCCGGCGGCGTAGGGCGCGTCCAGCTTCTTGGAGATGACGCCTTCCAGATCCATGCGACACGCGCTCTTGAGCACCGCTTCGCCGGACGAGGCGAAATGGTCGACGAAGCGCAGGTTCGGGCCGGACTCGGCCACCCGGTCGACATAGGCCTGAAGCCGCGCCTTGCGATGCGACAGGGGCAGAGCGCGCAGATCCTCGCCGCCCTCGAACAGAAGATCGAAGGCGAAGTAGATCAGGTCGTCGGTCTTCCCTTCCGAGATCGCCGTCTGCAGCGCCGAGAAGTCGGGCATATGGTCGCCGTCCAGCGCGCAAAGCTCGCCGTCGATCACAGCGTCGGGCCAGGCGGCCGCCTGTTCGGAGAGGGCCAGGAAGCGATCGGTCCAGTCCAGGCCGTTGCGCGTGCGCAGGGTCGCCTTGCCACCGCCGGGCGCGATCTGGATGCGGTAGCCGTCGAACTTGATCTCGTGCACCCAGCCCGCCGCGCCGGGCGGATGGTCCACGACCTTGGCGAACTGGATCGGCACGAAGGCGTGCGGTTTGCGAGCGGTGGACGTCTGAGCCTTGGACGGTTTCGGCTTGGGCGGCGCCTTGCGGCCCGTCGGCTTGGAGGCGGTCCACTGTTTGGAGCCGTCCGCGATCTCGGCCAGGCTGCGGCCGGTCGTCACCGAGGCGTCGATCTCGGCGAGGGCGTCCCCTTCGCCCTCCACGGCGTGTTCGTCCTTTTCCTTGATGAGCAGCCAGTTGGCGCGCTTGGACGGCTTGCCGCGATCGGACTTCAGACGGATCAGCGCCCAGCCGCCCTTTAGCCTTTCACCTTCGAGCGACAGCTTCAGGACGCCCTTTTTGAAGGCGGCGTCCAGGTCCTCGTCCTGGGGCGTCCAGCGCCCTTCGTCCCACATCTGCACCGTGCCGGCGCCGTAGTTGCCGGAAGGGATGGTGCCCTCGAAGCCGCCGTAGTCGAGCGGATGATCCTCGACCTCGACGGCCAGGCGTTTGACGGCGGGGTCGCGCGACGGCGCCTTGGTCACCGCCCAGGATTTCAGGACGCCATCGTGCTCGATGCGGAAGTCGTAGTGCAGGCGCGTGGCCGCGTGGCGCTGGATCAGATAGCGCAGCGCCTTGGACTTGCCGCGCACCTTCCTGCCCTTCGGCTCGGGGGTGGCCGTGAAGTTCCGCTTCTTCTGATAGGTCTCGAGTTCACCGCGCATGGCGGCTGAACGCGCGACGCGGCGAATCGGTCAGGCGCAGGAAAATGCGCTTCCGTCGGAACGCACCCCGGACCGCCGCATTGCGTGCAATGGCGGCGCGTTTGCGGAGGGGGAAAGCCATGGCGTCCATCGAGCGGGGCAGGGGACCGGGCAGTGTATTGGTCCGGCTGCTGGGACTGGTGATCGCCCTGATCGGCCTGGTGCTGACGGTCGGTGGCGGAATGCTGATCGCAGCCGGCGGTTCGCCCTACTACATCGTGACCGGCGTGCTGATGGTGATCTCGGGCGCGCTGCTGGCGGCGTTGAGGCCGTCGGGCGCCTGGCTCTACATCCTGATTTTCATCGGCACCCTGGCCTGGGCCTTCTGGGAAGTCGGGCTGAACGGCTGGGCTTTGGTCCCCCGCGTGGTCGCGCCGCTGGTTCTGCTGGTGTTCGTGGTGTTGAGCTTCCCGGCGCTGAAGCGCGACGGGGGCGGCGGCAAGCTGGCCTTCGGCGGACTGGCGGCGATCGTCGTGCTGGGCCTTGTCGGCGGGTTCGCCGTGGCCCAGGCGAACCGGCATCCCGTCATGAGCCCGGTGCCCGGCGCTGGCGCGGGCGGCGCGGGCGATCCCGCCGAGTCGCGGACCGGCGCGGACTGGCCGGCCTATGGCGGCGCCACGAGCGCTCAACGCTATTCGCCGCTGGCGACGATCACCAAAGCCAATGTGAGCCGATTGGAACGCGCCTGGACCTTCCGCACGGGCGACCTGCCGGGCGAGCGGTTCGGAGCCGAAACGACGCCGCTGAAGATCGGCGACACCCTGTATCTCTGCTCGGGCCGCAACAAGCTGTTCGCGCTGGACGCCGTCACCGGCCAGCAGAAGTGGACCTATGATCCGCAAGTCTCCGACGACTATATTCCCTACACCGCCGCCTGCCGGGGCGTGACCTACCATGCGACGGAAAACGCCGATCCGGCCCGGCCCTGCGCCGCCAAAGTGATCGAAGGCACCCTGGACGGCCGCATCATCGCCGTCGACGCCGCCACGGGCCGTCCATGCCCGAACTTCGGGACCAACGGCGCGGTCAGCATCACCCAGGGCATGGGCGATCCCTTCCCGGGCATGGTTTCGATCACCTCGCCGCCGGTCGTGGTGCGCGGCGTGATCGTGACGGGCCATCAGGTGTTGGACGGCCAGCGCCGCTGGAACGCCTCGGGCGTGATCCAGGGCTTCGACGTCGAGACCGGCGCGCTGCGCTTCGCCTGGGACATGATGCGGCCCGACCTGACCGGCCTGCCGCCCGAGGGTCAGACCTATACGCCGGGCACGCCGAACATGTGGACCATGGCGACGGGCGACGAGGCGCTCGGCCTGGTCTACCTGCCGATGGGCAACTCGGCGGCGGACTACTATTCGGGTCTGCGTCGCCCGGCCGAGAACGAATATTCGACCGCCCTGGTGGCGCTGGACGTGACCACGGGCAAGCCTCGCTGGCATTTCCAGACGGTCTACAAGGACGTCTGGGACTACGACCTGGGGTCGCAGGCGACGCTGGTGGACATGCCGACTTCCGGCGGCGTGGTTCCGGCCGTGATCCTGCCGTCGAAACAGGGCGACATCTACATCCTGGACCGCCGGACCGGACAGCCGCTGCACGGCGTCGAAGAGCGCCCGGTGGCCCAGGGCGGCGTGGAGCCGTCGGAACGCACGCCGACCCAGCCGTTCTCGCTGTTCCACACCCTGCGCAAGCCTGACCTGACCGAGCGCGACATGTGGGGCATGTCGCCCATCGACCAGATGTTCTGCCGCATCCAGTTCAAGCGCGCGGCCTATCAGGGCTACTTCACCCCGCCGACGGCGGACCGGTACTGGATTCAGTACCCGGGCTACAACGGCGGTTCGGACTGGGGCGGCATCGCCGTCGATCCGACGCGCGGCGTGATCGTGGCCAACTATAACGACATGCCTAACCACAACCGTCTGGTCCCGCGCGCCGAGGCCGACCGCCGCGGGTGGTTCCCCCGCGACGACCCGCGATATCAGGCCAAGGGCGGCGCCGAGGGCGCGGGCGATCCGCAAATCGGCGTGCCCTACGCCATCGACGTCAACGCCGGCTGGCGCGTGCCCTTTACCGGCCTGCTGTGCAAGCAGCCGCCCTATGGCGGCATCCGGGCGCTGGACCTGCGCACCGGCCGGACCTTCTGGGACCGGCCGTTCGGCACGGCGCGCAAGAACGGCCCGTTCGGCATCCCGTCGATGCTCCCGCTGGAGATCGGCACGCCGAACAACGGCGGCGCGGTGGTCACGGCGGGCGGGCTGATCTTCATCGCCGCCGCCACGGACGACCTGATCCGCGCCATCGACATCGAGACGGGCGAAACGGTGTGGTCCGATGTCCTGCCGGCGGGCGGACAGGCCAATCCGATGATCTATGAGCAGAACGGCCGCGAGTATCTGGTCATCATGGCGGGCGGCCATCACTTCATGGAGACGCCGGAGGGCGACTACGTGATCGCTTACGCTCTGCCGGAAGGCAGAGCGTAAGCCTGCGTTTTTGGCCTAATGACCTTCGGGCTGGTTGGGGCCGGTTGGATGAGGGTCAGGGTCTGACCTGACCCTCGCCACGCACGACGTACTTGTAGGTCGTCAGCTGTTCGGCGCCCACCGGGCCGCGGGCGTGCAGGCGGGCGGTGGAGATGCCGATCTCGCCGCCGAAGCCGAACTCGCCGCCGTCGGCGAACTGGGTCGAGGCGTTGATCAGGACAATGGCGCTGTCCACCCGCGCGGCGAAGGCCTGTGCGGCCTCCGGGTCGGTCGCCACGATGGCCTCGGTGTGGCCCGAGCCGTAGCGGCGGATGTGGTCCACCGCGCCGTCCAGCCCATCGACCACCCGGACGGCCAGAATCGGCGCGAGATATTCGGTCGTCCAGTCGGCCTCGACGGCTTGCGTCATGTCCGGGACCAGCGTGCGGGCGGCCGCGTCGCCGCGCAGTTCGCAGCCGGCGGCGATCAGGTCGGCCGCAACGGGCGGCAACAGGCGTTCGGCGGCCTCGGCGTCCACCAGCAATGTCTCGGTCGCGCCGCACACCGAGACGCGGCGCATCTTGGCGTTCAGCACGATGCGGCGCGCCGTCTCCAGATCGGCCGAGGCGTGCAGATAGGTGTGGCACAGGCCCTCGAGGTGCCCCAACACCGGGGCGCGAGCCTCGGCCTGGACGCGGGCGACCAGACTTGTTCCGCCGCGCGGGATCAGCAGGTCGATGGTCCCCTCCAGCCCCGACAGCAGCCAGCCGACGGCGTCGCGGTCAGGAGTGTGGATCAGCTGAACCGCGTCGGCCGGCAAGCCGGCTCCCTCCAGCGCAGAAGCGACCACTGCGGCGATGGCCTGTGACGAACTCAGGCAGTCCGAGCCGCAGCGCAGGATCGCCGCGTTGCCGGAGCGAATGCACAGGGCGGCGGCGTCTGCGGTGACGTTAGGGCGGCTTTCGTAGATTACGCCCAGCACGCCAATCGGCACGCGCACGCGCGCTATGTCCAGACCGTTGGCGGGGGTCCAGCGCGCTATCTCGGCCCCGAGCGGATCGGGCTGGGAGGCGATTGAGGCGACGGCGTCCGCCATAGCTTCTACCCTAGCCGGGGTCAGAGTGAGGCGGTCGATCAGAGCTTCAGTCATGCCTGCATCTCGCGCGGCGGCGACGTCTCGAGCGTTCGCCTCCAGGATGTCGACAGCCGACGCGTGAAATGCCGACGCCAGCGCGGCAAGGGCGGCGTCTCGCGCGGGGGCGGGCGCCTCCGCCAGGGCGCGGGACGCCGCGCGCGCCCGGCGGCCCATGTCCAGCAGGCTATGTTCCAAGGTCGTCATCCGTCCAGCACCATGTCGTCTCGGTGCACGAGAGCTGTCGGCCCGCGATAGCCGAGCACCGCCTCGATGTCTTCGCTGCGTCGTCCAGCGAGCAGAACCGCCGCGGCGGCGTCGTAGGCTGTCAGGCCGACGCCCAGCCCGCCGTCAGGTCCGACCAGGCGTACGCAATCGCCCTTCTCGAAAGAGCCTGTGACATCGGTCACGCCGATGGGCAGCAGGCTTTTGCCTCCCGCCAGCGCCCGCGCGGCGCCGGCGTCCAGCTTCAGGGTCCCAGCGGGCGCCAAGGTGCCGGCGATCCATTGCTTCCACGCCGCCATAGGGCCATCCGGCGCCGTGATCAGGGTGGCGCGCGCGCCCTCTCGTACGGCCGTTAAAGGTCGCAGAACAGCGCCCGACGCTATGACGGTGGCGCAACCCGCCGAACGAGCGATCTGCGCCGCCATCAGCTTGGTCGCCATGCCGCCCGTGCCGACGCCGGCCGCCGAGTTCGCCCCGCCCGCCGATGCAATGATCTCGGGCGTCAGGGCTTCGACCAGGGGACGATGCGCGGCTGCTGGATGGCGGCGTGGATCCGCGCTGTACAGGCCGTCCACGTCGGAGAGGAGCACCAGAAGGTCGGCTCGCGTCAACTGCGCGGCTCGCGCGGCCAGACGGTCATTGTCGCCGTAGCGAATCTCTTCTGTCGCCACAGTGTCGTTTTCGTTGACCACCGGCACGACGCCGTTCGCCAGCAGGGCCTCCATGGTGGCGCGGGCGTTCAGCCAGCGAGGGCGCCGCTCGGTGTCGTCTCGGGTCAGCAGCACCTGGGCCGCGATCAAGTCGTGCGGCTTCAGGGCCTCCTCCCAGGCGTGCATCAGCAGGCTCTGGCCCACGGCGGCGGCGGCCTGTTTGTCGGCTAGGCCCCCGGATTGCAGACCAAGACGACGGCGGCCCAGCGCCACAGCCCCCGACGAGACGACGATCACCTGACGCTGCTCTTCGCGGAGCGCAGCGATATCGTCCGCCAGCGACCTCAACCAAGGGGCTGCGACCCCGGCGCCCTCCTGCGGAACCAGCAGCGCCGAGCCGATCTTGACGACCACGCGCCGCGCCTGTGCGAGCGCTGCGGAGGCGTCGGGCCAGTCGGAGGAGGGGCGGGGCTCTGACATGATTGACCCATAAGGCCGCGCATTCGTGATTTGAAGACGGGGCGCGGCGGCCTCTAATGCCGTCATGCGCACTTGGATCTCATTTCGGCCGCTGATCCCGGTCTTGGCCGCGCTGGTGTTCGCCGGCATAGGACCAGCCGCGCCGGCGCAAACCCTCGAGACGGCCGCGGCCGCACTGACCGCCGAACGTGCGCGAATGAACCAGCGCGTTTTTGACCGGGTCTGGAATGAGGTTCGGCGCAGTTACTACGATCCAGGGCTTCACGGCGTGGATTGGCGCGCGGCGCGAACGACGTATCGCCCGCTGGCCCTCGCCGCCCCTGATGATCGCCGCCTTTATGAGGTCATAGGCGACATGCTGGACCAACTGGACGACGACCACGCTGGCGTTCTGCCGCCTGCCGGCGTGGCGCGTGCTGATCGGTTCGCGTCGCGGGCCGTGATGGGCGTCACCATTGGGCGCGATCACGAAGACGGCAGAACCATCTACCGGATCGAGCGGGTTCGACCGGGATCGCCCGCCGAGGCGGCCGGCGTCAAATTGGGCTGGCGTTTGAATGCGGTCGACGGTCGGCCCTGGGGCGCCGACGTGCGGATCGAAGAGGGCCGCACCGTCCGCCTCGACCTGAGCGATGAATTCGGACAGCCTCATCACGTCGAACTGACGCCGCGCACCATGGCCGCGCCGCCGCTCTATGTCGCCGACCGCTCGCGGCCGGGGACGGTCGTGTTCCGCATCGCAGCGTTCGAGGCCGGATTGGGCGAATGGATGGGCAAGGAGTTGGCCCTGACCCCGCCCGGGGCGGATGTGATCTTGGACCTGCGCGGCAATCCTGGCGGACTGCTGATGGAAGCCGACGCCGTCCTGTCCTGCTTCCTTCCCCGCCATCACGAATGGGCCGTCCGAACGGGGCGCAGCGGACGGGCGGTGGTGCTGCGCACCGTGGGGGGCTGTGGAGACCGAACCGAGACTGCTCAGCACCAGGTGGCCGTGCTGGTCGACGACACTAGCAGGAGCGCGGCCGAACTCACGCCGGCGGCATTGCAGGAAGCGGGGCGCGCGCTGGTGATCGGCTCGCGCACAGCAGGTGCTGTGCTCATCTCGCAAGACACGCCCCTGCCCGACGGCGGCCGTCTGACCCTGAGCCGGGCCGACTTCGTCACCACCGGCGGGGTCCGGCTTGAGAAGCGCGGGGTCGTGCCTGACATCGAAATCAATCTAAGCTGGCCGGACAGACGCCAAGGGCCAGACGCCGTTCTGGAAGCGGCGGTGGGGGCCCTGGAAACGATGCGCGCAGCGACGATAGCAGAGCGCGCCTTCTGACCCGCGCCGGAGCCCGTTTGACCGCCGCCAGCGCCGTCGATCGTTTTCGGCGCGCCTGTGTCGCCGTTCTGTTCGGCGGCCTGGCCGCCTGCCAGACCCTGCATCCGGTCAACGACGACCGGCTGCCCGAAGTCGTCGCCCTGGAGGATGGCTCGCCCCAGCGAGCGGCCATGAACGCCCGGGTTTACGACGCCTCGGTCGGCCTGGTGACGCGGGCCTTCTACGATCGCGAGTTCAATGGCGTCGACTTTCGCGCCGAAGCCGCCGCTCGGCGTGAGGCCGCCGTATCCGAGCCAGATGAGGCCGGCTTCTATCGCGTGTTGAACGGCGTGCTGGGCCTGCTGGACGACAGACACACCCTGGCTATGCCCCCGACCCTTAATCGCAGTCACGCCCAGACGCGGTTGAGCGAGACCCGTGTTTTCGGAATGACCCTGACGCACGCGCTGGAGCCCGGCTCGGGTGAGCGACGCGCCCTCGTGACGGACGTGCGGCAAGACGGCCCCGCGGCCGAAGCGGGGGTCAGGCGAGGGTGGCGGATCGCAGCCGTCGACGGGGCTGCCTATGATCCATCGGTGAATTACGCGGGGGCTTTGCGACGCTTCACCTTCGCCGACGCGGATGGAGAGGAGCATCTCGTCGAGATGGAGGCTCAGCCGCTGCGCCGCGAGGTCGGCGCGGCCGAGCGTCGAGACGACGGAGTGCTGGTGCTTCGGTTCAACCTTTTCGACAGAGCGGCGCAGCAGTGGATGCTGGCGCAGCTGGCCGACGCGGCGCGGGATCCGCCCGTCGCGGTGATCGTCGATCTGAGGGGCAATGGGGGCGGGCGGATCGATGCCACGGCCGCCGTCCTCGGCGCATTCTTTCAACGGCCGGTGCGGTTCGCTCACTATAATCTGGGACCGGTGCCTCGCGTCGCGCGTCGGACCCGTGTGTCGGGAGCGCCATGGACCGGCCGCGCCGCCGTGCTCCAGTCCGGCCGATCCAGCAGCGCCGCAGAGGCCTTCGCCGCGGCCTTTCAGGAGTACGGTCGAGGACCCGTCGTGGGCCAGACGTCGGCGGGCGCCGTGGTGGGATCCGTGGCGTACCAACTGCCGGATGGAGGCCAGTTGCGCGTAGGCGTCAGCGAGTTTCGCACGGGGTCAGGCGCGGTCCTGGAGAAGGCCGGCGTGTCGCCCGACATCCAGGTTACGCCGAGCTACGAGGACATGGCCCGCGGCCGCGATGTGACTCTTGAGGTCGCGATCCGCGCCCTTCTCGCAACTCCCGATCAGGCGGCCTCAGCGGCGTACTGAGGCAGCTCTTCGAGCAGGGCGAGCAGCTCCTCCACGCTGAACGGCTTCGCCAGATGGCGATCCGCTCCAGCGAGGTGGGCGGCCTCGACGTGTTCGGGCAGGGCGTTCGCCGTCAGGATCACGATAGGTGTGCGTTGCGCGCTGGACGAGGCCTCCAGACGCCGGATTTCCTGCGTAGCCGAGAGGCCGTCCATCACAGGCATCTGCATGTCCATCAGGACGAGGTCGAAATCTTCCGCCCTGAAAGCATCCACCGCCTCGCGCCCATCGCCGACTGAGGTCAGGTCGGCGTCGACGGCCTGCAGCATCAGCTCGATGACGCGCCGGTTGACGGGGTGGTCGTCAGCTGACAGCACGCGCAGGCGACGCCCGCCCAGGTCCACAGCAGCGATCGCAGGCGCGGGCGAACGGGGCGCGTCGACAACCCGCAGAGGCAAGGTCAGCATGAACGCCGACCCGCCGCTCGGCTCGCTCTCGCAATCCAGCGACCCGCCCATCATCTCGGTGAGTTGGCGGCATATGGCCAGGCCCAGACCCGAACCGCCGAACCGACGCGTGATGGCCCCGTCGGCCTGCTCGAAACGCGAGAAGAGCCGGTTGCGCGTCTCGTCGTCGAAACCGATGCCTGTATCCTGCACCGTGAAATGCAGGGTGGTGCGCCCGCCAATCGGCGCCGCAGGTTCGACGGTCAGGCTGACCAGGCCCTCTTCGGTGAACTTAACCGCATTCGAGACCAGGTTGGTCAAGATCTGTTTGAGGCGGACGACGTCGCCTCGCACCCACACCTCGGCCTCGGGCGCGATGTCGATAAGGAATTTCAGTCCCTTGTCGCGCGCGAGATCGGCGTAAAGGCTGCCCGCTTCTCGCACGGCCTGCGCCAGGTCGAAGTCGTCTTCGGTCAATGCGAGACGTCCGGATTCGACCCGGGCCAGATCCAGGATGTCGCTGAGCAGCGTCTGGAGAGTGCGGCCGGAGGATTGTATCAACTCCAACATCCGGCGCTGCTCTTCGTCAAGATCGGTGCGGGCCAGGACCTGCGATAGGCCGATGACTCCGTTCAGCGGCGTACGGATCTCGTGGCTCATGTTGGCCAGAAACTGGCTTTTGGCGCGGTTGGCGGCCTCGGCCGCGTCTCGCGCTTCGGCCAAAGCCTGGGCGTCGCGCTTCATTTCGGTGATGTCGCTGACGACTGTCACCACGCCGCCCTCGGCTGTGCGACGGTCCTGTACTCGAAGCCACCGGCCAGTGGTGGTTTGCTGCTCCAGGCTGTTGACCGTGGACCTCCGCGCCAGAAGGCGCTCTGCGATCCAATCCTGCTCTCTTCCACGCGCCTCGGCGTAAAGATCCTGTCGAAGCCCGATCTCAAGCAGATCACGGAACGTCATGCCGGCACGCAACTGTCCGGCCACCTCGGGGTTCACCTCGGCGTAGCGCTCGTTCCAAAGCACAAGCCGGTCGTGGGCGTCATAGAATCCCAATCCGTCAGGCATGGCTTCGACCGCCTCCCGGATTTGAGCGATGGCGCTATGGCGCGACCAGTAAAACAGTCCCCCCAGAAAGCCGGCGATCAGGATGATGACTGCGACCGCCAGCGCGACCCAGCCGCGCATGGTGTCGGGGGACAAGGCGCTGGCGTCCACGGCAACGGTGGAGTCGAACCCGATGCTCTGAGCCGGCATGATGAGGAAATGGGCCGCGAGCACCGCGCTTGTGGCCACAGCCGAGGCCAGCAGAAGCCGGGCGGTGTCACGCGCGTCGTTGAGCCATCCGGCCGTCGCCGCCAGCGAGCCAGCCGCGATGTAGGCTAGCGCGACCTCGGGCCATCGCCACTCGATGGCCCCCTGGACCTGCAGGCCCGACACGCTGACAAGCACCATCGACGTGAAGAAGAGGGAACCGGCGAATCCTGCGACGGCCCGCCACAGCGGCGTTTTTCCGCCGACCGAAATTATGAAGGTGACGATCGTGGAGCCGATCGCGATCAGATAGGACAGGATCGTCAAGCCGACATCGTACTGGACGGCTGCCCCAAAGGCGTAGCCTTGCATGGCGATGAAATGGATCGT
Source organism: Brevundimonas sp. MF30-B (assembly GCF_004683885.1). Lineage (NCBI taxonomy): Bacteria > Pseudomonadati > Pseudomonadota > Alphaproteobacteria > Caulobacterales > Caulobacteraceae > Brevundimonas > Brevundimonas sp. MF30-B. The sequence goes on along the minus strand of NZ_CP038440.1, from coordinate 2,129,954 downwards.
CCAGATGCTGAGGCTGCCGACCAGCATGGCGCCCAGACCCTTGATGCGGCGCCCACGGTGAGGCCCCTTTCGGGCTTCCGCCAGAAGCTTGTACGCCATTATGACGCCGGCATAACCGATCGCACAGGCCAGCACGACGGCCCGCCAATCGTGGTGCACGACAAGGTCTTGCAGAGTGGAAAGCACGCGAATTCCCCGATCAAGGCGTAGCGTGACGGAGAGAAGTGAAAAAACCGTGGCGTGCAGCGAAGACACGCGTCAAATGTCACACAGCGCATGCAGAACGGCGGCTGCGCCGGCCTGATTGCTCTGAAGCCCAATGTCGAGGTCGGTTCGAACCCGCCTTGCCGTCACGCGGACCGCCTGATGCCATTTGACGTCACCTCATCGCCGGTCACGCCTAAGGATTCATCCCGCCTATGGACCGCTGGCGCGACGGCGGGCGTCGCGGTCGGCGTCATGGTGTTCGCCGCGGCGGCACAGCCGGCGGCGGCTGTCTGGCTTTTGCCAGGCGCGGTTCTGGTCGCGCTGTCCGCCTGGCTGCTGAACCGATCCGGCACCATCCAGGCCGTCGCTGAGGAGCCCGACCGCGCGGTCGCGGTCGTCGGTGCGCCCGCAGGGCTGCTCGAGAGCGTGTTCGAAGCCGTGGACGAGCCCATGCTGATCGTTTCTGGGGACGAGGCGGACGATCTGGCCGGGCGTCGCATCGTGCTGGCCAATCGAGCTGCGCGCAGCCTGTTCAGAATCCCAGCCTCTGGCGCACTGCTGGTGTCGGCGCTCCGAGACCCGGGCATGCTCGAAGCCATCGACGAGGCGCTGTTCGGCGAAATCTCCCAGAAGGTCGACTATGCACCCGGCGGCGCCAAGGACCGGCGCTGGCGCGCCTCGACCGGCCCGCTCGGCGCGGCCGACGACATCCGCTTGGCGCTGCTGGTGCTGCGCGATGAAACCGATGCGCGGCGCATGGAGTTGATGCGCGTCGATTTCCTGGCCAACGCCAGCCATGAACTTCGCACGCCGCTCGCCTCGTTGTCCGGCTTCATCGAGACCCTCAAGGGGCACGCCAAGGATGATGCGGTCGCGCGCGACCGCTTCCTGGACATCATGGCCGTGCAGGCGGAGCGCATGGGCCGGCTGGTGGCCGATCTGTTGTCGCTGAGCCGCATTGAGTTGAACGAGCACATTCCGCCGTCGGGTCGGGTTCGCCTGGAGCGTGCTGCGGGCGACGTGGTCGATGCCGTCAGCGTGCTGCTTCGCGAGCGCGATGTCAGCATCCGACTTCATCGCGATCCCGCGGACCCTGACATCGTCGGCGAGCGCGACGAGATCGTGCAGGTCATTCAGAACCTCGTCGACAACGCCGTGAAATATTCGCCAAGCGGGGGCGAGGTGGAGATCACTCTGCGTTCGGGCTTGGACGGCGACGCTGCCGCCGCCGCCAACTGGGCCGGCGCGGCGCGGCTGTCGCTTGTGGCTCCGGATCACGAGCCTTTTCAGCGCTACGCCGCCGTGACCGTGCGCGACTTCGGACCGGGTATGGCGCGCGAACATCTGCCGCGGCTCACCGAGCGGTTCTATCGCGTCGAGGGACAGAAGAGCGGAGAGCGTTCAGGCACCGGCCTGGGGCTGGCCATCGTCAAGCACATCGTCAATCGTCACGGCGGAGGCTTGATGGTGGAAAGCGTCAAGGGGGAGGGGGCGGCTTTCACCGCCTGGTTCCCGATGTCGCGCCCTCCGGCAGTGTCAGAACCTACGCTGTAACTGAACTGTCACGAACCCGTCGTAATCAGATGATGCATCGCGGGCAGTTTCCGCCCGCCGGCCTTGGACCGGTTGTCCGGCGCGGCTGCGCCACAGATTCGGTGTCCTGCTTCTCACATGCTGTGGCTTGTACTCGCCCTGCTGGTCGTGTTGTGTGCTGGCGCTTTTGCGGCCGGGCGAGCCCTGGCGGCGCGCCGCGCTGAGGGCGGCAAAGCCCACTCGCGCCCGAACCAGCATGCCGCATACGCCCTGATCTGGTCCGCAGCGCCTGCTATCGTCATGCTGGTTCTGGGCGCGGTCGCCGCTGGGCCCGTCACGCAGAAGCTGATGCTGGAAGGGGCGCCCGAGGCGGTTCAGACGTTGGAGCCCTTCCGCCGCCAAGCCTTCCTGGGCGACGCTCACAGGGTGGGGCAGGGCCTGGAAGCCCAGCAGCTTTGGGAGCAGCCCTACGCCGAACTGCTGCCGGCGGAGGGACGCCGTGCGCACCGCATCGAATCGACCCTGACCTGGGGCGGCGCGGCGGCCGTCATCCTCGCCGCCCTGCTGGGTGCCCTGTTCGCGCTCAGCCAGATCAAGGCGTCCATGCGTGCCCGCAATCGGGTTGAGGGCTGGATTGGCGGCCTGCTGTTCGCCTGTTCCGTCGTCGCCATTCTGACCACCCTAGGCATCATCGGCGCCCTGGCCTGGGATTCCTTGCGCTTCTTCCAGTCGGTCCCGCCCACCGACTTCCTGTTCGGCACGCAATGGAGCCCGCAGACCGCGATCCGAGCGGATCAAGTCGGGTCCTCGGGCGCCTTCGGAGCCGTGCCGCTGTTCGCCGGCACCCTGTTGATTATGCTGATCGCCATGACGGTGGCCGCGCCGATCGGCCTGTTCTCGGCCATCTATCTGTCGGAGTACGCCGGGCCGGTGACGCGCGCGGTGGTCAAGCCGGTGCTCGAGGTGCTCGCTGGGGTGCCGACCGTGGTCTACGGCTTCTTCGCCGCCCTGACGGTGGGGCCGGCCTTCCGAGCCTTCTTCAACGGCATCGGCGCTCAGCTGGCCGGAGGTCCGCTGGATGGGCTGGGGCAGTATCTGATGCTGGTCCAGAACCAGATGGCGCTGGTGGCCGGGGCGGTCATGGGCATCATGCTGATCCCCTTCGTCAGCTCCCTGTCCGATGACATCCTTAACGCCGTGCCGCAGAGCCTGCGCGACGGCTCATACGCCATGGGCGCTACTCAGTCGGAGACGGTCAAGCGCGTGCTGCTGCCCGCTGCGCTCCCCGGCATTTCCGGCGCCCTGCTGCTGGCCGTGTCGCGGGCCATCGGCGAGACGATGATCGTGACCATGGCCGCCGGCCTGGCCGCCCGCCTGACCTTCAATCCGCTGGACACGGTGACCACGGTCACGGTGCAGATCGTCACGCTGCTGACCGGCGACCAGGAGTTCAACAGTCCCAAGACGCTGGCCGCCTTCGGCCTGGGCCTGACGCTGTTCGTCGCCACCCTGGGGCTGAACCTGATCGCCCAGCGCATCGTGCAAAGGTACCGCGAACAGTATGACTGACGCCTCCGTCCCCACGCCCGCCGCTCAGGCGGAACGGCTGGGCCGGCTGGAAGCCGGTCTGAAGCGCCGCCACGCCCGCGAGGGCCGCTTCAAGCTGTATGGCCGTCTGGCGATCGCCTTCGCCATCGCCTTCCTGGTGATCCTGCTGGGCCGCATCGGACTGCAGGGCTATTCGGCCTTCACCGCCCACAGCGTCACCGTGCCCGTCTACATGGACACGACCCGCATCGACCGGGCCTATCCCGCGGGGACCAACTTCGAACTGCTGGTCGCCGAGCAGCAGCTGGCGCGCTGGGGCGTAGCCGATCCGGACGGGTCGAACGCGGCGGCGCTGCGTTCGCTCTATTCCTCGGAGCTGAAGTTCGCGGCGGCCGAGCGCGTGTCGCGCAGCCCGGAGCTGCTGGGCCGTTCAACGCCGATCTCGGCGCCGCTGTCGGACGACGCGGACCTGTATTTCAAGGGCGAGATCAAGCGGTCGACGCCCGAGGCCCAACGCCGTCTCAGCGACCAGCAAATGGACTGGCTGGATCGTATGAAGGAAGAGGGCGTGGTTCAGCGCCACTTCGCCACGGCCTTGTTCACCAACGGCGATTCGACCGAGCCCGAGCTGGCCGGCGTGCTGGGCGCGGTGATCGGCTCGGCGCTGATGCTGCTGGTGACGGCCCTGATCGCCATTCCGCTGGGCGTCGGAGCGGCGATCTGGCTCGAGGAGTTTTCGCCGCGCAACCGGATCACAGCCTTCATCGAGGTCAACATCAACAACCTCGCCGCCGTGCCGTCGATCGTCTACGGCCTGCTGGGCCTGGCGGTGTTCATCAACTTCATGCACCTGCCGCGCGCCAGCCCGTTGGTCGGGGGCCTGGTGCTGGCGCTGATGGCCCTGCCGACGTTGATCATCGCCACCCGTTCGTCGCTTAAGGCGGTGCCGCCGTCGATCCGCGAGGCGGCCCTGGCCATGGGCGCCAGTCGCACCCAGACCGTGTTTCAGCACGTCCTGCCTCTGGCAATGCCAGGCGTCATGACGGGCTCGATCATCTCCATGGCCCACGCCCTGGGCGAGACCGCGCCGCTGCTGCTGATCGGCATGGTCAGCTTCACCCCCGGCCTGCCGACCTCGATCGTCGAGCCAGCCGGCGCCCTGCCGTCGCTGGTCTACATCTGGGAGAACGCCTCGGAGCGGGCGTTCCACGAACGGACCGCGGCGGCCATCATCGTGCTGCTGGCCTTCATGGTGGTGATGAACGCGGCGGCCATACTTCTCAGGCGGCGCTTCGAGCGTCGGTGGTAAGAGCATGAACTTCAAGACCTTCAAGTCCGCGCAAGGCTCCGGCGGCGGGGCCGATCCGACCCAGGTTCCCCGCATGGGCGGCCAGGTGCTGCCCGCCGCCCAGCCCGAGGCCGACCGCCCCGACGAAACGCCCGCGGCTGCGCCCACGGCTGCCGAACGCGCCATGCCCACGCCCGAGGTCAGGGCACACGCCGGCCCGCCGCCCGGACCGGTCAAGATCGAGGCGCGCGGCGTGTCGGTCTTCTACGGAGACAAACAGGCCCTGTTCGACGTCGACCTGGACATGCCCGACAAGGCGGTGACGGCGCTTATCGGCCCGTCCGGCTGCGGCAAGTCCACCTTCCTGCGGACCATGAACCGCATGAACGACACCATCGCCGGGGCCAAGGTGACGGGCCGGATCACCATGGATGGCGAGGACGTCAACGCCCGCTCGGTCGACCCGGTGCTGCTGCGCGCGCGGGTGGGCATGGTGTTCCAGAAGCCCAACCCGTTCCCGAAATCGATCTATGAGAACGTCGCCTACGGACCCAAGATCCACGGCCTGACCTCGACCAAGAGCGAACTGGACGACGTGGTGCAGGCGGCGCTGAAGCGCGCCGGCCTGTGGGACGAAGTCGCCGACCGACTGCAGGCCCCTGCCACGGCTCTGTCGGGCGGGCAGCAGCAGCGTCTGGTCATCGCCCGCGCCATCGCGGTCGAGCCGGAAGTGATCCTGATGGACGAGCCCTGCTCGGCGCTGGACCCGATCGCCACTGCGCGGATCGAGGAGCTGATCGACGAGCTGCGCGAGAACTACTGCATCGTCATCGTCACCCACTCCATGGCCCAGGCCGCGCGGGTCAGCCAGCGCACCGCCTTCTTCCACATGGGCCGCCTGATCGAGATGGGCGACACCGAGGACATCTTCACCAACCCGCGCGAGCGCCGCACGCTCGACTACATCACCGGCCGCTTCGGCTAGGATCGCCCCCATGACCCAACACACCGTCAAGGCTTACGGCGACGAACTGAACCAACTGACCGCCGAGGTCGTGCGCCTGGGCGGCCTGGCCGAGGCTCAGGTCGCCGACGCCGTCGAATCCGTTGCGCGCCGCGATGTGGCCCTGGCCCGCGCGGTCATCGAGCGCGACCACAAGCTGGACGCCCTGCACCGCGACATCGAGCGCAAGGCCATCCGCCTGATCGCCCTGCGCCAGCCCGTGGCCTCGGACCTGCGCCGCACGCTGGGCTCGATGAAGCTGGCCGTGGACCTGGAGCGCACAGGCGACCTGGCCTCCAACATCGCCAAGCGCAGCCTAGTCCTGGCCGACGGCGAGCCGATCCAGCCGCTAACCCGCTCGATCGAGCGCATGGGCCGGCTGGTGTCCAACCGCCTGCGTGAAGTTCTGGACGCCTACACGGCCTCGGAAGTGCAGCGCGCCCTGTCGGTCTGGGCCTCGGACGACGAGGTCGACGAGCATTACAACGCCCTGTTCCGCGAGCTGCTGACCTACATGATGGCGGACCCGCGCACGATCACGGCCTGCACGCATCTGCTGTTCATGGCCAAGAACCTGGAGCGGATCGGCGACCACGCCACCAACATCGCCGAAAGCGTCCACTACGAAGTGGTCGGCGAAGAGATCCAGGGCGACCGCCCGCGCTTCACCCCGACACCCGGCGTGGATTCGCCCACGCCGACCGTGCCTCAAATCCCTCAAGACTGACTTTGGCCTGACCCGACCGGAGCCGACCTGTGCAGCCCTATATTCTGGTGATGGAAGACGAGGACGCGCTGTCGACGCTCCTCCAGTACAATCTCGAGAAGGAAGGCTACGACGTCGCCGTCGCCGCCGACGGAGAGGAGGGGCTGGTCCAGATCGACGAGCGCCTGCCCGATCTGGTTCTGCTGGACTGGATGCTGCCCAAGGTGTCGGGCATTGAGATCTGCCGCCGCATCCGCGGCCGCGCCGAGACGCGCAACCTGCCGATCATCATGCTGACCGCGCGGGGCGAGGAGACCGACCGCGTGCGCGGCTTGGACACCGGCGCCGACGACTACATGACCAAGCCTTTCGCCATGACGGAGCTGACCGCGCGCATCCGCGCCGTCCTGCGCCGCATCCGTCCGGGCCTGGCCGACGACCGCATCACCCATGGCGACATCCTGATCGACCGCGTCTCGCACCGCGTGCGCCGCGCGGGCCAGGAGGTGCACCTGGGCCCGACCGAATTCCGCCTGCTGGACCACTTCATGCAGCATCCCGGCCGGGTGTTCAGCCGCGAGCAGCTGCTGGACGCGGTCTGGGGTTCGGATGTCTATGTCGAGGCGCGCACGGTGGACGTCCACGTCGGCCGCCTTCGCAAGGCGCTGAACGTCGGCGGCGGCCCCAACCCGATCCGCACCGTGCGTTCGGCCGGCTATTCGCTGGACCTGGAGGGCTGAAGGGCGCGGGCGATAAGCTCGTCAGCGGTCATGCCGTCAGGACCGAAGGCGTGTCGCGGCCATTCCCGCCATAGGCGATCCAGGGTCAGCATCAGCGCCAGCCCCTGATCCTGCGTCCACCAGCGTCGCGAACCGCGAACGAATTCGGTAGCCTCGTCCGCAGTCAGACCGCCTCCCTCTGGATCGACCAGCCACATCCAGGCGGCCCAGTTTCCTGCGCCTTCGAAGGTGAGGAAGACGTCGTCGGCTTCCCGCATCCGCGGCTCGTCGCCCATGAAGCGCGTCCTGCGCTCGACCATGGCGGCGCGTGCTTCGGCCAGGATCGCTCTGGCTTCCGATGCGGAACCGGCTTGCGCGGCGGCGTATAGGAGATCGCGCTCGAGCTCATAGCGCGTGACATAGGCCGGGTCGTCGCTCCAGCGCTTCTGGACAATGTCGTCATCGACTTCACCGGACAGCCCTGAATGCACCAGTTCGGTTATCCTGCCGGCCAAACCATCCTGCTGGGTGTGTGAGAACTCGTGCATGAAGACCAACATGGCCAGATGCTCCGGATCTCGGCGTTCGGCCGTGTCGCCGCGCCAGATGGAGGGCAGAGCCATGACGAAAAACATCCCTCCGTCGTCCAACGGCGCGGCGAAGGACAGCTTCACCGCAGGCAGCCGGTCGCCCGTCGGGAGTTCGAAATCTCCCTGATGCGGCTCGCTTCGAGAAGCGTACGATCGCCCTCCGGAATCAAACTCTCCGTCGGGGTCAGGCGTCAGGCGATGCACGCAGCGCTCGTCGAACAAGACGAGCATGGGCGTTGACGGCGTCTGCGGATGAATGCGCTCCGATTCGAGGCGGCTCCAGGCCGCAAGGGCCTGGACAGTCCAGGCTTGCGCTTCGCCGTCGAACCGACAGGCCGGCGCCGGCTCCAGCATGATCGAAAGGGCTGCGGCGAACGAGAGGATCATTGCACCTAGATCGGCTCCAGGCCGGGTCGGCTCAAGTGAACTCTCCTTCATGAAGGCGCTTGCCGAAGCGACGGAGAGCTTGAGCCGGACGGCGAGCCCGCTATAAGGGCCGCAACCGCCTGACTGACCGGAAGACGACCATGGCCGATCCGCACAACCCCGCCACCGCCGAAGCCGATGCTGACGCCGAGGCCTATCTGCGCGGTTCGATGGAGATCAACGAGCAGGTCTCGACCTTCCACCTGTTCAACTTCCTGACCAAGTGGGGCTCGCTGTTCGTGGTGTGCCTGGTCTTGTTCGTGGCCGTGCTGATGAGCACGGGCGGCTTCGGCGCCGCGCTGGGCTCGGCCGTCGTGATCGGCTTGATCGGCTTTTTCGTTCTGAAGTCGCGCAAGCCCAAGGCGCACTGATCGCCCGCTGACGGCCTGGGCGCTTTGACGCCCGCTTCCCATTCAGCCTAACGTTCCGCCATCCGTTCTGGATGGAGGGATTCGCTTGGCCGTCGCCATCGCCGTGACCCGTGAACGCCGCGACGGCGAGACCCGCTGCGCGGTCACGCCCGAGACGGTGAAGAAGCTGATCGCGCTGGGCGCGACCGTCGCGGTCGAGGCCGGGACGGGCCAGGGCTCATCCATTCCCGACGCCGACTACGCCGAGGCGGGCGCCCGCGTCCTGCCGGACACCCACGCCGTGCTGGACGGCGCCGACATCCTGCTGAAGGTGCGCGGCCCCACGGCCCAGGAAATCACCGCGCTGAAGGCCGGCGCCGTGGTCGTCGCCCTGCTGGACGCACATCGCGAGGCCGACACCGTCGAGGCCCTGCGCGGCGCCGGCGCGACCGCCTTCGCCATGGAGTTCGTGCCGCGCATCACCCGCGCACAGGTGATGGACGCCCTGTCGTCCCAGGCGAACCTGGCAGGCTATCGTGCGGTGATCGAGGCGGCTTACGCCTACGGCAAGGGCTTTCCCATGATGATGACGGCGGCCGGCACGGTGGCCGCCGCCAAATGTTTCGTGATGGGCGTGGGCGTGGCCGGGCTTCAGGCCATCGCCACCGCGCGGCGACTGGGGGCGGTCGTCACCGCAACCGACGTGCGGCCCGCCACCAAGGAACAGGTCGAAAGCCTGGGCGCCAAGTTCCTGGCCGCCGAGGACGAGGAGTTCAAGAACGCCCAGACCGCCGGCGGCTACGCCAAGCCGATGAGCGCCGAGTATCAGGCGAAGCAGGCGGTCCTGACGGGCGAGCACATCAAAAAGCAGGACATCGTCATCACCACCGCCCTGATCCCCGGTCGCGCGGCGCCGGTGCTGGTGACGGCGGCGCAGGTGGCGACCATGAAGCCCGGCTCGGTCATCGTCGATCTGGCGGTCGAGGCGGGCGGCAACGTCGAGGGCTCCAGGCCCGGCGAGGTGGTGACCACGGCGAATGGCGTGAAGATCGTCGGCTGGACCAATTTGCCGGGCCGCATCGCCGCCGACGCCTCTGCGCTCTACGCCCGCAACCTGGTCGCCTTCGTCGGCCTGATTCTCAAGGATGGCGCGCTGGCGCTGGATCTGGACGAGGAAATCCTGAAGGCGGCGGCGGTGACTCACGGCGGGCAGGTCGTGCACGAGAGGATGAGGGGATGACCATTTCTCAGTCCGTCGAAGACGACCTACATAGTGTGATCGGCCCGATCAGAGCCGAAGCCTGCAACCGCCTGGGGGGAGCCGTCTGATGGAACACGTCGATCCCACCGTCTTCCGCCTGGCCATCTTCGTGCTGGCGATCTTCGTCGGCTACTATGTGGTCTGGAGCGTGACGCCGGCGCTGCACACGCCGCTGATGGCGGTCACCAACGCCATCTCCAGCGTCATCATCGTCGGCGGCCTGATCGCGGCGGCGGCCGTGTCGGGGCAGGCCGAGGGGGCCAACGCCTGGATCGCCAAGGGCGCGGGCGTGGCGGCCGTGACCCTGGCCAGCGTCAACATCTTCGGCGGCTTCATGGTGACGAGGCGCATGCTGGCCATGTACCGCAAGAAGGAGCGCCCGGCGCGCGAGGCCTCTTGATCGGCGACCCGGTCAACTTCGCCGTGCAGGCCTCGTGGGCCGCTACGGGCGTAGGCGTGGCGCTGTGGTTGTGGGGGTGGCTCAAGGCCCCGACGCCGATCGACAAGCTGCGCTTCTACGATACGGGCGTCGTGCTGATCTTTTCGGCCATCCTGGTGCGCGTCATCACTCAGGAGCGGGACATGAGCTGGTTCGACTGGGCCATGGTTGTGTTCGGGCCCATTTTCATCGGCGCGGCGCTGTGGCGCCTGGGCCGGACCTCTAACCTGGACAAGACCTGAGTGCATTCCATGCTTAAGCCGACCCTCGCCGTGCTATTCACCGTCGCCGCCGTGGCTCCCGCCAGCGCGCAAGGCTTGGGAGGCGGCGTCCGCCCCGACAGCGGCCTGCACTGGCATGTCGCCGCGCCCCAGGGCGCCAGCTGGGCGCTGGACTGCCGCTTTCGGCCGGTCACCATCGAGGGCCGCATGCTGAACCGCTATCAGCAGACCGGCACGGGCCCGCGCCCCGGCCGTTTGCCCAGCGACAATGGCCGCTGCACGCTGAAGAAGACCGGCGGCGAGGGGCCGGTCGGCATCGCCCTGGTCAAGAACGGCCAGCCTACCGCCGACGGCACGCGCGACGCCACACGCGACGCTTTCGTCGACGTGTTCTGACCTGAGCCTCAGGGAGGGGAGCCCATGAACGCATCCATCGCGGCCCTGGCCTATCTGGCGGCAGGGGTGCTGTTCATCCTCAGCCTCAGAGGCCTGTCGAGCCCGGAGACCAGCCGGCGCGGCAACACCTACGGCATGGTCGGCATGGCGCTGGCGGTCGGGGTGACGCTGCTGACCCTGTGGGGCTCGGGCGCGCTGGACCTGCTGACCGCGGCGCTGATCCTGGGCGGTGTGGTCGTCGGCGGCGGCGCGGGCGCGCTGATCGCCGGCCGGGTGCAGATGACCCAGATGCCCCAGCTGGTCGCCGCCTTCCACTCGCTGGTCGGCCTGGCCGCCTGCCTGGTGGCGGTGGGCGCCGTCTATGCGCCCGACGCCTTCGGCATCATGACGGCCGAAGGAGGCATCAAGACCCTGTCGATCATCGAGCTGAGCCTGGGCGTCGCCATCGGGGCGGTGACCTTCACCGGCTCGGTCATCGCCTTCGCGAAGCTGAACGGCAACATGAGCGGCGCGCCGATCCTGCTGCCGGCGCGCCACCTGATCAACATTGGCTTGGCCTTGGCGCTGGTGCTGTTGATCGGAGTGATGATCGGTTCGGGCGGAACCGCGACCTGGGCCTTCTGGGGCGTGTTCCTGATCGCCCTGATCCTGGGCGCGACCCTGATCATCCCCATCGGCGGGGCGGACATGCCCGTCGTGGTGTCGATGCTGAACTCCTACTCCGGCTGGGCGGCGGCGGCGCTGGGCTTCACCCTGGAGAACATCGCCCTGATCATCACCGGCGCCCTGGTCGGCTCGTCGGGCGCGATCCTGAGCTACATCATGTGCAAGGGCATGAATCGCAGTTTCATCAGCGTCATCCTCGGCGGCTTCGGCGGCGGGGATGCGGCGGCGGGCGGCGGCGGCGCGGTCGAGACGCGCCCGGTCAAACAGGGCTCGGCCGAGGACGCCGCCTTCATCATGAAGAATGCGTCGAAAGTCATCATCGTGCCCGGTTACGGCATGGCGGTGGCCCAGGCCCAGCATGCTCTCCGTGAGATGGCCGACAAGCTGAAGGCGGAGGGCGTCGAGGTGAAATACGCCATCCACCCCGTCGCCGGCCGCATGCCGGGCCACATGAACGTCCTGCTGGCCGAGGCCAATGTGCCCTATGACGAGGTGTTCGAGCTGGAGGACATCAACTCCGAGTTCGCCTCCGCCGACGTGGCCTTCGTCATCGGCGCCAACGACGTGACCAACCCCTCGGCCAAGACCGACCCGCAGTCACCAATCTACGGCATGCCCGTTCTGGACGTGGAGAAGGCCGGCACCGTCCTATTCATCAAGCGCGGCATGGGCTCGGGCTACGCCGGGGTCGAAAACGAGTTGTTCTTCCGCGCCAACACCATGATGCTGTTCGCCGACGCCAAGAAGATGGTCGAGGGGATCGTGAGGGGGCTTTAGCGATGGCTGGCGAACCCAAGACCAGACCCACAGACGCCTCGGTCGATGACTTCATCGCGGCCGTGGAGAACCCCAGACGTCGTGCTGACGCCGAGACGATGAACGCCCTGCTCACCGAGGTTTCGGGCGAGGCCCCGGTCATGTGGGGACCGGCGATCGTCGGCTACGGCAGCTATCGCAGCTCGACGGGCGACTGGCCCCGGATCGGTTTCTCGCCGCGCAAGGCCAACCTGTCGCTCTATGTCCTGATGCCGGGATCGGAGGAGGCCAAGCCGTTGCTGGCGCGCCTGGGCAAGCACAAGACCAGCGTGGCCTGTCTCTACGTCAACAAGCTGGACGACATCGACCTGGACGTACTGCGGGAACTGGCTGAACAGACCTGGCGGGCCATGGCTCGCAAGCATCCGCAGTAGACGGCCTCGTCGGGCCTTCAGACCCGCCGATCGTCGTTGTCAGCCCAGGCCCGGCTTCACCGTGTACGTCGCCTCGGTCTTGGCGGCGACCTCGTCCAGGGTCACGCCGTCGGCCAGCTCGATGAGCTCCAGGCCCGCGCCATCCGGCTTGACGTCGAAGACGCACAGGTCGGTGATGATGCGGCTGACCACGCCCGTGCCTGTCAGGGGAAGAGTGCAGGCCTTCAGCACCTTGGACTGGCCGTGTTTGTTGGCGTGATCCATGACCACCACGACGCGCTTGACCCCGGCGACCAGGTCCATGGCGCCGCCCATGCCCTTCACCAGCTTGCCGGGGATCATCCAGTTGGCGATGTCGCCGTTCTCGGCCACTTCCATCGCGCCCAGGATCGACAGGTTGATGTGGCCGCCTCGGATCATGGCGAAGCTGTCGGCCGAGCTGAAATAGGCGCTCTCGGGAATGGCGGTGATCGTCTGCTTGCCAGCGTTGATCAGGTCGGCGTCCTCTTCGCCCTCGTAGGGGAAGGGGCCCATCCCCAGCATGCCGTTCTCGCTTTGCAGCGTCACGGTCATACCCTCGGGGATGTAGTTGGCCACCAGCGTCGGAATGCCGATGCCCAGGTTCACGTAGAAGCCGTCCTGGAGTTCCTTGGCGGCGCGTTCGGCGAGCTGTTCACGGGTGCGGGGCATGATCAGACCTCCGATCCGGCGGCGGCGCCGGCGGCACGTTGACGGACAGTGCGCTGTTCGATGCGCTTCTCGGAGACGGTCTGGACGATGCGGTCCACATAGATCCCCGGCGTGTGGATGTGGTCGGGGTCCAGCGAGCCGGTCGGCACGATCTCCTCGACCTCGACGACGCAGGCCTTGCCCGCCGTCGCCATCATCGGGTTGAAGTTGCGGGCCGTCTTGCGGAACACCAGATTGCCGCGCTCGTCGGCCTTCCAGGCCTTGATGATCGACAGGTCGGCGATCAGGCCGGTCTCCATGACGTAGTCGCGGCCGTCGAAGTTGCGCACTTCCTTGCCCTCGGCGACCAGGGTGCCGACGCCGGTGGCGGTGAAGAAGGCCGGGATGCCCGCGCCGCCCGCGCGGATGCGCTCGGCCAGGGTGCCCTGCGGATTGAACTCCAGCTCCAGCTCGCCGGCGAGGTACTGGCGCTCGAACTCCTTGTTCTCGCCGACGTAGGACGAGATCATCTTGGCGATCTGGCGCGTGCCGAGCAGCTGGCCTAGGCCGAAGCCGTCGACCCCGGCGTTGTTGGAGATGACGGTCAGGCCCTTGACACCGCTGTCGCGCAGGCCCGCGATCAGCCCCTCGGGAATGCCGCACAGGCCGAAGCCGCCGGACATCACGGTCATGCCGTCGAACGTCAGGCCCTCCAGGGCGGATCGGACATCCGGAAATATCTTGCGCATCGGCGCTCCCTTTTCACCGTCTGATGAATATAGCGGCGTTGATCGTGGGTAACGCGGCGTGAGGTTCGGGGCAAGGGAGACGGCGCATCATCGCGCCTTGACCCTGCGTTACAGCGTAACCTAGACCGGATCGTCCGCGTTCAGTGACGGGCCGATGGGGGAGACGACGATGCGCAACCGTTTGATGGGGCAGGTCGTCCTGCCGATGTTCGTTCTGCTGGCCGCGACGCCCGCGCTGGCTCAGGCTCCTGCGGCCAATGACGCCGCCCCCGTCTATCAGCAGCCGCCCGCGCCGATCGTCGACATACTGGACGCGCGCCCGTCGCCGACGCCCAGCCTAAGCCCGGACCGGACGACGCTGGCGCTCTATGACCGCGCCAATCTGCCGCCGATCGCCGAACTGGCCGAGCCGATGCTGCGCCTGGGCGGCTATCGCATCAATCCGCGCAACAACGGCCCGGCCAACAGCCGCACGGCCTGGCTGACCGGCCTCAGCTTCCAGACGGTCGAAGGGGGTCAGCCGCGCGCCGTCGCCCTGCCGGCCAACGCTCGCTTCACCGCCGGCGGCTGGTCGCCGGACGGCAAGAGCCTGGCCCTGGTGATGGACACGCCGCAGGGCCTGGAGCTCTGGGTCGCCGACGTGGCCAGCGCCCGCGCACGCAAGCTGACCGGTCCGGTGCTGAACCAGGCGGCGGGGTCGGGCATGGACTGGCTGCCGGACAGCTCGGGCCTGGTCGTGCGCGCCATTCCGGCGGGTCGCGGCGCCGCGCCGGACGTGACCCGTCCGCCGACCGGTCCGCTGATCGATGAGACCGGCGGCCGCGCCGCGCCGGTCCGCACCTATCAGGACCTTCTGACCGATCCCGCTGACGAGGCTCTGTTCGACCACTATTTCACCGGCCAGCTGATGCTGGCGCCACTGAACGGTCAGCCTCGGGCGATCGGCCAGGCGGGCGTCATTCTGGGCTTCTCGGTCGCGCCCGACGGCCGGCACATTCTTCAGACGGTGGCCAAGCGGCCCTACAGCTATGTGGTGCCGGCCGGTCTGTTCCCGGCGGACGTCGTCGTGACCGACCTGAACGGTCGGGTCGTCCACCGCGTGGCGGACCTGCCGCTGCGTGACAACATTCCGACCCCGTTCGACTCCGTCGCGCCGGGGCCGCGCTCGATCAGCTGGCGCGCCGATGCGCCGGCCACCCTGGTCTGGACCGAGGCCCAGGACGGAGGCGACAGCCGCGCCGAGGCGACCGTGCGCGACCGCGTCTTCATGCTGGCTGCGCCCTTCACAGCCCAGCCGACGACCCTGATCGATCTGAACGAGCGCTTCGCCGGCGCCGCCTGGGGGCGCGATGACCTGGCCATGGTCAACAGCCGTTGGTTCAACACGCGTCACGAGACCCGCTACGTCGTCGATCCGTCCAACCCCGGCCAGGGCCGGGTGCTGATCGAGCGCAACTATCAGGATCGCTACAACGACCCCGGCTCTGTGGTGACCCAGCCCAACGGCCGCGGCTTCTCCACCATCCGCTTCACGCCGGACGGGCAGGGGGTTTTGATGAGCGGCGCGGGCGCCACGCGTCAGGGCGAATACCCCTTCCTGGCCAGTCTCGATCTGGCCAGCGGCCAGTCCCAGCGCCTGTGGACCTCGGCCGACGGCGAGTACGAGACCCTGGTGGGCTTCCTGGACGATCAGAACCGTCGCGTCGTGACGCGCCGCGAGACGCGCGACCTGCCGGCCAATCTGCAGATCCGCGACTTGTCGGGCGGCCAGCCCACGGCGCTGACCAACTTCCCCGACCCCGCGCCGCAACTGGCCGGGGCGACGCGCCAGACCATCACCTATCAGCGCGCCGACGGCGTGAACCTGTCGGGCGTGCTGTATCTGCCGGCGGGTTACGACAAGGACCGCGACGGTCCGCTGCCGCTGTTGATGTGGGCCTATCCGTCGGAGTTCACCGACGCGGACGTGGCCGGCCAGGTGGTCGATTCCGGCAACCGCTTCGTGCGGCCGGGCGGCTCCAGCCACCTCTTCCTGCTGACCCAGGGCTACGCCATCCTGGACAACCCGGCCATGCCGATCATCGGCCGCGACGGGGCAGAGCCGAACGACACCTACATCGAACAGCTGCGCGCCAATGCCGAGGCGGCGGTCAACGCCGTGGTCGACATGGGCGTGGCCGAGCGCGGCCGGATCGCCGTGGGGGGCCACAGCTACGGCGCCTTCATGACGGCCAACCTGCTGGCGCACACCGACCTGTTCGCCACGGGGATCGCCCGCTCGGGCGCCTACAACCGCACCCTGACGCCCTTCGGCTTCCAGGCGGAACAGCGCGACTATTGGGAGGCGACCGAGACCTATACCGCCATGTCGCCCTTCACCTACGCCGACCGGATCAATGAGCCGATCCTGCTGATCCACGGCGAGGCGGACGACAACTCCGGCACCTTCCCGGTGCAGAGCGAGCGGTTCTATGCGGCGCTGAAGGGCAAGGGCGCGACGGCGCGCTATGTCGTCCTGCCGCTGGAGGCGCACGGCTATCGGGCGCGCGAGTCGGTCGGGCACACCCTGTGGGAGATGTCTGGCTGGCTGGACCGCTATCTGAAGCCGCAGAGCGGGGCGCCGGCCGCCCCCTGAGCGGCCTCAGCCCTCGAGCAGGCCCTGGAGCGCGACCGCCAGCCGGTCGCGCAACTGCTCGCATTCTTCGGGCGACAGGTTGAAGCCGCCGGTCATCTCGCGGCTGATGCTCAGCCCCATGATCAGGCCGATGGCCAGGCGGGCGCGCACGGCCGCGCCCGGCCCCCCGACCCAGGCGGTGAAGGGGCTGTAGAAGCGATCCGTGGCGGACTGTTTCACCAGTTCGTTGGCGCGGGCTGAACCGACGGACCGCAGCATGATCAGAAGGCCCTGAAGCTTGTTGTGGGCCTCCTGCTCGTCCTTCTTGCCGTAAACGACCTGGTCGGCCACGCGGGCGCCCCAGGTGGCGCGGTCGCCGTCCATAAGGTCGCCGCCCTTGGAGCAGCTGTCGAGCGTTTCGGAGAACAACTCGTCCTTTGAGCCGAAGTAGCGGCTGATCAGCGCCGCATCGACGCCCACGTCGCGGGCCAGGTCGCGCATGCCGACGTCGTCATAGCTTTCGCGGGCGAAGCGCGTGCGCGCAGCGTCCAGGATGGCCGCGCGCGTGGCGGCGGCGTTGCGCGGGCGCGGCGCGATGCAGGCTTGAGGGCCAGGCAATACAGGCGTCTCCGTTAATGTCCCCACGGGTCTTATGGCTATGTCATCGCCTGTTGACAAGAGTGGGGCGGCTCACCTAAGTCATCGCCCGTTGACCCCGGCCGACTCCCCTCGGCGGCGGTTGTGGGATTCCCGAACGGAGAAGCGCGAATGCGCAAGCAGATGATGCTGGCCGTGGCCGTCATGATGACGGGCGCGCTTTATGGCTGTTCGCGTGGCGAAGAGGCCCCCGCGCCCCAGGCCGCGCCGGTCACGGTGGCCAACCCCCTGGCCCGTCAGGTCGTCGACCAGGACGAATTCACCGGCCGGTTCGAGGCGGTGCAGACGGTCGATGTGAAGGCGCGCGTCGGCGGCTATATCCAGTCGGTCCACTTCAAGGACGGCGATTTCGTGCGTCGCGGCCAGCTGCTGTTCACCCTGGACCCGCGCCCGGCCCAGGCCGCTGTCTCCTCGGCGCGAGCCCAGCTGTCGCAAGCCCAGGCCCAGCTGACGCTGGCTCAGGCCAACCTGACCCGCAGCGAAGGCCTGCTGGCGGCCCAAGCCGTGTCGCAGGCCGAGGTCGACGCCAACCGCGGAGCCCTGGAAGGCGCCCAGGCCAATGTCGCCGCCGCCAATGCGGCGCTCCGCACGGCTCAGCTGAACTTGGAGTTCACCCGCGTGACCGCTCCGGCCTCGGGCCGCGTGTCGGACCGCCGCGTGGACGCGGGCAACCTAGTGGCCGGCGGCTCGTCGGCCGCGGACGTGCTGACGACCATCGTGTCGTCCTCGCCGATCTATTTCGTGTTCGAAGGCTCCGAGGCCCTGCTGCTCAAGTATCAGCGCCAGGCGCGCGCCAGCGGGGCCGCGCCGGTGTCCATTCGTCTGCAGGACGAGGCGGCGTTCAACCGTTCCGGCACGCTGGACTTCACCGACAACGCCATCGACGCCAGCTCGGGCACGGTTCGCCTGCGCGCCGTGGTGCCCAACGCCGACGGCTTCCTGAAGCCCGGCATGTTCGGCCAGGCCCGCGTGGCTGGGGCCGCCGCCTATGACGCCCTGCTCGTGCCGGACGCCGCCATCGGCACCGACGCCGCCCGCCGGGTGGTCCAGGTCGTGGCCGCCGACGGCTCGGTCACGGCCAAGGCCGTGCAGCTCGGCCCCTTGGTGGACGGCCTGCGCGTCATCCGGTCGGGCATCACGGCCCAGGATCGCGTGGTCATCAACGGCCTGCAGCGCATTCAGCCGGGCATGAAGGTCCAGGCGCAGAACGGCACGATCACGCCACAAGCGCGTGAAGACCAGACGCCGGTGACCTATGCCCCGCCGGCCGCGACCGGCACGATTTCCGGCACGGTGTCGGCGGCCCCCGCCGCCGCGCCGGCCGCGGCTCCGGCGGCGCGCTGATCCGATGAACATTTCACGCTTCTTCATCGACCGCCCGATCTTCGCGGGCGTGATCGCGGTGTTCATCACCCTGGTGGGGATGTTCGCCTATCCGCTGCTGCCGCTGTCGCAATACCCCGAGATCGCGCCGCCCACGATCACGGTGAACACCGCCTATCCCGGCGCCTCGGCCGAGACCGTGGCCGAAACCGTGGCGGCGCCGATCGAGCAGGAGATCAACGGCGTCGAAGGGATGCTGTATCTGACCTCATCCTCGACCTCGGACGGGGCGGTATCGATCACCGTCACCTTCCAGCCGGGCACGGATCTGGATGCGGCCCAGGTGCTGGTTCAGAACCGCATCGCGCTGGCCGAACCGAGACTGCCAGAGCAGGTCCGTCAGGGCGGCGTGATCGTCAACAAGGCAGAGAGCGGCTTCCTGATGATCGCCGGCGTGACCTCGCCGGACGGCAGTCTGGATAACGACTATGTCGGGAACTACGCCAACTCGACCATCCGCGACCGCCTGCTGCGCGTCGAGGGCGTCGGCAACGTCCAGATCTTCGGCGGCGGCAACTATTCGATGCGGGTCTGGATCGACCCCGCGAAGGCGGCTGCGCGCAATCTGACGGCCACCGACATCGTCACCGCGCTTCGCGCTCAGAACGTGCAGGCCGCGGCCGGCGCCATCGGCCAGCCGCCGTTCGCCACCAACGCCGCCGCCTTCCAGCAGCCGATCCAGGTCCAGGGCCGTCTCGACGATCCCGAACAGTTCGCCAACATCGTCATCCGCACGGACGCCGAAGGCCGCGTCACGCGCGTCCGCGACGTGGCGCGGGTCGAGCTGGGCGCCCAGGACTACGGCATCAAGGGCTATTTCGACGGCCAGCTGGGAGTCGGCGTCGCCGTCATCCAGCAGCCCGGCGCCAATGCGCTGGGCACCGCCAACCGCGTCATCGCCGAGTTGGACGCCATCAAGGCCGAACTGCCGGCGGGCATGGACGTGTCCATCGCCTACAACCCGACCGAGTTCGTCGCCGCTTCGGTGGAATCGGTTCAGCACACCCTGATCGAGGCCGTCTTCTTGGTCGTGATCGTGGTGCTGGTCTTCCTGCAGAACTGGCGCGCGGCAATCATTCCGATCGTGGCCATCCCGATCGCCCTGGTCAGCACCTTCGCCGTCCAGTTGATGCTCGGCTATTCGATCAACTCGCTGTCACTGTTCGCCCTGGTGCTGGCCGTCGGCATCGTGGTCGATGACGCCATCGTCGTGGTCGAGAACGTCGAGCGTCTGATCCGAGAAGGTCTGACCCCCAAGGAGGCCGCCTATCGCTCCATGCAGGAGGTGTCGGGCGCCCTGATCGCGATCGGTCTGGTGCTGGTGGCGGTGTTCGTACCGACCATGTTCGTGCCGGGCATTCCGGGCATCTTCTATCGCCAGTTCGCCGTGACCATCGCGGCGGCGACGGTGGTGTCCCTGTTCGTCTCGCTGACCCTGTCTCCGGCCATGGCGGCCCTGCTGCTAAAGCCGCACAAGGACCACGATCCGCACGCTCGCAAGAAGGGCGCCTGGGGCACGGTGATGTATTACGGCGGCTATGCCGGCCGTAAGTTCAACCAAGGCTTCGACTGGCTGTCGGACCGCTATGGCCGCCTGACCGCGCGGCTTGTGCGCACGGTCACCCTGGTGCTGATCGTCTATGTCGGCCTTCTGGGCCTGACGGCCTGGCGCCTGGTCGACACGCCCCAGGGCTTCATCCCGGATCAGGACCAGGGCGTTCTGATCGGCGTGATCCAGTTGCCGGCCGGCGCGTCGCTCGAGCGCACCGAGGCCGTGATGAACCGCGCGCAGGAGCTGATCGGCCAGACCGAAGGCGTCGAGGGCATGGTCGCCTTCGCCGGTCTGGACGGCTCCAGCTTCTCGTTCGGCTCCAACGCCGCGACCCTGTTCGTGCGCCTCAACGACTATGGCGAGCGCTCCAAGGAGCAGAGCGCCACGGCCCTGGCCGGCGCCATCACCGGGGCTGTGGCAGGCATCGAGGAGGCGTCGATCTTCGTCATCGCGCCGCCAGCGGTCCAGGGTCTGGGCACCGGCAACGGCTTCAACATGATGGTCCAGGACCGTTCCGGCGCAGGCTACCGCGCATTGGAAGGGGCTACCTTCGCCATGATGGGCGCCGCGGCCCAGGCGCCGACCGAGGTGCAACAGGTCTTTTCGACCTACAACACTGGCGCGCCGCGCATCGCGGCTGACGTCGACCGCGACCGCGCCCTGATGATGGGGGTCCAGCCGTCCGAGGTGTTCAACACCCTGGGCACCTATCTGGGCTCGACCTATGTCAACGACTTCAACTTCCTGGGCCGCACCTTCCGGGTGACCGCCCAGGCCGAGCCGGCCTATCGCGACGACCTGGCCGACATCGCCAACCTGAAGGTCCGCTCGACCTCCGGCGCGATGGTGCCGATCGGCTCGGTGGCCAACCTGCGCGAGGACTCCGGTCCGGCCCGCATCGTGCGCTACAACCTGTTCCCGGCGGCCGAGCTGCAGGGTCAAGCGGCGCCGGGCGTGTCGTCGGGCGAGGCGCTGGCCATCATGGAGCAGATGGCCGACCAAACCCTGCCTGAAGGCTTCGGCTACGAATGGACGGGCCTGGCCTTGCAGGAGAAGGCTGCCTCGGGCGGGGCGTCCGTGATCTTCGCCATGGCAGTGCTGCTGGTCTTCCTGGTTCTGGCCGCCCAGTACGAGGCCTTCACCCTGCCGCTGGCGGTCATCCTGATCGTGCCGATGTGCGTGCTGGCGGCTATGATCGGGGTCAATCTGGCGGGACTGGACAACAACATCCTGGTCCAGGTCGGCCTGGTGGTTCTGATCGCGCTGGCGGCCAAGAACGCCATCCTGATCGTCGAGTTCGCCAAACAGGCCGAAGAGAACGAAGGCATGAACCGCTTCGACGCGGCCGTGTCGGCGGCTCGGACGCGCCTGCGGCCGATCCTGATGACGTCGTTCGCCTTCATCTTCGGCGTTCTGCCGTTGATGCTGGCGACCGGGCCGGGCGCGGAGATGCGTCAGTCCCTGGGCACGGCCGTGGTGTCGGGCATGCTGGGGGTGACCTTCTTCGGCCTGATCTTCACGCCGGTCTTCTACGTTATCTGCCGGGGCCTGGCGGCGCGACTGCCCAAGCCCCCCGAGAAGGAGCGCGCCCTGCCGACCACCTATGGCGCGCCCCCGCACGACCCCTACGACCCCGACGAGCCCGCGCCGGCCGCCGGCCGCACCGGAGACGCCTGATGTTCAACAGGTCCCTGTTCCTGACCGCCGCCGCCTCGAGCCTCCTCGTCGCCGGCTGCGCGGTCGGGCCGAAGGCGCCCGATCCGACCCTCCCTCCCTCAGGGTCGGGCGCCTTCATCGGCTCGCAGAACGCGGCCGTGACGCCGGACGCGCCGCGTGACGACTGGTGGCGGCTGTACCAGGACGCCACGCTTGACGGCTTGGTCGCCCAGGCCCTGGCCGAGAACAACGAGTTGGAGGCGGCGGAGGCCAATCTGCGCGCCGTCCGGGCCTCGCTGTCGGAAGCCCGCGCGGGCCGTCTGCCCACGACCGGTCTCAGCGTCTCCGCCCAGCGGGCCCGCACGCCGGGCTCGACCTCGCCCACGGGCCAGCCGGTGGAAGGGGAGGCCTACAGCGCCGGGCTGGATGTTTCATACGAGATCGACCTGTTCGGCCGGGTCGGCTCAGCCATCCGCGCGGCGCGCGCAGACGCCGATGCGGCTGCGGCCGCCCGCGACGTCGTTCGGGTGGCCGTGGCGGCCGAGACGGCGCGCGCCTACGCCGACGCCTGCGCGTTCAACGCTCAGATCGCCGTGGCGGAACGCACGCTCGAGCTCCAGCGCGACACCGCCGACCTGACGCAGCGTCTGCTGGATGCCGGCGCCGGCACTGGGCTGGATGTGTCCCGCGCCCGGTCCGCGGCCGCGTCGACCCTCGCCACCGTTCCGCCGCTGCGCGCTCAGCGCGAAGCCGCGCTGTTCCGCCTGGCGACCCTGACCGGTGTTACGCCCGCTGAGGCCAGCGAGGCGGCCCGCGCCTGCGCCGCCATCCCGCGGCTTGCCCAACCGATCCCCGTCGGAGACGGCGCGGCTATGCTGGCCCGCCGACCGGACGTCAGACGCGCCGAACGCAATCTGGCCGGCGCAGCCGCACGTGTGAACGTGGCGACAGCCGCGCTCTATCCGTCGATCACCCTGGGGGGATCGCTAGGCTCGACCGCGCTGGAGGCTGGCGATCTGGGCGACGACGCGTCGTTCCGCTGGAGCTTCGGCCCGTTGATCAGCTGGTCCTTCCCCAATATGGCCGTGGCCCGGGCGCGCATCGCGGCGGCCGGCGCGACGACCGAAGCGGCTCTTGCGACTTTCGACCAGACCGTCCTGACCGCGCTGCAAGAGATCGAGACCGCTCTGGCGGCATATGCGGCCGAACTGGATCGACGCGCCGCCCTGGCTGAGGCGCGCGATCAGGCTGCAAACGCAGCGCGACTTTCGCGTCTGCGCTTCGACGCGGGCGCTGACAGCTTCCTCGGCGTGCTGGACGCTGAGCGCACCTTGGCTGCTGCAGAGGCGGCCCTCGCCGCATCGGACGGCCAGGTGGCGACCCTGCAAATCACGGTGTTCAAGGCCCTCGCTGGCGGTTGGAGCGAACAAGCCGCCTGAGGCAGCGCGCATAGTCGCATTGCCGGCCCGTCCGGCCTATAGGGCGCCGATGATTCACGCCCTGATTCGCCGGCGCACCGCTTTGCGTGCGACGTTGCTGGTTTCCAGCCTGATCTCCGCGCCTGCCTGGGGCCAGTCTCTCGTCGAGTCTCCGCGTCAGCCGGTCGAGCAGGTCGACGAGATCGTGGTGACGGGATCCCGGCTTGCGGGGGCTCAGCGCTTAGCGCCGGTGGAAATCCTGGATCTGACAGGCCAGACTGGCCTGGGCGGCGATGCGTCACGTCTGGTCGAACGGCTGACCGCCAACTCCGGCTCGGAGGCGCAGGTCGATCAACTGAACCAGCCGCAGAGTTCCGGGACGGCTCAGTTCAACCTGCGCAATCTCGGCCTTGGCTCGACCTTGGTTCTGGTCGACGGACAGCGTTGGACAACCAGCGCCGTGGTTGCGACCGACGGCGCGGCCTTCGTCGACATCAACTCGCTGGTACCGACAATCGCCCTTCAGCGGGTCGAGGTGGTCAAGGACGGCGCTTCCGCCTTGTATGGTTCCGACGCCGTGGCCGGGGTCGTCAACTTCGTCACCCGCCGTGCGGTGCAGCGGCCGGAGCTTCGGGCGCAGCACGGTTTCGGTCGCGGGTTCGGCGAGACGACCCTGCAGGGGCTTGCGGGTCTGCGGCTTGGTGACGCCGATCTGACGCTGGCGGCTTCGTACTTCCATCGTTCGGCCCTGGCGTCTGACGAGCGCGACTACACTCAGGCGGAACGTTATGGCCGCGCGCCGTGGACGGCGGTGACGAGCTACGGTCAGCCGGGATCCTATTTCCGCCCGAGCGCAAACGCGTTCGCGCCGGACCCTGACTGCGACAATCCCGCGTTTAGCGAAGCGTTTCGCACGGGGCCCGGCGACACCTTCTGCCGGCTGGACTATTCCGACTTTTTCGACCTGGCTCCCGAAGAGACGCGCGCTCAGTTGTTCGCCGATTTACGCGCGGCGGCGGGACCGGTCGATCTGTGGATTCAGGCCGCTGGCTCGGATACCTACACTCGGGCGCGCCAGTCGCCATCTCTGCCTATTCTGGCGCGTAGTCTGACGGTTCCGGCCGGCCATCCCGACAATCCCTTCAACGAGGCGGTCCAGTTCCGCGGTCGGCTGCTGGGTGCGGAGGCGGGCGCCTCATACGCCGATTTCGATTATCGAACCTGGCGGCTGGCCGGCGGCGCGTCCGGACAGGCGTCGGGTTGGCGCTGGGCGGCCTCTGCGACGGCGAGCCGCCAGAACGTGGCTTATGACAAGCCCGATGTGATCGGCTCCGCGCTGCAGAATGCGCTGAGCGGGCTGGGTGGGGCGGGATGCGACGCGGTGGCCGGCGTGCCCGGTGTAGGCGGGTGCGTCTATTTCAATCCGTTCGGCAGCGCTTTTCTGGGCACAGGGACGGCCAACAGCCCGCAACTGATCGCCAGCCTGATCGGCTCCACCGGCCTGCGCGGCGCCTCAACACTGTCCACGGCTGACGTCCAGGCGGACCGACCCGTGCTTGAGCGGGACTGGGGGGCTCTGGATTTGGTGGTCGGCGCACAGGTGCGCGAGAGCCAGTTCCGTCAGGACTGGAGCGATCTGGTGAATGCCGGAGAGCTTCTAACCGCTGGCTTCTCTCCTGATTTTGACGGACGCCAGCGCGCCTGGGCTGTCTATGCCGAGGCGCGGGCGCGGCTGGGTGATCGTCTTGAAGGGCAGGCCGCGTTGCGAAAAGAAGCGCAAGGAGGCCAAGACGCGCTCAGTCCACGGATCGCCGCCCGCTGGCTGGCCGTGCGAGACCTCGCGCTGAGGGCGTCATGGGGCCGCGCATTCAAGGCCCCGACCGTGTTCACCACCCAGGGCGCGCAAGCGTCTCAGCCTTCCGTTTTCGACCGCGGCGCCTTTGTCTTCGTGAACACCTTGACGTCTGGCGATCGCGACCTGAGGCCTGAGCGATCAAATAGCCTGAGCCTTGGCGCCGTGTGGACGCCGAGCACGGGTTTCACGCTGACGCTGGACGCCTGGCGGTTCGAATATGAGGACCTAGTGGTCAAGCGGTCGGCCCAGGCCGTCATCGACCAGGCGGCCCGCGATACGGCTGAAGGCCTTTCCGGCACGTCCGCGCAGAATCGTCTAACCCGTTCGCCGAGCGGCGCCCTGACCTTCGTCGCCCTGGATTTTATCAACGCTTCAGCCGTGAAGACCCAGGGGCTCGACTTCGCCCTTCGCCATGAGCGCCCGCTTGGCGCTGGCGTACTCGCCGTGGCGGCGACCTGGACCTATATCGATCGCTACGACATACGCCTGACGCCCGGGGCCGCCGCGCTTTCGGCGGTCGGCTCGACCAATCTGACCACCTTGGCCCGCTCCATGCCGCGCAATCGCGGAGAGGCGACCCTCGGCTGGCATGGCGCGCGCGATCGGATCAATCTGGCTGCGCGCTATACTCACGGCTACCGCAATGACCGTAGCGGGATCACACGGACGGATATCGGCAGTTCCGCAGTGCTGGACTTGAGCTACGCGCGGGTGGTTGACGACCGACTCGAGGCGAGGATTTTCGTCCGCAACCTGACCGATCGCGACCCTCCGCTTGCTCAGTTCGCCTTGGGGTATGACCCCGTCGTCGCCGATCCCAGAGGACGTGTGATCACGCTTGAGATCGCGAAAGGCTTCTGACGCCGGCCCGCCGACTGAACTCACGCGGTGGGGCGCGGCCTCAGGTCAGGCCGGCCTTTTTCAATGTCTTCCAGGCCTTGATCACACGCTGCAGCTTCTCTTCAGCCGCTCTGTCGCCTCCGTTGGTGTCGGGGTGACAGCGCTTGAGCAGTTCATGGTAGCGCGTCTTGATGAGGCTCTTATCGGCGCCCGGCTCCAGATCGAGATCAGCAAGGGCGCCGCGTTCCAGCTTGCCGATGCGTCGGTCGTCAGTTGGAGCCTTGCCGGCCTGGTCGCCGCGCCGGCCGAACAGACCAAAACTGTCGCGCCACGATCCTGTGCCCGCATTATTGGCTGTGCCCATCTTCGCGGCGAAGGCGGCGGCCTCGCGGCTGGCTCTGCCCGCCTTCATCTCCCAGGTTGGGCGGCCACCCGTCATGGCCTCATTCTCCTGCGCAGCGCGGATTTCCCCCTCGCTCATGCCGGCGTAGAAGTTCCAGCCTTTGTTGTATTCGGCCGCGTGGCCTTGGCAGAAATCGTAAAAATCGTTCAGGCGTTCGCGAGACTTCGGCGCGCGTGCCGACGCCGGCCGGCTGCAGTCTGGCCACTGGCACGGCTTCTCACCGGGTTTCAGGCGCAGGACGTCGGCTTCCGCAGCCTCGTCCTCCGGCTTGGGCGGCTTCACGCGAATGTCGGTGAAGCGGGGCTTGTATTGAAACGACGCGGCCATCGCCTGAAGTGTAAGGTCGATTTGGACGCCATCAAGGAAGACGCCATGGCCGAAGGCCCGATTGCGACGATTATCCGCGAAAAACTGACTGCGGCGCTTCAGCCGCAGGTGCTGGAGATCGAGGATGACAGCGGCCGCCACGCCGGCCACCATCACGAGGGCGGCATGGACGCGCGCGAAGGCGGCGAGAGCCATTTCAACCTCACGGTTGTGTCGGATGTCTTCGAAGGACAGTCGCGAGTGGCGCGCCAGCGCATGATCAACGATCTTTTGCGCGACGAACTGGCAGGCCCAGTTCACGCCCTGTCGATCCGAGCGTCCACACCCGGGGAGGTTCTGTAAGGAACGGCGTTCATCTGGTCTTCAGTCTTTTGCGCCAGCGTCCGCTCCGGCTGAATGGGATCACGGGGAACAACCAATGGTGGGAGCAGACGGCGTCGTCGACAAGATCGCGGGCCAGAGACCCAGCGAGGCGGCCCAGGCTCTGACCGCAATTCTCCAGACGCAGTACCTGCGCTATCTCATCATCGCCAGCTGGGGGTTGGGGCTCGGCGCCACCATCGGCTGGACGCCGGCGCTTGTCTGGTTCGCCGCGACACTGACCGCCGGCGGCCTTCGCAGTTTGGTGGAGCGACGGCTCAGCGCACGCGTGGGCGCGGGTTGGGGCCTGATCTTCCCGGCCGTCGCCACGGTGACCACCTGTGTCTGGGCGGTCGCGCCGATGTTGGCATGGTATTCGAACCACCCCTTTGGCCATGCCCTGGGGGTCGCACTGATCATCACGGGCTACGTGCTGGTCTTCGCGCAGCTACGCAGTTCGCCGCGTCAGGCGATCGTCATTTCCTCCCCTTACGGGGCGGCCACGGTCGTCATCCTGATGAGCCTCTGGGGCGGGCCGTTGTTCTGGCCGGTGCTGGCCACCATTCCCTTCGTGGCCGCCTCTCTGTTCGTTCTCGTGACCATGACGCTCCTTAGGGAAGAGCGTATCCGCGCCTTCCAGGAACATCAGGCGCACCTGATTGAAGAACTGGAGGCCGCGCGCGATCGTGCGGACGCGGCCAATGAAGCCAAGTCCAACTTCCTCGCGGTCATTTCCCACGAGTTGCGGACGCCGATGAACGGCGTTCTAGGCGCGGCGCAGCTCTTGTCGTCCACCCGACTGGAGGGGGTTCAGCGCGAGTATCTGTCCATCATCCGAAATTCGGGCGATAACCTTCTGAGCCTGCTCAACGACATCCTCGATGTGACCAAGATCGAGGCCGGCAAGATGACCTTTGACGTCGTGGATGTCGCCGTGGCCGAGCTCCAGCGTCGTGTGAGCGGCCCGTTCGAAGCTCAAGCCGAAGCCAAGGGTTTGAATTTCATCAGTGTTGTCGAGGGCGATCTTCCGGCGGTCGTGCGCGGAGACCCGTTGCGGGTCTGCCAGGTCATCCACAATCTGCTCTCGAACGCGGTCAAGTTCACCGACGCCGGCGAGGTCCGCTACACGGTTCGCGCTCGACGGATCACCGAACGTCGCGTCGGCTTCGAGTTCGAGGTGCGTGACAGCGGAGCCGGCATTGCGCCCGAAGACCTGGACCGGCTGTTTCAACCCTTCACCCAAGTGGACGCCTCGTCCACGCGCCGGTTCGGCGGCACGGGCCTGGGCCTGACCATCGCTCGGCGAATGGCGAACATCATGGGCGGAGATATCCATGTGACGTCCGCCCTGGGTCAGGGCTCGACCTTCACCTTCACATGTGAAGCCGAGGTTGTGGAGTGGGGCCGCCTAGAGACCGCCGAGGTCATCGAGGCCGAAATAGCGGACGGCGAGACCCTTCGCGTGCTTGTGGTCGAGGATCACCCGGTCAATCGCATGATCTTGGAAGCCTGGCTTGGCTCCGCCGGTCATGCAGCTCTGACTGCCGAGAACGGCCAGGTCGCGGTCGGGATGGCCGTGGCGGAGCGGTTCGATCTGATCGTGATGGACGTGAACATGCCGGTGATGGACGGGCTCACCGCTACGCGGCTGATCCGCGAGAGCGGGGCCAATGTCGATACGCCGATTGTCGTGCTGTCGGCCTCGGCGAGAACGGAAGACCATCAGGCGGGCATCGACGCAGGCGCCGACGCCTATTTGAACAAGCCCATCGACTTCGCCGCTCTGGCCGGCTTGATGGGCCGCGCGCGCGGCGGCCGGGCCTTGGTGCGGGCTGGAGGCGAAGCCGAGTCATTGGCCGCCTGATCGGAACCTTAACTGGGCGAAGGTTTTGAGCCCAGACCCATGCGCGCCTTTGCCGAACTGCTGGATCGTTTGTCGCTGACCGCTTCGCGCAACGCCAAGCTGGTGCTGCTGCGCGATTATCTGAAGGCCACGCCCGATCCCGACCGCGGCTGGGCCCTGGCGGCCCTGACCGGCGAGCTCAGCTTCGCGGCCGCCAAGCCGGCCATGATCCGCAAAGCGGTCGAAGGGCGGGTCGACCCGGTGCTGTTCGGCTGGTCCTACGACTATGTCGGCGATCTGGCCGAGACGGTCGCACTGATCTGGCCGCGCGATCCAGCCTATCGCCCCAACCGCGAGCCCGAACTGTCGGAAGTGGTCGAGGCGCTGTCGCGCGCGGGGCGCAATGAGGTGCGGCCCCTGATCGAAGGCTGGCTGGATGCGCTGGAGCCCAAAGGGCGCTGGGCGCTGCTCAAGCTCGTCACCGGCGCCCTGCGGGTCGGGCTGTCGGCGCGTCTGGCCAAGACGGCGGCGGCGATGATCCGCCCGGTCGAGATCGCGGGCTCGCCTTCGCCGGAAGGCGACGCGCCGGCCACGGCCCTATCCCCGGTCGAAGCGGCGGACATCGAAGAGGTCTGGCACGCTGTCGATCCGCCCTACGAAGACCTGTTCGCCTGGCTGGAAGGCCGCGCCGAGCGGCCCAGCCCGGACGCGCCGGGCCGGTTCCGACCGGTGATGCTGGCTGTAGCCCTGGACGAGGCGGTGGATTTCGACCGACTGGCTCCCGTCGACTACGCCGCAGAGTGGAAATGGGACGGCATCCGCGTTCAAGCCGTAATGGAGGGCGGCGTTCAGCGGCTCTATTCGCGCACGGGCGACGAGATTTCCGGCGCCTTTCCCGACGTCATGGAGGGGCTGGCGTTCGAAGGCGCGGTGGACGGTGAACTGGTGGTCTGGCGCGACGGCGTGGTCGCACCCTTCGGCGACTTGCAGCAGCGGCTGAACCGCAAGACGGTCGACGCCAAGATGATGACGGCCTATCCGGCCGCGGTGGTGGCCTATGACCTGCTGGCGCTGAACGGCGAGGATCTGCGGCATCGGCCGTTGCGCGACCGCCGCGCGCAGCTGGAGGCTCTGGTCGCCGACGGCGGTCCAAGGCTGCATCTGTCGCCGGTCGTGCCCTATGAGGACTGGCCGACCCTGGCCCGGCTCAGGGCCGATCCGCCGGTGGGCGCCGCAGCCGAAGGCCTGATGCTGAAACGCTGGGACAGCGCCTATGTGGCCGGCCGCCCCAAGGGGCCGTGGTTCAAGTGGAAACGTGACCCGCATGTCATCGACGCGGTCCTGATGTACGCCCAGCGCGGGCACGGCAAACGCTCCAGTTTCTATTCGGACTACACCTTCGGCGTCTGGACCGAGGAGGGGGCGCTGACCCCGGTCGGCAAGGCCTATTTCGGCTTCACCGACGAAGAGCTGAAGCAGATCGACAAGTTCGTGCGCGACCACACCACCGACCGCTTCGGGCCCGTGCGTGCGGTTCGCGCCGAGCGGGACTTCGGTCTGGTGCTGGAGATCGCCTTCGAAGGACTTCAGCGGTCGCCCCGCCACAAGTCGGGCGTGGCCATGCGCTTCCCACGCGTCAGCCGCATCCGCTGGGACAAGCCCGCGCGGGAAGCCGACACGCTGGATTCCGTCATGGACCTGCTGGACGCCATCGAGAGCGGCGGCGGGCGTGTCGCCCGGCCGCTTGAAGACTGATCGGTCTTCCATTCCCCGCGCCAGGCGCTAGACCCGATTCATGACCCTGCCTCTGATGCAATCCGTTGATCGCGTCGTCGACGCTGGCGAACGCGCCGTGGCGGTCGATCGCGCCGTGCTGATCAAACTGGCCGACCTGGCCGGCGACTTCGCGGTCAATCTCACCATCGCCCTGCTGATCCTGATCGCTACGGTGATCGCGTCCAAGTGGGCGTCCGGCGCGGCCCGGCGGGCATTGTCGAAGGTGCGGGGCTTCCGCCACGATCCGACCGTTCTCAGCTTCGCCGTGCAGGTCGTCCGGGTGGTCGTGTTGATCATCGGCCTGATCGCCGTCCTGCAGCGACTGGGCGTGCAGACCACCTCCATCATCGCCGTGCTGGGCGCCGCGTCGCTGGCGGTAGGCCTGGCCTTGCAGGGCACGCTGTCCAATGTGGCGGCCGGCGTCATGTTGTTGGTGCTGCGACCTTATCGCGTGGGGGAGGTGGTGGAGATCGCCAATGTCTCGGGCACCGTTCAGCGCCTGGACCTGTTCACCACCCAGCTGTCGAACGCCAACAACCACAAGATCGTCATCCCGAACGCCAAGGTGCTGAGCGACGTGGTCACCAACCTGACGGGCCAGAAAACGCGGCGCATCGAGATCAACTTCACCGTCGGATACGGCGACGACCTGAAGGCGGCGCGAAACGTGCTGGCGAACACGGCGGCGTCACATCCGAACGTCCTGGCCGACCCGCACCCCTGGACGGGCGTCACCGGCCTGCTGGACAGCTCGGTCCAGATCACCCTGCACGCCTGGGTCGACGTCGGAGACTGGTGGCAGACCAAGGCGGATCTGATGGAGAACGGCAAGACGGCCCTGGATCAGGCCGGCATCGAGATTCCCTTCCCGCATCAGGTCGCCGTTCCCTACGGCGATGAGGATGTCATGCCGGTGGTTACGGTGCGCACAGCCGAGGAGAAGGCAAGGTCCAAGGCTGAGACGCGCTCGGCCGCGGATAATGAGGAAGATTGAGACGTGCGCTACGACTTTGGGTCTGACAACACCGCCGGAATGGCGCCGGCTGCGCTCGCGGCGTTCAGCACGGCCAATGGCGGATATGCGCGCGCCTATGGCGCGGATGAGGTCACCGCCCGCGCCGCGGACGCTGTGCGCGCCCGCCTGGACGCCGACGCAGAGGTGCGCTTCGTCTTCAGCGGCACGGCGGCCAACGCCATCGCCCTGTCCATGCTGGCCCAGCCGCACGAGGCGGTCCTGGCGCATCACGCCGCCCACATCTGCACCGACGAGACGGGCGCGCCGGGCTTCTTCGGCCATGGCGTGGGGCTGATCGGCCTGCCGGGCTTTTCGGGCAAGATCGACCCCCTGACCCTGTCGGCCGCGCTTGCGGAGCCCGAGGTCGGCCACCGCCAGCCGCCCGGCGCGCTCAGCCTGACCCAGTCCACCGAATACGGCACGGTCTACTCCCTCGAAGAGCTGGAGGCCTTGATCAAACCGGCCAAGGCGGCGGGGCTGAAGGTGCATATGGACGGGGCGCGGCTGGCCAATGCGGCCGCCGCCGGGTTCGACCTGAGAGACGTGTCGCGGATGGGCGTCGACATCCTGGTGTTCGGCGGGGCCAAGGCCGGTGCCAACTGCGCCGAGGCGCTGGTGGTGTTCGACAGGTCGTTGGCGCGCCGTCTGGATAATCGCCTGAAGCAGGCCGGTCAGACCGCCTCCAAGACGCGGTTCCTGTCGGCGCCCATCCTGGGGCTGCTGGACAGCGGGGAGTGGGAGGACGGCGCAGCCCACGCCAACGCCATGGCCCGGCGGCTGGCCGAGGGCGTCGCCGAACGCAGCCGCTTCGCCTTGGCCCACCCGGTCGAGGCCAACGCGGTCTTTGTGCGCATGGACGAGGCGGCGCACGCCCGGCTGAATGCGATGGGCTGGGGCTGCTACCGCTTCGACGACGGCTCGGTCAGATTCGTTTGCTCATGGGCGACCGAGGTAGAGGCGGTGGAACGCCTGATCGAGGATATATCTTCGTTGGCCTGACCCGCTACTGCGCCAGCCCGCATGAAGGCGCGCTCCTCAAGCGGTCGAAAGCCCGTCTGCAAATGCGCTGCGCGCGCCGGCGAATAAGCCGTAGCCATGAGAACCTCCCCCTCTGGCGCCGACACTGTACTTCAAGTTGCGTTTTGTCCACGGCGCAGTTGTTGCGCGAGCGCAACAGGCGGCCATCATGAATGATGCTTCCCCCCGAGCGTCGCGACCGCCATATGCCCGGCCATGAGCATGCGTGGTGAACGATCGGGCGGGCGACGCGGCGCTCCGGAAACGCGGGCTGTGCCGGCGGCTGACGCGCCCGAAACGCCACGCCCCTTCGACGCCTTGGCCGATCTGGTGCGTCTGGTGGGCCGCTCCGGCGCGCCAGGCCTGCACTGGCGGCTAGCGGCCGCCATCGGGCTGACGCTGGCGGGCAAGGGGCTGGGCGTGCTGGCGCCGCTGATGCTGGGCGCGGCGGTCAATCATCTGGCGGCCGGGCAGGGCGCGGCGGTCGCGGTCGGCTGGGGCTTCGCCGCCTTCGCGGTGTGCTGGGCTCTGGTGCGGTTTCTGTCGTCCGCCACGCCGCAGCTGTCTGACGTGGTTTTCGCTCCGGTCCGTCAGGCCGCTCAGCGGCGGGCCGCGGCCGAGACTTTCGCCCATGCCCTGAACCTGTCGCTGGATTTTCACCAGACCAAGCGTTCCGGAAGCCTTTCGCGCACCGTCGACCGGGGCTCGCGCGCAACCGACTTCCTGCTGCGGGTGCTGGCTTTCAACCTGGTGCCGACTGGGCTTGAGCTCGTGCTGGCCGCCGGGGTCCTGGCAGGCAAGTACGACTGGCGGTTCGGCGCAGTCGCCGTCGTGGTGGTCGCGGTCTATGCGGTCGCCACCTTCGTGCTGTCCAACTGGCGGCTGGAGCACCGTCGCATCATGAACGCGGCGGATTCCGAGGCGGCGGGGCTGTCGGTCGACGCCCTGCTGAACTACGAAACGGTCAAGTCTTTCGGAGCCGAAGGCCGCGCGGCGCGCGACTACGACCGGGCGCTAGGCGCCTATGGCGATGCGGCCTTGAAGGCCAACAGCTCGCTGGCCCTGCTGAACATGATCCAGGGCCTGATCATGAACGTCGGTCTGGGCGTCATGGCGGTCATGGCGGGCTTCGAGGCGGCGGCCGGGCGAATGGGCCCTGGCGATGTGACGGCCGCCGTCCTGATCATGATCTCGCTGTATGCGCCGCTGAACATCCTCGGCTTTGCCTTTCGAGAAATTCGCCAATCTTTCATTGATATGGAGGAGATGCTGAAGGTGACGCGTCAGGCGCCGCAGGTCGCCGACGCTCCGAACGCCCACCCCTTGCCTCGACCGGCCGACGCCAGCGGCGCAGAGATCGAGTTCGACGCCGTGGGATTCCAGCACGACGCGCGCTCCAGCGGGCTGGACGATGTCAGCTTCATCGCCCGGCCCGGCACTACGACAGCCCTGGTCGGCCCGTCGGGCGCGGGCAAGTCGACCATCGTCAAGCTGGCGATGCGTCTGATCGACCCCCAGACCGGCGCGGTGCGGATCGATGGCCATGATCTGCGCGGCGTGACGCAGGAATCCCTGCGCGCCGCCGTCGCCCTGGTGCCGCAGGACGTGGCCCTGTTCAACGACACCCTGGCCTCCAACATCGCCTTCGCGCGCCCCGAAAGCGACGAGGCGGCGATCTGGCGCGCGGCCGAGGCGGCCGAGCTGGCGGACTTCATCCGTGGTCTCCCAGACGGGCTTCAGACTAGGGTCGGCGAGCGCGGCCTGAAGCTGTCAGGCGGCGAACGCCAACGCGTCGGCATCGCGCGCGCCTTGCTGGCCGACCCGTGCGTGCTGATCCTCGACGAAGCCACCAGCGCCCTCGACAGCCGCACCGAGGCCGCGATCCAGAAGACGCTGCGCCGAGCGCGCTCGGGACGCACGACGCTGGTGGTCGCCCACCGTCTGTCGACCATCGCCGACGCGGATCAGATTCTGGTGCTCAAGGCGGGGCGGATCGTCGAGCGCGGCGCACACCATGAACTGGTCGCTCATGTCGGCGGCGAATACGCTTCCCTGTGGCGCAAGCAGACACGCGGCGCCAAGGCCAACGTGATGCAGGGCTAGTCCTCGCGCGCGCCGAGCTTGTGCAGCAGCACCTGCTTGAGGTTTTCAAGAATCTGCTGGCGCGCTTCGGCGGCTTCCGGCGGCAGGGTCAGCATCAGACGCAGCGCCTGGGCGTGCACTGTGACGATGCGCCAGTCGAAGATGCGGTCGGCCCGCGCGGCGTCCACCAGATCGCACAAGCCGGCGGCGGCGGCGCAGATGTCGGTCAGTTCGAACGGGCCGGCGGCGTCGATGACCGAGCTGGCGGCGGCGTAGGCCTGCTCGCGCTTCTGGAAGGCTTCCTCAAGCGTCGTGGGCGCCGTGATGGCGGCGAGCTCGGCTACCCGCTCGGCCACGATGGCCTGGCTTTGCGCCTGAAAGGTCTGGAGATTGGCGCGCGCCTGGGTCAGGGCCACGCCAACGCTGACGCCGCCGGGCTGGTCGATGATGGACGACAGGCGGGACTTGCGCGGTATGCGCGTGACGACGGTCATGACGCCTCCTGGGTCTCGGTCGCGGCGGCGGCGGCCTGTTCCGCCTTCATTTTGGCTAGACGGATCTTGTCAGCGCGGCGCTCCTCGCCGGGCGGCGAGCCTTCGCGGAATCGCCGGTCGGGTCCGAAATAGTCGCCGACTTCCATGAAGGGCCGTGTGTCGCGCGCTACCCAGATGACGCGCTCCAGCAGGGCGGCGGCGCTGAACGGCTTGGTGATCAGAAAGTTGGCGCCGCAGTCCCGGGCCTCGGTCACCCGGTTCCGCCGCACGTGGCCCGCCGTCATGATGACCGGGGCGAAGGCGTTCGGCTCCAGGCCGGACCGGCGCAGCCAGCGCACGAACTCATAGCCGTCCATGCCGGGCATTTCGCAGTCGACGATGATCAGGTCGACGTTGTGATCTTTGAGGATGGCCACAGCTTCTTCGGCGCTGTGGCAGGCGTAGCGCGTCTTGATGCCGAACCCGAGCAGCGCGTGGGTGGTTAGGTCCATCGAAAACGAGGAATCGTCGATGACCATGGTCACGGCGCCGGACAGGTTGAACACTGCGCTTTCGCGCAGGTTTTCGCCGACCTCGCTCATGGCCGCTGTCCGTGCATGCGAATCATCGAGCCCTTCCTGCACACCCGCGCAGCCTCTCAGCGGCGGATGGACGCCGGGTTAACGCCGTTCGCCGCGGGTGATCAACCCAGCAGCACTCAGCTCAGGGCGCCGATGGCGTAGAAGCGATCAGCCCGCTGCTTGCGCAGTTCTTCGGGCGACAGGCCCGAAAGACCTTGAAGCTCTTCGGCCAAAACATCGCCGACGTTCTTCATCGCCGCGTCGCGATCGGCGTGGGCGCCGCCGGTAGGCTCGGGGATCAGGCGGTCGACGATCTTCAGTCCGATCAGGTCGGGCCCGGTGATCTTCATGGCCATGGCGGCGTCGCGGGCGCGGGCCCCGTCGCGCCACAGAATGCCGGCCGCGCCCTCGGGCGAGATGACCGAATAGATGGAATGCTCCAGCATCAGCACGCGGTTGCCCGCGGCGATGGCGATGGCCCCGCCCGATCCGCCTTCGCCGGTTATGGTGGCGATGGAGGGGACGCCCAGCGTCAGGCCGCGCTCGGTCGAGCGGGCGATGGCCTCGGCCTGACCGCGCTCCTCGGCGCCCAAGCCCGGATAGGCGCCAGCGGTGTCGACGAACGTCAGAACAGGCAGACCGAACTGCTCGGCCATGTCCATCAGACGGACCGCCTTGCGATAGCCTTCCGGCCTCGCCATGCCGAAGTTGTGGGTCAGGCGGCTGGAGGTGTCATGGCCCTTCTCATGGCCCATCAGCACGACGGATTGGCCCCGGAAGCGCGCCAGGCCGCCCAGGATCGCCTGGTCATCGCCGAACTGACGGTCGCCCTTTAATTCCATGAAATCGGTGAAGAGGGTTGCGACATAATCGACGAAGTGCGGCCGTTGCGGATGGCGCGCAACCTGGGTCTTCATCCAGGGATCGAGGTCGGCGTAGGTCTTCTTGCGAAGCTGGTCGGCCTTCTTCTTCAGGCCGGCGATCTCGGAGTCGAACGACCCAGCCGTGGGGGCCAGCAGCGACAGCTCCTCGATCTTCGCCTCAAGCTCGGCGATGGGCTTTTCGAATTCGAGGTAGTGGGTGGCCATTGGGCGTCCGGATTCAGGCGCGCGCGGCGCGTCACGAAAGGCGGCGGAACCTAGAGGCCTCAACGCCCCCGGGCAAGCGCGGGTTCAATCGTCTCTCGCCAAGGGGTGGTTGGCGCGTACCGCCTCCGCCAAACGGTCGACGGCGACGTGGGTGTAGATCTGGGTGGTCGAGATGTCGGCGTGGCCCAACAGGGTCTGCACAATGCGCAGGTCGGCCCCGCCTTCAAGCAGATGGGTGGCGAACGCATGGCGCAGCACGTGCGGGCTGACGCGGGCCGGATCGATGTTGGCGCGGATCGCCGCCTGATTCAGCAACTGGGCGAAGCGGCGGGGCGTCAGATGGCCGCTGCGGCCATGCGACGGAAACAGCCAGGCGCTGTCGGGCCGCTCGGGCTTGCGGGCGGCGTCGCGCGCCGAAAGCCACTCCTTGACCGCCTCTCGCGCCGTGGCGTTCAGCGGCGCGAGGCGCTCCTTGCCGCCCTTGCCTTTGATGATCAGGAAGGCCGGGTCGCGCCGCGCGGCCTCGACCTTGAGCGCCAGCACCTCCGAAACGCGCATGCCTG
Organism: Brevundimonas sp. MF30-B; assembly: GCF_004683885.1. Taxonomy (NCBI): domain Bacteria; kingdom Pseudomonadati; phylum Pseudomonadota; class Alphaproteobacteria; order Caulobacterales; family Caulobacteraceae; genus Brevundimonas; species Brevundimonas sp. MF30-B. The sequence goes on along the minus strand of NZ_CP038440.1, from coordinate 2,092,490 downwards.
AGGCGTAGGTCAGCTCCATCAGGGCTCGCAGCCGCAGCGCGCCGTGCCCCTCGACGGTTTCGGCCGAGGAGAGCAGCCGCTCGATCTCGTCGCGCGACAGCACCTTGGGCAGGGCGCGGCCCTGGCGCGGGGCCTCCAGCCGGCGTGATGGATCGTCGGGCCGCCAGCCCTCGGCCAGGGCGAAGCGGCAGAACTGGCGCACGGCCGAGCGGCGCCGCGCCTGGGTCGCCGCTGACAGGCCCCTGCGTCCCAAATCCGCGAACCAGGCTTCGACTGCTCCTTCGTCGGCTTTCATCAGGCCTCCCGCCAAGTGCGTCTCGGCATCGGCGAGGTCTCTGGCATAGGCGGAAAGAGTGTGAGGCGACGCGTCGCGTTCCACCGCCATCATCTCGAGAAAGGCCTCGATCTGCGGCGTCACGGTTGCGCTCCGTCGCCGGCCCTGTGGCGCGGGGCGGCGCTTGGTGTAGAGGATGGACCGACCATGTCCGCCGTCTTGACCACGCCTGTCCCCAATCGCTGCGAGCCGCGCCCGTGACCGCACGCGTTTGGCGGCCGGACCGCACCATAGCCTTGATCGGCCTGATGGGTGTGGGAAAATCCACGGTCGGACGTCGTCTGGCTCAACGGCTGGACCTGCCGTTCGCTGACGGCGACGCCGAGATCGAATCGGCCGCCGGCATGAACGTCGCTGAAATCTTCGCCAGCTTGGGCGAAGCCGAGTTCCGCGCCGGCGAGGCCCGCGTGATCCGCCGCCTGCTTGACGGTCCGCCCATGGTCCTGGCGACCGGCGGCGGCGCGATCCTGAACGCCTCGACCCGTGAAGCGCTGAAGAGCCGCGCTGTGACGGTCTGGATGCGCGCCGACCTCGGCGTGGTGGCTCAGCGCGTTCAGCGCCGCGACACCCGGCCCTTGCTGCGCGGCCGCGACCCTGTGAAGGCGTTGAGCGAGCTGGCCGAGGCGCGCTATCCGCTCTACGCCCAGGCCGACATCACCGTGGATGTGGGCGCGGGGTCTCACGCCCAAGCGGTGGACGCCATCGTCTCCGCGCTGGACCGTTTCACACAGGATGCCTCGACATGACCCGCGTGACCGTCCACGGCGGCGGCTTCCGCCCGTACGAGGTGATCGTCGGCCGGGGTCTGCTTGGCCGGGCTGGCGAGCACGTCGCGCCGCTGGCGCGAGGCCGCACCGTCATCGTCAGCGACGAGACCGTCGCCGCCCTGCACGCACCCGCGCTTATGGCCGCTCTGGAGGCGACGGGCGTGCGGCCGCGTCTGATCACCGTTCCGGCGGGCGAGGCGTCCAAGTCCTTTTCGGAGCTGGAGCGCGTGCTGGACCGGATGCTGGCCATGGGGCTGGATCGGACCGACATCGTCATCGCCCTGGGCGGCGGGGTGGTCGGCGACCTCGCGGGCCTGGCGGCGGCGCTCTACATGCGCGGCATCGACTTTGTGCAGATCCCGACTAGCCTGCTGGCGCAGGTGGACTCCTCGGTCGGCGGCAAAACCGCCATCGACACGCCGCGCGGCAAGAACCTGATCGGCGCCTTTCACCAACCCCGCTTGGTGCTGGCCGACATCGACGTGCTGGCGACCTTGCCCGAGCGGCAAGTGCGGTCCGGCTGGGCCGAGGTGCTGAAGCACGGCCTGATGTGCGATGGGGACTTCTTCGACTGGCTGGCCGGGGAGGGCGCGGCCGGCGCGAGGGGCGACACGGCGGCGCTGGAGCAGGCCGTGGTTCGCTCGGTCCAGATCAAGAGCGCCATCGTGGGCCAGGACGAAAAGGAAGCCGGGCGCCGCGCCCTGTTGAATCTGGGTCACACCTTCGGCCATGCCCTGGAAGCCGAGCTCGATTTCGACGAGACGAAGCTGACGCACGGCGAAGCGGTGGCCCTGGGCTGCTGCCTGGCGTTCCGCTTTTCCGTGCATCAACGCCTGTGTTCGATCCAGGACGCGGAGCGGGTCGCAACGGTGTTCTCGGCGGCCGGGCTGCCGACGCGGCTGACGGAAGTCCGTCGATTCTCCGCATCGGCCCTGACCGCGCGCATGGCGACCGACAAGAAGGCCGAAGGCGGGCGACTGACGCTGGTGCTGGCCGACGGCATCGGGCGCGCTCACATAGCGCGGAACGTGGACGCGGACGCCGTTATGGCGTTCCTCGCCTCAGAGGCGGCCTGACATCGACGATTAGTCGACGGCGCGGCAGTCGGTCGGTTCGCGTCCGTCGGCCGTCCAGGTCGCCATGGCGCCCGCGCCGCGCAGCTCGTAGCCCGAGGCGCGGTACCAGATGCCGGAGCCCGCGCGCTCCTGATACAGGTCGACGGCTTCGCCGCTGGAGTTGCGCACCGTGGCCATCTCGCGCGGATTGTCGAAGTCGACCGAGAGACGCTCGCCGTTATTGCAGAGGTAGACCGCGCGGACGACGCGGTTCAGAGCGCGGTCCTGGATCTCGGCGCCGGTGCGGCGGCTGGCGGTCTGGGCCTCCTGAGCGCGGGCTTGGACGGCGTCGCCGTCGGTCGGCGCGTCGCGCGGCTCGGGCCCGCATGCTGAGAGAAAGAGAACGGGCAGGGCGATAAGGCAGCGCTTCATGGCCGCTCAACGTGCGATCTTCGCCGCCGTTCCGCCCTTGCGACGGGCGCGGAAGAAGCCACGTAGCAGTTCCGCCGATTCCTCGGCCAGCAGCCCGCTGTCCACCGTGGGTCGCCAGTGACAGGTCGGTTGATCGAAGACGCGCGGCCCGTGAAGAACACCGCCGCCCTTGGCGTCCTCCGCGCCGAAGACGACGCGGCCGATCCGCGCATGGCTGATGGCTCCGGCGCACATCGCGCAGGGTTCCAGCGTCACATAAAGCGTCAGGCCGGTCAGTCTGTAATTATTCAGCTTTTCTCCCGCTGCTCGCAGGGCCGCGATCTCGGCGTGGGCCGTCGGATCGTGCGAGGCGATGGGGCGGTTTGCGCCGTCGGCGACCACTTCGCCGGTGGTCTCATCGACGATCACCGCTCCGACGGGCGTCTCTCCAGCGTCAGCCGCCGCTTGCGCAAGGCCGAGCGCCATGCGCATGAACCGCTCATCATGGATCGCCATCCCAAAGACAACGCCAAGAACCCTCGCCCGCGTCAAGACGCCGGTCGCGACGCGCCCCGCAACTTCACCGACAAGGGCGACCGCAAACCGTTCGCCAAGGGCGGCGCCAAGCCCGGCGGCTTCAAGTCCGGCGGGCCCAAGAGCGGCCCAAAGGCAGGGGGCAAGGACGCGCGTCCCGCCGTCGAGCCCAAACGCACCGAACGCATCGCCAAGGCCATGGCCCGCGCCGGCATCGCCTCGCGCCGCGAGGTCGAGCGCCTGATCGGCCTGGGCAAGGTGGCGGTGAACGGCAAGATTCTGGACACGCCCGCCACCCTGGTGACGCGCGACGACAAGATCACCGTGGACGGCAAGCCGATCGGCTCGGCCCAGGCGACGCGCGTCTGGCGCTACCACAAGCCCGCCGGCCTGCTGACCAGCCATAACGATCCCGCCGGACGGCCGACCGTGTTCGACGCCCTGCCCAGCGGCCTGCCGCGCGTGATTTCGGTCGGACGGCTGGACCTGAACACCGAAGGCCTGCTGCTGCTGACCAACGACGGTGAACTCAGCCGGGCGCTGGAGCTGCCGACCACGGCCCTGGTGCGCCAGTATCGGGCGCGGGCGCGAGGCCGCGTGACCCAGGCCGAGCTGGACAAGCTGAAGACCGGCTGCACCGTCGATGGCGTCCACTATGGGCCGATCGAGGCGACGCTGGACAAGGCCAAGGACACGCCCGAGGGCGAGCGCGGCCCGGCCAATCTGTGGATCAGCGTCTCCATCACCGAGGGCAAGAACCGCGAAGTCCGCAAGGTGCTGGAGTCGGTCGGCCTGACCGTCAACCGCCTGATCCGCCTGGCCTATGGCCCGTTCCAGCTGGGCACCCTGCCCATCGGCGCGGTCGAGGAAGTCGGCCCGCGCGTGATCCGCGAGATGCTGGCCGATCACATCCGGCCCGAGAACCTGCCGACCGGCAATACGGTCGAGACGCCGGCGCCCGTCCCCGGCCGTCGCGTGTCCACACCCAAGATCGTCGGCAAGTCCGGCTCGGCCCTGTCGGATCCTTCGCGCAAGCCCAGCCGCGTGCGCGCCGCCGAGACGGCCCAGGTCGACGCCGCCGAACGCCGCGAGCGCCCGGCCAAGAAGGCCGGCTGGGCCAAGGCCGCGCCGAAGTTCGAGCACACCAAGACCTTCAAGCCCCGCGCACGCCCCGAAGCGAGCGAAGGCGGCGACGGCGAGCGGCCACGTAAATCCTTCAAGCGCGAGCCGCGGCCGGATCAGTTCATCGAGGACCGCCGCAGCGCGCCCAAGAGTGGGTCGAAGAGCGGCGCAAAGGGCGGCGGCAAGACGTTCGGTCGGCCCGGCGGGACTCGGTCGAGTCCGCCCCGCGCCCGTGGTGAGAAGCCGGGTGGTCCAGGGGGCAGGCCGGGCGGCGGGCGAGGGCGCGGCTAGTCAGCCGGAGTGCGGTTGCGCCGACTCCGCCAATGGGCCGTCAACTCCACGAAAACGAGCATCAAGGCTGCGATCGCGACCTCCAGAACCAGATAGGCGGCCGCGATGTCCACATCCAGCGATGGGAGCCTGTCCAGCCAGTCGATGACGAGGTTGTTGGCCCAGTGCGCGCCGATGGCGAACTCGATCCCGCCCAGTCTCAGAGCGGCCCATGTCCAGACGACGCCCGACAGGGCGCGCGCGACGAAGGCCCCAGGATCGGGGTCGAGGTGGATAGCGGAGAACAGCACCCCGTTGATCAGGCACAACAGCCAGAGATTTCGAGTGAACCCCGCCGTGATTCTCAGCAGCACGCCCCGGAACGCGATCTCTTCCGCCGTCACGGCGATCAGACCCAGTGCTGCCACGGCGAGGGCGTAGATCACCCTGGCTTCGAGCGAGTGGTCGGCGTCGAACAGGGGCGGCGCGCCCGACGGCGCCGAGAGATCGTGTGCTTGTCCGAACACCAGCCCGAGCAGCACCATCGCGGCGAAGCCCGACCAAAGCAGTCGCCATGACGGACGCCGCCCCGGCCAGAGAAAAGCGCTCGCAGGTCGTCTATAGATCACCATCGCGGCCGCAAGGATCGCCAGCGCCATGACGATCAGCGGGCCCGCGACCGCGGCCAGAAGCGTTATCTCGTAGTTCAGGCTTGACCAGCCTGGGGGAATGGCGGCGATGAACAGACCGAAGTCGACTCGGTCGCCGAGAACTCCCGCAAGACCCAGAAGGACACCCGCCAGCACCACCGAACCAAGCAGGGTCGCGGCCGAAAGGCCGATCATCTTCGCCAGGCTGAGCCAGGGGCGAGGCAAGGCGGCATCAAGCACATATGGACTGCGGTGCGACGCCCGCACAGCCTGGGTGATGCGAAGGCGGGCCAGTCTCGCGAAAGTCATGACGCCAGCGTTGCATTCGTCTTCCGTTCCGGTCAGAGGCGTGCGGCATGAGGATCGTCGCGGGAAATCTTAAGGGCCGGGCCATTTCGACGCCTGACGGCCAGAACACGCGTCCGACTTCGGACCGGGCGCGCCAGGCTGTGTTCAACGTGCTGGAGCACGCGGGCTGGGCCGACGGCTTGCAGGAAGCGCGGGTCATTGACCTGTACGCCGGCTCTGGCGCTTTGGGTTTCGAGGCTCTGTCGCGCGGCGCGGCCTTCGCCCTGTTCGTTGAGACCGATGACGGCGCGCGGGGCGCGATCCGGGAGAACATGGACGCCTTCGGCCTGTTCGGCCGCTGCCGCGTGCATCGGCGCAGCGCCACCGACATGGGTGCGCGCCCCGGATCGGCGGGGGAAGCCTTCACCCTGGCGTTTCTGGATCCACCCTATCGTCAGGGCCTGGGCGAACAGACGCTGGCGAAATTGCTTGAAGGCGACTGGCTGGCGCGCGGCGCTGTCGTGGTGTTCGAGCGCGGCTCCGACGAGCCGGAGATCGACACGCCGGGCTATGAACGTCTCGACGCCCGCGACTACGGCGCCGCGCGGGTGCTGTTCCTCAAGGTCGCGGAGACTTCGGACGAGGTCTGAACCTGCCGTCTCCCCGGCGAAGGCCGGGGCCCAGGACTGCGATCTGATCGTCTGAAGTTTATGCGCGAACCTCTGGACCCCGGCCTTCGCCGGGGAGACGGTGATAAGGCTGGGCAGATTTTTCTTCAGCCTTGCTCTAGCCTGCCCGGATGACCCGTATCGATCGCCGCAGCCTGCTCGCCCTGACCGCCGCCGCCGCAGCCGTTCCTTCCGTCGTTCAGGCCCGCCAGCCGGGGTGGAGCCCTCGCGCCAAGATGCCGTGGGAGACCCAGGAGGTCTACGCCGCCGTGCACGAGGGCCGGATCTGGACGGCCGGCGGCCTGGTCGGACGGCCGGGCGGCATCCACATCAACGACCGCACCGCCATCTACGACCCGGCCGCCGACAGCTGGGAGGAAGGACCGCGCCTGCCGCAGTCCCGGCACCATCCGATGCTGGTGTCGCAGGGCGGGCGGCTCTGGGCGTTCGGCGGCTACGACCGGCGCGAGGGCGACTGGACCTCGATGCGCGAGGTCTGGGCCATCGACGACGGCCTGTGGGCCCAGGTCGGGCGCATGCCGCACCCGCTGGCCGAGACCGTCGGCGCCGGGCTGGGCGACCACATCCACCTGGTCACGGGACGGCGGCCGGGCGAGGCCAACGCCCAGTGGCGGGATCAGAACGACACGACCGACCATCTGGTCTTCACGCCGGCCGACAACCGCTGGGACACGGCGCGGCCGGCGCCGGCGCCTCGCAACAGCGCGGCGGGGGCGGTGATGGACGGAAAGCTCTATGTCGCGGGCGGCCGAACGGTTCAGGGCGGCGGCACGGGGCGGCTGGATCGCTACGACCCCGAAACCGACGCCTGGCACACGCTGGCGCCGATCCCGCCGTCGCCCACGACGGGTCAGCAGGTCGGCGGCGGCCTGGCGCTGGTCGAGACCGGCGGGCGGCTGGTCGCGTTCGGCGGCGAATGGTTCGCGCCGGGCGGAGGCGGCGGCGTGTTCTCCGAGACCTGGATCTATGAGCTGGCGCGCGACGCCTGGACCCAGGGACCGGACATGCTCACGCCCCGCCACGGCCTGGCCGCAGCGGCGGTCGATGGCGTGGTCTATGCGATCGCCGGCGCGTCAGGCGTCGGCGCGGGGGTCGTCTACAGCAATCGCGGACCCGTCGGCACGGACGGCGCGGTCACCGGCCTCGTCGAGGCCTTCACTCTGGGCTGAGCCGGCGGTCAGGCGCGATAGACCCGAGCCGTCAGCGGATCGAGGCTGACGGTCAGAGTCGCGTCCGTTTCCGCCAGACCTTCGGCGGCGCGCAGGGTCAGGGCTTCGTCGCCGATCACCAGCCGATAGTCGCTGCCTGCTCCCGAGAAGCGCACGTCGATCACCTGGGCCGCCACACCCTGCGGATCAGGCCGCAGACTTTCGGGACGCACCACGACGACGGCGGGACCGTCGGGCAGGTCCAGCGCCGGCAACTCACCAAAGGCCGTGCGCGCGCGGCCGTTCGAAACCTCGGCCCGCAGCGTCGCGGCCTCGCCCAGCAGGCGCGCGGCTTCGGGCGACACCGGACGGCGATAGCAGGCGGCGGGCGTCCCGGTCTGCAGCAGCCGCCCCTGGCTCAGCAGGGCCAGATCGTCGGCCAGCAGCAGGGCCTCCTCGGCGTCATGGGTGACCACCGCGACCGCCGCGCCCGAGGCCTTGAGCGCGGGGAACAGGAAGTCGCGCACCGAGGTCCGCATGTGGCGGTCCAGGCCCGAGAAGGGCTCGTCCAGCAGCAGCACGCGCGGCTCGCGCGCCAGCGCCCGCATCAAAGCCACGCGCTGCTGCTCGCCGCCGGACAGGGCATGAGGCCAGCTGCGCGCGCGGTCGCCCAGGCCGACCTGCTCCAAGAGCTTGAGCGCCCGCGCCTCGCGCCGGCGACGCGGAATGTGGCCCAGGCCGAAGGCGACATTGGCCAGCACGGTCAGGTGGGGGAACAGGGCGTAATCCTGGAACACCAGGCCGACATCGCGGCTCTCCGGCGCGACATGGCCTGAGGGGCTGGACAGCACGGCGTCGCCCAGTCGGATTTCGCCCGCGTCCGGCTGCTCCAGGCCCGCGATCAGGCGCAGAAGCGTGCTCTTGCCCGAGCCGGACGGGCCGAGCAGGGCGGTGATCCGGCCGGGGCGAAGGGTCAGGCTGACGTCCTCGACGGCGATCTTGGGGCCGTAGCGGCGGCTGACGCCGTCCAGGATCAGGTCGCTCATGTGCGCGCTCCGGGCCTGGCGGCGGCGATCTTGCGGCTGAGCCAGATCACGGCGGGCAGGGCGATCAGGATGATCAGGATCGACGGCCAGCCCGCCTGGGGCAGCCGCTCGTCCAGGGCGTAGTTGGAGGCCAGGACGGCCAGGGTGTCGACGTTGAACGGCCGCAGGATCAGGGTGGCCGGCAGCTCCTTCAGAACGTCGATGAAGACGATCAGCAGGGCCGTCAGCAGCGTGCCGCGCACCAGCGGCAGCTCGATTCGCCAGGCAGAGCCCAGCTCGCCCCGGCCCAGGCTGCGGGCGGCGTGGTTCAGCGACGGCGGAATGCGCGCAAGGCCCGCGTCGATCGGCTCCAGCGCCGCCGCCATCAGCCGCGCCGCATAGGCGTAGACGACCAGGATCAGCCCGGCGCCCAGCCCGGAGGCCGCGCCCGGAAACAGGCTCCACACCACGCCGGCGGGGGCCAGCAGCCCGATGGCCATGACCGCGCCGGGCGTCGCATAGCCCAGGCTGGCCACGCGCGCCGTCACCGGCAGCTGTCGCGCGCCCAGCGCCAGCAGGGTCGCCAGCAGCACGGTCGTGACCGCCCCGGCGCCGCCGAACATCAGCGTGTTCCGCCCGGCCGTCATCAGGCGGCTCCAGTCCGGCGTCACGCCGATGGAGCGGATGACCAGCCAGCTCAGCGGCAGCAGCAGCCCCAGCGTCAGCAGGGTCAGGCAGAAGGCGGTGGCGCCCGCCGCCTTGAAACCGGTCAGCCGCGTCGTCTCGATTTCGCGATAGCGGGCCCGGGCGCTCTCGAAACCGCGGCCCTTGCGGCCCCAACGCTCGATCCACAGCAGCAGCGCCGCCGCGCCGAGCAGAGGCAGGGCGAAGCGCGCGGCCGACACGGTCGAGCCATAGACCGACCAGGCGCGCACGACGCCTGTGGTCAGGGTCTGGACGCTGAGGAACTCGACCGCGCCATAGTCGGCCAGGGTCTCCATGACCGCGAGCGCGATCCCCGCCGCCAGCGCCGGGCGGGCCAGGGGCAGGGCGATGCGGCGGAAGGCCTGGCTCGAGCCGCAGCCCAGGCTGCGCGCCGCGTCCAGCAGGTTGCTGGACTGGTTCACGAAGGCCGCGCGCATGGCCAGATAGACGTATGGGTAGAAGGCGCAGGCCAGCACCAGGGCCGCGCCGGGGATGGACCGCATCTGGATGGGGATGTCGAAACCCAGCTCGTCCCGCGTCCAGAACCGCAAGGGCCCGGCCACGTCGAACAGGTCGGCATAGGCATAGGCCACGGCGAAGGCGGGCGCGGCCAGCGGCAGGGCCAGGGCCCAGGCAAAGATGTTCCGTCCCGGAAATCGATGCATGACCACCAGCCAGGCCGCCACGGATCCCGCTACGCCCGTCAGCCCGGCTACCAAAACCGCCAGGATGGCCGAGGTCGCTGCGTAACGGGCGATGTCGCGCCCGGCGATGTCCGCGCCCGCGCCGCCGATGCTGGCCCACAGCACGCCGACCAGCGGCAGGATGGCGACCAGGGCCGCCAGCAGAGCCAGGGCCTTCAAAGGCGAAAACCCGCCTCGGCGTCGGCCGAGGCGGGCTGTCGAAGACGATGTCTGGGTCGGGCTTATCGCCAGCCCGCCGCGCTCATGATCGAGCGGGCCTCGGCCTGACGCGGACCGTACGTCGCGACCGACATCGGATTGGCGGTGAAGTCCGCATAGGCGTCAACCGGCGCCGGCGCGGCGACCGAGGCCACGGCCGGATACTCGTAGTTCATGCGCGAGACGGTCTGCTGCGACTCGTCACTGGCCAGGAACTCCAGGAAGCGCACGGCCGCCTCGCGGTTCGGGGCGTGCGCGGCCACGCCGCCGCCCGACACGTTCACATGCGCGCCCTGGCCGTTCAGCGACGGGAAGCCCAGCTTCACGGTCTCGGTCACGCGCCGGTCGTTGGCGTCGTCGCCGTTGGCCATGCGGATGTAGTAGTAGCTGTTGGTCAGGGCGACCTCGCAGACGCCGGCGGCGATGGCGCGGATCTGATCGCGGTCGCCGCCCTCGGGCTGGCGGGCCAGGTTGGCGACGATGCCGTCGGCCCAGGCGCGGGCGCGCTCGGGGCCCCAGGCCTCGATCAGGGCGCCTATCAGGCTGAGATTGTAGACGTTGTCGCCCGAACGGACGCAGATGCGGCCCCGGAAGCGCGGCTCGGCAAGCTTTTCGTAGGTGTCAACCTCCTCGGGGCGGACCTTGGCCTGGTCATAGGCGACCACGCGGGCGCGGCGCGAGAAGCCGAACCACTGGCCTTCCGGCGCGCGCAGATTGGCAGGGATGCGCTCGTTCAGGGCAGCGCTGTCGGTGGTCGGCTGCAGCAGTCCGGCGTCCTGCGCCCGCCACAGGGCGCCGGCGTCGGCGGTGACGAAGATGTCGGCCGGGCTGTTGGCGCCCTCGGCGGTCATGCGCGCGATCAACTGATCGGCGTTGCCCTCGATCTTGTTGATGCGAATGCCGGTCTGTTCGGTGAAGCGGTCGTACAGCGCCTGGTCGGCGTCATAGTGGCGCGCCGTGTAGAGGTTCAGCACCTGCTCCCCGGTCTCCTGAGCCGGTTGCTGTTGGCCGCAGGCCGCGAGGGTCAGGGCCGCGATCGCGGTCGCCATAGCGCCGATCTTGCCGAAGGTCATCGTCTGCTCCTGCATTGCGATGACGCCTGCCTAAAGAGATTGAGAACCGGTCGCAACAGCAAGGGGCTGCGACGGTTTGTCCTCATCGCCGCCCGAACAGCTTCTCGAGGTCGTGGAGCTTCAGCTCGACATAGGTTGGACGGCCGTGGTTGCACTGGCCGGAATGCGGCGTGGCCTCCATCTGGCGCAGCAGGGCGTTCATCTCGGCGGCCGACAGCACGCGGCCCGATCGGACCGAGCCGTGGCAGGCCATGGTGCCGCACACCTCGGCCATCCGCTCCTTCAGCGACAGCGCCGCGCCATGTTCGCTCATGTCGTCGGCGATGTCGCGGATCAGGCCCGGCACGTCCGTGTCGCCCAGCAAGGCCGGCGTCTCGCGCACCAGCACGGCCCCGCCGCCGAACGCCTCGACGATCAGGCCCATCTCGGCCAGCTCCTCGGCCTTGGCGATCACGCGCTCGGCCTCGGCGGGATCCAGTTCCACCACCTCGGGAGCGAGCAGAGCCTGACGGGTGACGGCGCCGTCGGCCATCTGCGCCTTCATCCGTTCATAGACCAGGCGCTCATGGGCGGCGTGCTGGTCGACGATGACCAGGCCGTCGCGGGTCTGGGCCACGATGTAGTTGGCGTGCAGTTGCGCCCGCGCCGCGCCCAGGGGGTGGTCGATCAGTTCGGGTGGCGCGTTCGCCGGCGACGCCTGCTCGGGCCACGCCGAAAAGCCGGGGGACGCCGCCTCGACCCGGGCTGAGCGTTCCGCCAAGCCGGGCAGAACCTGAGCGGCCGCAGCTGGCTGGCTCCAGCCGGTCCACCCGCTCCACCCGGCAGCCGAGGGCGAAGACGGGCTGAAGGCCGGCGCGCCCGCGTGCGCCTGAAATCCAGACAAGGCGTCGGCGGCCACGGTGGTCGAGGCGCGGTGGCCGGCGGCGTGCAGGGCGTGGCGCAGGGCGCCCACGATCAGGCCGCGCACCAGAGCCGGGTCGCGGAACCGCACCTCGGCCTTGGCCGGATGGACGTTCACGTCCACGAACAGCGGGTCGATCTCCAGAAACAACACCGCCGCCGGGTGCCGGTCGCGCGCCAGAAAGTCGGCGTAGGCGCCGCGCAACGCGCCTTGCAGCAGCCGGTCCTTAACCGGGCGGCCGTTGACGAACAGATACTGATGCGCCGCATTGCCCCGCGAATAGGTGGGCAGGCCCGCATAGCCCGTCAGCCGCACACCGTCCCGGGCCTGGTCGATCAGCAGGGCGTTGGCCTCGAAGTCGCGGCCGAGCAGAGCGGCAAGCCGCTTCAGCCGACCCTCGTCGCCGGGATGTTCAGCGGGCAGGCGCAGCGTCGTCTTGCCGTCCAGCGTCAGGGTGAAGGCCACAGCCTCGTGCGCCATGGCCTGACGTTTGATCTCTTCCGAGATGGCCATGGCCTCGGACCGCTCGGACTTCATGAACTTGAGCCGCGCGGGCGTGGCGTAGAACAGGTCGCGCACCTCGACGCGTGCGCCGTGCGGGCCGGGGAAGCCGGCGGGCGCCAGCGGGCGCTGATCGCCGCCCTCGACCACCACTGCCCAGGCGTCGTCCTCGTCCCGAGCTCGGGTGGTGATGCTCAGCCGGGCGACCGACCCGATGGAGGGGAGGGCCTCGCCCCGGAAGCCGAGAGTGTGAATGCGCAACAGATCGACGTCGCCCGCATCGTCCGGCTCCAGCTTGGAAGTGGCGTGGCGCTCGACCGCCAGGGGCAGTTCGTCCCTGGGAATGCCCTTGCCGTCGTCGGCGATCAGGATGCGCGACAGGCCGCCGCCGTCGGCCTGAACCTCGATACGGCCCGCGCCCGCGTCCAGGGCGTTCTCGACCAGCTCCTTGATGGCGCTGGCCGGGCGTTCGACCACCTCGCCGGCGGCGATGCGGTTGACGGTCTCGGGGGGGAGGCGGCGAATGGGCATATGAGTCGCAGCATAGCGGCCAGATCGCCCCTGAGCGAGGACGAGAGCGAGGCGCGACGCCCATTGCTGCGTCTGCGAAGGTCGGCCAAGCTGGCTTCATGAGCGCGCGCCCGACCCTGATCCTGGATTTCGACTCGACCCTGGTCGACTTCGAGACGCTGGAGGCCCTGGCTGACATCGCGCTCGCGGGGCATGCGGACGCCGCAGCCATCCGCGCCGAGATCGGCGACTTGACCGATCGCGCCATGGCCGGCGACCTGCCGTTCGGCGAGGCGCTGACCCGCCGGCTGGCGCTGCTGCCCCTGACCCGCGACCACGTGCAGACGCTCGCCGGCCGGGCGGTCGATCATCTTACGCCCTCGGTCCGCCGCAACCTGGACGCCCTGCGCGCCGAGAGCGACCGGGTGGTGATCCTGTCGGGCGGCTTTCGCGACATCATCGCGCCGCTGGCCGAACTGATGGGCGTGGAGCCCGAGCGGGTGCTGGCCAACGACCTGATCTATGACGCCGAAGGCCGCGTGACCGGGGTGGAGGACGCCAACCCCCTGGCCCACGCCGACGGCAAGCCGGCGGTCATCCACGGACTGAGGCTGACAGGCCGCGTCGTCATGGTGGGCGACGGCTGGAATGACGCCGAGGTCAAGCTGGCCGGTGCGGCGGACGTCTTCTACGCCTTCACCGAGATCGTGCGCCGCCCGACGGTGGTGAAGGCGGCCGACGCCGAGGCGGCCTCGCTGGACGAGGTGCTGCACGCCGAGGGCCTGGGCGGGCGCTGGTCCTTTCCGCGCAGCCGGATGCGGATGCTGCTGCTGGAGAACATACACCCTGCCGCCGTCCAACGGCTGGAGGAGGCGGGCTATTCGGTCGAGACGCGCAAGGGCGCGCTGGACGAGGACGATCTGATCGCCGCGATCAGGGGGGTGCATGTCCTGGGCATCCGCTCCAAGACGACCGTGTCGCGCCGGGTTCTGGAAGAGGCCGACAAGCTGATGGCCATCGCCGCCTTCTGCATCGGCGTCAATCAGATCGATCTGGACGCCGCCGCCGACCACGCGGTCGCCGCCTTCAACGCCCCCTATTCCAACACCCGTTCGGTGGTCGAACTGGCGATCGGCCTCATGATCGTTCTCATGCGAGATGTGGCCGACAAGTCCAGCGCCATGCATCGCGGCCAGTGGAACAAGTCCGCGACCGGATCTCGCGAGCTGCGCGGCAAGACCCTGGGCATCGTCGGCTATGGCGCGATCGGCAGCCAACTGTCGGTCCTGGCCGAGAACCTGGGCATGCGCGTGCTGTTCCACGATCTCAGCGAGCGTCTGGCGCTTGGCAACGCGCGGCGGATGAGGTCGCTGGACGCGCTTCTTGCCGAAAGCGACGTGGTGACGCTGCATGTCGACGGCCGAGGTGAGAACGCGGGGCTGATCGGCGCCGATCAGTTCGCGCGCATGAAGCCGGGCGTCCTGTTTCTGAACCTGTCGCGCGGCCATGTGGTCGACATGGGGGCGCTGGCCCAAGCGCTGGGCGCGGGCCGGGTGGCGGGCGCAGCCGTCGACGTCTTCCCCGAAGAGCCGCGCACTAACGACGACCCCTTCGATAGTCCACTTCAGGGGCTGAAGAACGTGATCCTGACGCCGCACATCGGCGGCTCGACCGAAGAGGCCCAGGAGGCCATCGCCGAGTTCGCGGCCGAACGCCTGCTGGGCTATCTGAACCGCGGAGACACCACCTTCTGCGTCAACCTGCCGAACGTGCAGCTGGCCGAGGTGTCGGGCGCGCATCGCCTGCTGCACATCCACCGCAATCAGCCGGGCGTGCTGGCGGAGTTGAACCAGGCGCTGGCGTCGGCGGGGCTGAACATCCTGGGCCAGCATCTGAAGACCGACGAACGCACCGGCTATGTCATCACCGACGTGGACCGCGACTATGATCCCGCAGCCTTGGAGGCCTTGAAGGCCGTGACGGGAACGCTCCGGTTCCGAACCCTGCGTTGATCGCCGATCAGCCAAGTTTCTTCCGACAAGTTGACGTTGCGTAGACTTGCGCTTGGCGAGAACAGGCGCACACTGCCGTCCCAAGAGCCGCGTTCGACGGTTTCGGGAGGAAATACATGTCTCGTCTTCTTCGTGGCGGCGCTGTCGCCGCCCTCGCGCTCGCGGCATGCGCCGTGGCTGGAACCGCTTCGGCCCAGACGTACGGTCGCCTCGTCGTGTTCGGCGACAGCCTGAGCGACAATGGCAATCTATTTCTGGCCACAGGCGGGGCCCAGCCGCCGTCGCCGCCTTACTTCCAGGGCCGGTTCTCGACCGGGCCGGTGTTCACTGAACTGCTGGGCTTCAACGCGGTGAACTTCAACGGCGCGGTCACCGGCAATATCAACTACGCCTTTGGCGGGGCGCGAACGGACTTCAGCGCCAGCCCGCTCGGCATGCGGGCGCAGCTGGCCAACTATCAGTCCCGCGGCGGGGTGTTCGGCGCCAACGACCTGGTGACCGTGCTGGGCGGCGCCAACAACATCTTCCAGGGCCTGCCGGCGGCCGGGGCGAGCGCCAATCCGACCGGGTCGATCGCGGCGGTGTCTCTGTCTGCGGCCACGGACATCAACGCCATCGTCAGCGGCGTGGCCGGGGCCGGGGCGGGGACGATCCTGTTGGTAAATCTGCCCAAGCTTAGCCTGACGCCGCAGTTCCGCGGCACCACTGCCGCGCCTCTGGCCGACTTCGCCGTGACGACGTTCAACGGGGCCTTGCTTACGGGCGCGAACGCCACGGCCGCAGCGCGCCCCGGGACGAACATCATCCTGATGGACCTGTTCAAGGCCGGCGACACGATCGCGGCCAACCCGCAGGCCTTCGGCGTAACCAACGTCACCGACCGTTGTTTCATCGAGGTCCCATTCACGGTGTGTTCGAACCCCGACACCTATTTCTACTTCGACGGGGTGCATCCCACGGCTGCCGGACATCGGGTTATCGCCAGCCTGGCCAACGACTACCTGTATTACGCTGACCGCGGCGCCACGGCGTCTCTGCTGGGCGAGACGGCGTGGCGTCATCGGGAAGACGCGCTGGCGGCGGGCACCGCCGCCATGGCCGGCGCGGCGCCCTGGGCCAATGGCACCGCGGTGCACGGCGGCCTGACTGTGGATCGCACCGAGACAGACGCTCGCGGACCGGTCTCCAGCTCGCGCTCGGACGGATTCGGCGGCTGGATCGGGATCGAATCCGGCACCGAAACCATGCGCATGGGCCTGGCCGGCCGCGTCGCTCAAGCCGAGGTCGAAGCGGGCCCGATGAGCTTCGAACTGCAAAGCCTGGCGCTTGACGTTTATGGCGGCCTGAGAATGGGGCAGGGGTTCCTCGCCGCCTCGGCCGGCGTCGCCAATGACGACTATAACGACATCCGCCGCTTCACCGGCGTTGGGCCCATTCGGCACATGGCCGCGACCCGGGGCGACAGCATCGGCGCGCGTATTCAAGGCGGCGTCTGGTTCGACATGGGCGGCATTGCGCTTTCGCCCCGAGCGGCCGTGACCTGGGGGCGCACCAATGTCGACGGGTTCTTCGAAGAGGGCGCGGCCGCTCAGTTGGAATACGCCGACCGACGCATCAACGGGGTCGCCGGCGAGGTCACACTGCGCGCCGAAAGCGACATGGGCGCCTTCCGTCTCTACGCCGAGGGCGGCTATCGCGATATGCTGGACGACGGCTTCGATCCGGTGCGTGTCGGCATTCAGGGCAACCCGGCTCAGCGCCTGTCGCGAGGTGGAGAGAATCCGTTCGGCGGCCAGGCTCTGGCCGACGTCGGCTTCGCCGGCGAGGTCGGACGCATTCAGGTCAGCGTCGGCTACAAGGGGCGGTTCGGCGACGCCGCCGACAGCCACATGGGCGCGATCAAGCTGAGCTTGCCGCTCTGATCCCGACAAGGCGGGCGGTTCCGTCCCTGCGGCGATACGCCGCCCGCCGCGTCCCATTCTCGCCCCATCGATCCTTAGAAAGGCGGTCGAACCCGATCGCCGAGGACGATGCGCGAGCCTGCATCGCCGGCGGTCTTCCCGCTCTCTTCGAGCCGAAGATGGAGACGCCGCCGAATGCGACGCCTGCTTCCGAACGCGAAGTCCTTCCTGATGCACTCTGGCCAGACCGGCGCCCTGCTGGCCATCGGCGTGCTGGCCATGGCGGCGGCGCCCAGCGCCACCCGTACGGCCGTCGCCGCCGAGGCGCCCCAGGCCCACTCCGCCCCCATCGCTCCGCCGATCAAGGCCGAGATCGAGCCCGCCGGGCCGGTCACCCGCAAGCTGGCCTTCGACATGCCGGTGAAGGGTTACGCCGTGAATTCGCGCTTCGGGCTGCGCCGTCTGGCGTCGGAGAGCAAGGCGCGGGCGCACAACGGAATCGACATCGCCGCTCCCAAGGGCACTTCGGTCTTCGCGGCGGCCGAGGGGCGCGTTCTGCGCAGCGGCTATCAGGCCGGCGGCTACGGCAACTTCATCGAGCTGCGCCACCCGAACGGCATGACCACTCTCTACGCCCACCTCAGCCGGATCGACGTGGCCAGCGGCCAGGAGGTCGCGCACGGCCAGCGCATCGGCCTGGTCGGATCGACTGGCTTTTCGACCGGCCCCCACCTGCATTTTGAGGTCAAGCGCAACGGCGGCCAAGTGAACCCTGAACGCGTGCTGGGCCGCAGCTTCGACCTCGTGATTAAATCGCCGCAAGGTTGAGCTTTGCGCTGGCCCCCCAGGGGGCGGGCTTGGTAGCCTCTCGTAAGATGGGTATCGGGAGGGGCCATGACGGCGGCGTTGACGCTTCAGGGCGTAAGCAAAAGATATGGAAGTTTCCAGGCCGTCAGTGACCTGAGCTTTCAGGTGCCCAGGGGAACCATATGCGGATTCCTCGGGCCGAACGGCGCTGGCAAGACCTCGACCCTTAGAATGATCTTGGGGCTGCAGCCCGTCACGTCTGGCCATATCGAGATACTGGGCGCGAACGACGGACGCCAGGTCCGGGACCGGATCGGGTTCCTTCCTGAAGAGCGCGGTCTGTACAAGAAGATGACGCCGGTCGACGCCATCGCGTTTTTCGGCTCCCTGAAGGGGCTGGCTCCCGCTGAAGGCCGCCGGCGCGCGCGGGCCATGCTGGAATCACAGGGTCTCGGCGCCTCCCAGAAGAAGAAGATGAAGGAGCTGTCCAAGGGGATGGCCCAGAAGGTGCAACTGATCGCCTCGGTCGTGCACAGGCCTGAGTTCGTCATCCTTGACGAGCCCTTCTCGGGGCTCGATCCGATGAACCAGCAGGGATTGGAGGAGATGATCCGCGGTCTGGCGGCAGACGGCACGACAGTGCTGTTTTCGACCCACGTCATGCAGCATGCGGAGCGTCTGTGCGACAAGGTCGTGCTGATCGCGAGCGGAAGAAAGGCGTTTGAGGGATCGGTTGATGAGGCTCGCGCCACCT
The DNA here is from genome assembly GCF_004683885.1 of Brevundimonas sp. MF30-B. Classification (NCBI taxonomy): domain Bacteria; kingdom Pseudomonadati; phylum Pseudomonadota; class Alphaproteobacteria; order Caulobacterales; family Caulobacteraceae; genus Brevundimonas; species Brevundimonas sp. MF30-B. Next base: position 2,074,131 of record NZ_CP038440.1, on the reverse strand, counting down.
CGCCTCGCGTCTTAGAGCTTGAAGGCGCGATGACGCCCGAGGATGTCGCGTCCTTGCCGGGCGTGGCCTCGGTCGAATCGACAGGGGAAGCCGGCTATCGCGCCCACCTGTCCCCAGGAGTCGAGGGCCAGGCGGCGCTGAAGGCGGCATTCCTCGGCGGGCTCGATGTCCGACGGTTCAATCTGAAAGAGCCGACCTTGCACGACGCCTTCATCAATCTGACCGGCGACAATCCGGATCAGGATCAGCGGGTTACCGCCGAGACGGAGGGCGAATGATGAGCCGCACGCTGCTGATCGCACGCCGTGAATTCCTCGCTTACGCGAAGACCGTCGGCTTCTGGCTGTCCCTGCTGGCCTTTCCGCTGTTCGCCGTGCTGGGCGGGGCAATTCCGATCCTGATGCGCAATGCGGAGCCAACCCGCACCGTGGCCATCATCGATGATGCGCCGCCTCAGGCTGGCCTCGCCGCGTCTGTGCGTCAGGCTCTTGAGGCCGACCAGGCGCAGAGGGCGGTGAACGCCTTGCGTCTGGCGGCCATCCCCGAGGGCGGAACGGCGGCGGGTGATCGCGTTCGTTCGGCGTCCGATGTCGGCGGCTATGACGCGGGTCTGGAAGCCTTGCGCCGTGAATCTCCGCGCGCCGCACAGGCCTTCAACCCGCCGCGACCGACGATCCGTCTGGTTGAGGCTCCGGCGTCCGTGGTCCAGGCCGTTCCCGGCGAGGCGCGGGATGCGGAGGTGCGGCGCTATCTGGGCGACGACGCGCCCGAGGAAGAGCGTCTCTCGGCCGTGGTTTTCCTCAGCCAGATCGAGGGCCGCCCGGCAGCCCGGCTCTGGACCGCACGCACCTCGGACAGCACCGTCGAAGACGCTGTGCGCGAGGCGCTTCGGGCCGCGAACCGTCAGCAGGTGTTCGGAGGGGCGGGCATTGATCCCGAGGTCGTCGTGCAGACCGAGCGGTTCCGGCCTCAGGTCAGCATCTTCTCCCCGCGTTCGGCCAGCGGCGGCGAGGTGTCCTTGCGTGACCGCATGCCTGGCCTGATCGGACTGTTGGCCGGTTTCCTGCTGTGGTCCCTGATCATCACGGGGGCGTCGATCCTGCTCAACTCGGTGATGGAGGAAAAGTCCAACAAGATTTTGGAGGTCTTGCTCTCCTCGGCATCGGCGACCGAGATCCTGACGGGCAAGGTCCTCGGGGTGGCGCTTCTGACCCTTGCGGTGCTGGCGTCCTGGGGCCTGCTGGGCGGAATCGGCCTGGTCACGGCGGCTCCCGACATTGCTCGCGATGTGGCGTCGGTGCTGATGCACGACGGCCTTGTGCTCTATTTCATCCTCTACATGGTCGGCGGGTATCTGATGTATGCGGTGCTGTTCGCCGCCATCGGCGCCTTCTGCGAAACGCCGCGTGACGCCCAGACCCTGATGGGTCCGATCATGATGATCCTGGTCGTGCCCATCATCGTCATGCAGATGGCTTTACGCACCCCCGACGCGACACTGGTCAAGGTGCTTTCCTGGGTTCCCTTTTTCACCCCGTTCCTGATGAGCGCGCGCGCTCCCAGCGACCCGCCGATGGTCGAGGTTTTCGGGACGCTTGCCGGCATGTTCGCCACGGCGCTTCTGATGGTCTGGTTGGCTGGCCGAGCTTTCCGCGCCGGCGCACTGTCCGACGTGAAGCTGAGTTGGAAGAGCTTTGTCGGCGCCGTGCGCGGTGGTCGCGGAGTTTGACCTTCTGAGGGGTTGATGCGTTAGGGGGGCAAGGAGAAAGCCATGACCAAGAACCCCGTGCCGCAAGACGCCGACCTCAACGCGCTGGACATCACCGATGCAGAGGCGGCGCAGATCAACGCCATCGCGCATCCGCTGCTGGCGGAGGCGGCGCCGGATGCTGACGACGATCTGGTGCGCATCGATGCGACGCCGGATGGCCGGGTGTTCGTGACCATCAATCGGCCGCAGAAGAAGAACGCCTTTGATGCGGCGACGATCGCGGCTTTGAGGGAGGCTTTCGAGACCCTGCATGGGGCGGACCACGTGAGGGTGGTCTTCATCCGCGGCGCAGGGGGCGCCTTCAGTGCGGGCGCCGACCTTCAATGGATGCGCGACGCTGCCGACTGGTCGGAAAGCGACAACCGCGATGACGCCATGGGTCTGGCCAGGATGCTCAAGGCGCTGCATGACGTGCCCGCCTTGACCGTCGCCCTGGTCGAGGGTTCGGCCATGGGCGGCGGCGCGGGCATTGTGGCGGCCTGCGACATGGCTGTGGCCGTTCAGGGCGCCCGCTTCGCTTTTTCCGAGGTCAAGCTCGGCCTGATCCCCGCGACCATAGCGCCCTACGTCATCGAGGCCGTTGGCGCGCGTCGAGCCCGGCAGTTGTTCCTGACGGCGAACATCTTCGACGCCGATTATGCGGCGCATGCGGGTCTGATCGACATGGTTCTGCCGGAAGGCGCTATGGACGAGTTCATCGCCATGCTCAGCGACAGCCTGACGGCCAATGCCCCTGGGGCTATGGGAGACGCCAAGCGGCTGGTGCATGACGTCGCCGGCCACAAGCTTGATCATAGTCTGCTGGAAGATACTGCACGGCGCATCGCACGGGCGCGTGTATCCGACGAGGGTCGGGAAGGCGTGAGAGCCTTTCTGGACAAGCGGAAGCCTCGCTGGGCCGACTGACGTCGGTGCGCTCTGGGTCCTGCGCGAGCCTGGGAGGCGCAGATGGCCTCGACAGAAGAGTCAAAGAAATTCGCGCGCTTGTGATTACGTTTCGGGGCCACGACGCGTTAGGCGAGGATGATGAGATTTTCCTATCGCCTCCTGTTGTTCGTTTCGGTCGCGGCCTGTGCGCCCATGGTGCCGGAGCCCCCTCTGCGGGTGACGCCGATGCCGGGGCCCGCTCCTGCCGCGACCACCCCGGCTCCGGCGTCCACACCAGCGCCGCCGCCGCCGAGCGAGGCGTATGACGAAGCCAGCTTCCAACAGTGGAAACAGGGTTTTCTGGAACGCCACGGCGGCGCCCGCCGCGCAGCCTATCAGCGCGAGCTCCAGGGGCTGACGCCCAACCCGTCGGTGATCCGCCTGGACCGCAACCAGCCCGAGTTCTCGCGGCCGGCCGGCGTCTATGTGACCAACGCCACCAGCGCGGCTCGGGTCGCCGAGGCGCGTCGGCGCAGCGATCGCGTGCCGTGGTCGGTAGTCCAACGATACGGCGTGCCGAGCGAGATCCTGCTCGGGATCTGGGCTCAGGAGAGCGCCTTCGGTCAGGTTCAGGGCGACTTCGACGTGATCCGCTCGCTGGCGACCCTGGCCTTCGACGGCCGGCGTCGCGACTGGGCCGAGGAGCAGCTTAAGAATGCGCTGAACATCGTCGTTGACGGCAAGCGCGACCGTGCGGGCCTGAAGGGCAGCTGGGCCGGCGCCATGGGCCAGACCCAGTTCATGCCGGACAACTATCTGCGCCTCGCCGTCGATCAGGACGGGGACGGCAAGGTCGACATCTGGGGGTCGGACGCCGACGCCCTGGCCTCGGCCGCCAATCTGCTGGCTCAGGCCGGATGGAAGCGAGGCCAGGGCTGGGCCTATGAGGTCATGCTGCCGTCTGGCTTTGACTATTCGCTGGCCGAGGACGGCCGCCATCCCTGGAGCTTCTGGTCCCAGCGTGGCGTGACGCTGGCGAACGGCGCCAGTCTCAACGCGGCCGAGGCGGGGGAGGGGGCGACCATCCTTCTGCCGCAGGGCGCGAACGGCCCGGCCTTCCTGGCCCTGCCGAACCACTATGTCATCCGCCGCTACAACAACTCGGTGAGCTACGCCCTGGCGATCGGCCTGATCGCCGATGGGGTGCAGGGGAAGCCGGCGTTGACGAAGGCCTGGCCTGACGATGGTCCGATGACGCGCGATCAGCGCGTGGGGGCTCAAGCGGCGCTGACCCGGCTGGGCTATGACACGCAAGGTGTGGACGGTGTGATTGGGGCCAACACCCGTGCGGCGCTTCGCCAGTGGCAGATCGCCAACGGGCGCACGGCGGACGGCTATCTGACCGCCGCCCTGGCCGACGAGCTGATCCGTCGCGGCGGCTGATCGGGCTGGCGCGGGGCCAAGAGGCGGGCTAACCGTCCGGCCAAGAAACCATAATCAAGGGAGCAGTCGCATGGCGCGGATCGCCTTTATCGGGCTGGGCAACATGGGCGGCGGCATGGCTGCCAATCAGGCCAAGGCGGGTCATCAGGTCGCGGCGTTCGATCTGTCGAACGATGCGCTGGACCGCGCGGCGGCCGCGGGCTGCACGCCGGCCGCGTCGGTCACTGAGGCCGTCCGGGACGCCGAGATCGTCATCACCATGCTGCCGGCCGGCCCTCACGTGCTGCAGGTCTATTCCGAGCAGATCATCGGCGCGGCGCCAACCAGCGCCCTGCTGCTGGACTGCTCGACCATCGACGTCGACACCGCGCGCAAGGTCGCCGGGCTGGCCAAGGAGGCGGGCTACGCCTTCGCCGACGCCCCGGTGTCGGGCGGCACGGCTGCGGCGGACGCCGGCACCCTGGCCTTCATGGTCGGTTGCGACGAGGGCGATTTCGCCCGCATCGAGCCGGCGCTCGAGCCCATGAGCCGCATCACCATCCGCGCCGGCGAACACGGCGCGGGGCAGGCGGCTAAGATCTGCAACAACATGCTGCTGGGCATTTCGATGGTCGGCACGTGCGAGGCCGTCGCCCTGGCCGAGAAGCTGGGCCTGGAGCCCGAACGCTTCTTCGAGATCGCGTCCAAGTCGTCCGGCCAGTGCTGGAGCGTGACCAACTACTACCCCTGGGCCGGCCCCGTGCCGACCGCGCCGTCGAACCGCGACTATGACGGCGGGTTCGCCACGGCCATGATGCTGAAGGATCTGAAGCTCGCCCAGGACGCCGCCGCCAAGGCGGGCGCCACCACGCCGCTGGGCGCTCAGGCCGAGGCCCTCTACGCCCTGTTCGGCGGCCTGGGCTACGCGGGCCGCGACTTCTCCGGCATCCTGCAGATGCTGCGCGGCCAGCTGGACGGCCTGAAGAAGGACTGAGCTCTCAGTCTCCTCTCCATGTCATGGGGGGTGGCGCGGCGCTTGCGCTGTGACGGAGGGGCTTTGCGATGGTGGACCCGCCCCTCCACGACTTCGTGGTCCCCTTCCCATTTCATGGGCAGGAGATAGGGAGCGCGTCGGGTCGAGAAGGCGGAGCCTTCTGACCGCGCTCCAACAAACATGAGAATCGTTATCGATTAAGGCCTTGCGACGATTTCTCCCTGTGCCGCTTGTGGACATTAAGGGGCGCGAGGCGCACATAGGCGTCGCTGTCACAAGCCGCCAAAGAGCCTGCCGTGTTCGACTACCGGACCGCGTTCCAAAACGCCGTCACTCAAGTCAAGACCGAGGGCCGCTATCGTGTCTTCGCCGATCTGAAGCGCGTGCGCGGGAAGTTCCCGTGCGCGGTGCGTCGGCGCGAGGACGGCACCGAACAGGACGTGGTCGTCTGGTGCTCCAACGACTATCTTGGCATGGGCCAGCATCCTGACGTGGTCGCCGCCATGCAAGCCGAGGTCGCCGAGGCCGGCGCGGGCGCCGGCGGCACGCGCAACATCTCGGGCACCACACGCTCCGCCGTCGATCTGGAAGCCGAGCTGGCCAGCTGGCATCAGAAGGAAGCCGCCCTGCTGTTCACCTCGGGCTATGTGGCCAATGAGGCGACGCTGACGACGCTGCAGCGCATCCTGCCGGGCCTGATCATCTTCTCCGACAGCCTGAACCACGCCTCGATGATCGCGGGCATCCGCAACGGCGGCTGCGAGCGGCACATCTTCGCGCACAACGATCTGGAGCATCTGGAGGCGCTGCTGCAGGCCGCGCCGGCCGAGGCGCCCAAGCTGATCGCCTTCGAGAGCGTCTATTCCATGGACGGCGACATCGCCGACCTGGCCGGCACCATCGCCCTGGCCCGCAAATATGGGGCCATGACCTATCTGGACGAAGTGCACGCTGTCGGCCTGTACGGCGCAACCGGCGCGGGCGTGGCCGAACGCGACGGCATGCTGGACGGCATCGACATCATCGAATGCACCTTGGGCAAGGCCATCGGCGTGATGGGCGGCTATATCGCAGCGGACGCCGTGATCATCGATGCGGTGCGCAGCTGGGCCTCGGGCTTCATCTTCACGACCAGCCTGCCGCCGGCCCTGACCGCGGGCGCTCTGGCCTCTGTGCGTCACCTCAAGACCCATCCGGAACTACGTGAAAAGCATCAGGAACGCGCCGCGGCGCTGAAGGCGCGCTTCGTCGCCGCCGGCATCCCGGTGCTGCCCAGCGTCAGCCACATCGTGCCCGTGCACGTGGGCGATCCGGTGCACTGCAAGATGATCTCGGACATGCTGCTGGAAGATTTCGGCATCTACGTCCAGCCGATCAACTATCCCACCGTGCCCAGGGGAACCGAGCGCCTGCGCTTTACGCCCTCGCCCGACCACGACGACGGCATGATGGATGCCCTGGTCGCCGCCATGGACAAGCTTTGGTCGCACTGCAACGTCGCCCGGATGCCGAGCGCCGCCTGATGCGCGACGAAGCGGCGGGCGAGGTCATCGTCGAGTTCGTCCGCCACGGCGCCTTTCTCAAATGTTCGGCGGTTCACGTCACCAGCGGGATCGAGGTTTCCGCCACCGGCCCTGCGCACGAGCCGCGCGGCCTGGAGCGGATCGCGATCGCCAAGCTCAAGCGCGCACTCGCTGCTCGCGCCGGTGGGTGACGACGAATTCATTTCAGGCGAGCGCGTCCAAGCCCCATAATCCAGCCAAGGCTTTAGGAGGGCTTCATGATCACCTGGATCATCATCGGCGTCATCGTCGTCGTACTGCTGTTTGTCATCGTCGGCGCCTACAACCGGCTGGTGGCGCTGGATCAGGCCGCCAACCAGTCGTTCGCCGATATCGACGTGCAGCTGAAGCAGCGCCAGGACCTGATCCCCAACCTCGTCGAGACGGTGAAGGGCTACGCCACGCATGAGCGCGGCACGCTGGACGCCGTGACCCAGGCGCGCGCCGCCGCCGCCGGGGCGACGTCTGTCAATGACAAGGTGCAGGCCGAGAACATGCTGACGGCAACCCTGGGCCGCCTGTTCGCCGTGTCGGAGGCCTATCCGGACCTGAAGGCCAACACCAACTTCCAGCAGCTGCAAATGGATCTGTCGGACATCGAGAACAAGCTGGCCGCCGCGCGCCGCTTCTTCAACAACGCCGTGGCCGAGTTCAACGCCGTGCGCCGCCAGTTTCCGACCGTCCTGTTCGCCGGTCTGTTCGGCTTCGGCTCGGACAAGCCCTTCTTCGACGTGGGCGAGAGCGAGCGGGCGGGCCTGAACGCCGCCCCGCCGACGGTGCAGTTCTAAGGGAGCGAGCGCTTGGGCGCGGTCGGTCTCAAGACCCACATCTGGGCCAACAACACACGGTCGGCGATCCTGCTGGCCGGGTTCCCGGTGTTGATGGTCGGCATCTTGTATGGGCTGCAACTGATCCTCATGGGCTTCGGCGTCCTGCCGAACGCGGGGCCCGAGGCGACGCTGGGTCAGGACATGGCGCTGGCCGCCAGCATGCTGAGCTGGACCGTGCCGGCCGCCCTGGTGATCTCGGGCGTCTGGTTCGCCATCGCCTATTTCGGCAACCAGGCCATGATCGACGCCATGACCGGCGCCCGAAAGGTCGATCGGCGCAGCGAGCCCGAGCTCTATAATCTGCTCGAGAACCTGGCGATCTCTCGCGGCATGAAGACGCCGACGCTGAGGATCATCGAGGACCAGTCGCTGAACGCCTATGCCTCGGGCCTGCACGAGGGGCGTTATTCCGTCACCGTGACGCGCGGCCTGATGGGCGCGCTGGACCGCGACGAGATGGAGGCGGTGCTGGCGCACGAGCTGACCCACGTCATCAACAAGGACGTGCGGACCATGGTGATCGCTTCGATCTTCGCGGGCATCATCAGCGTGATCGCCGAGATCGTGTTCCGCAGCCTGTTTTTCGCGCGCGGCGGGCGGGGCAACAACAAGAACGCCGGGCCGCTGATCCTGATCGGCATCGCCATTGCGGTGATCGGGGTGGCGCTGGCGTTTGTGATCCGCATGAGCTTGTCGCGGACGCGCGAATATGTGGCCGATGCGGGCGCGGTCGAGCTGACCAAGAACCCCGACGCCATGATCTCGGCTCTGCGCAAGGTTTCGGGCCAGTCCAAGCTGGAGGCCCCCGACGAAGTGCGCGGCATGTTCCTGGACAATCAGGAAGGCGCGTTTGGTCTGTCGGGCCTGTTCGGCACCCACCCGCCCATCGAGAAGCGCATCGCGGCGCTGGTGAAGTTCGGCGGCGGGCGCGATGTGGGGCCGTGGGGTCCGACGTCGGCGCGGCCAGCGGTGGCGACCTCGGTTCCCACGACCTGAGACTTGCCCCCGGCCGCCTTCGGTCGCCATAAGCGGCGAGCTTTCGAGGAGGCGGCCCATGGCGACCTATGATCTGATCGTGCGCGGCGGCGACGTCGCCAACCATGCGGGGCGCGGCCCGGCCGACGTGGGCGTGCGCGACGGCCGCATCGCCTTCATCGGCGACCTGTCCCAGGCCTCGGCCGGAGAGGTGGTGGAGGCCGCCGGCCTGACCGTCCTGCCGGGGGTGATCGACACCCAGGTGCACTTCCGCGAGCCGGGCCTGGAGTGGAAAGAGGACCTGGAGACGGGTTCGCGCGCTGCGGCGCTGGGCGGCGTTGTCGCGGTGTTCGAGATGCCGAACACCAATCCCAACACGACCGACCCGGACACCCTGGCCGACAAGCTGGCGCGGGCGAAGGACCGGATGTGGACCGACCACGCCTTCTACGTCGGCGGCACGCACGGCAATGCGGCCTATCTGGGCGAGCTGGAGCGGCTGCCGGGCTGCTGCGGGGTCAAGGTCTTCATGGGCGCCTCGACCGGCGACCTGCTGATCGCCGACGACGACGGCGTGCGCGAGGTGCTGCGCAACGTCAGCCGGCGGGCCACCTTCCATTCCGAGGACGAATACCGCCTGGCCGAGCGACGCGATCTGGCCCGGCCCGGCGACTGGACCAGCCACCCCGAGGTGCGCGATCCCGAGAGCGCCATAATGAGCACGCGTCGCCTGGTCCGTCTGGCCAAGGAGGTCGGACGCCGCATCCACGTGCTGCACGTGACGACAGCCGAGGAGATCGAGTTCCTGGCCCAACACAAGGATGTGGCCACCGTCGAGGTGACGCCCCAGCATCTGACCCTGGACGGCGACGAGGCCTATGAGCGGTTGAAGGGCCTGGCCCAGATGAACCCGCCGATCCGCAATGCGCCGCACATCGCCGGCCTGTGGCGCGGCATCCAGCAGGGTGTCGTGGACGTGCTGGGTTCGGACCATGCGCCGCATACGCTGGAGGAGAAGGCGCGGCCCTATCCGGCGTCGCCGTCCGGGATGCCGGGCGTGCAGACCCTGGTGCCGGTCATGCTTACCCATGTGGCCCAGGGGCGACTGACGCTGGAACGCTTCATCGACCTGACGTCGGGCGGCGCCCAGCGGGTGTTCGGCACGGCTGGCAAGGGCCGTCTGACGGAAGGCTATGACGCCGACCTGACCCTGGTGGATCTGAAGGCCAGGCGGATCATCCGCCATGAAGACATGGCGACCCGCAGCGGCTGGACCCCCTTCGACGGTTTCGAGGCCGAAGGCTGGCCCATGGCGACGATCGTGCGCGGGCGGGTGGTGATGAAGGACGGCGAGTTGATCGGATCGGCTCGCGGCCAGCCGGTAAGGTTCCAGGAAACGCTGTAGCCCTCGGCGCGGAGGTTCAATAGGCCAGCGCCAGGCCGTCCTTGCGCATTTCCGACGCGGCGCCGTAGGTCCAGCGAGCGCCAGGGTTTTGCTGCATGACCACGTTCTGATAGCCGCCGAAGCCGCCGTCGGGCCGGCCTAGCGTCCAGCCCAAGGCCTCTAGCTGCCGTTTCGTCGCGTCCGGTACGCCGGACTCCAGATGCAGTCGGCCGACGCCCTCGGCGGGCTGGCCGGTGGGTTCGGACGAACCGTAATGCTGCCAGCGCGGGCTGTCGCCAGCCTCCTGCGGGTCCAGACCGTAGTCGACCATGTTGATGATGATCTGGGCCTGGCCCTGGGGCTGCATGCCGCCGCCCATAACGCCCATCGCCATCCAGGGCTGGCCGTCGCGCACCGCAAAGCCCGGGATGATGGTGTGGAAGGGGCGCTTGCCCGGCGCGTAGACGTTGGGATGGCCGTCGGTCAGGGCGAACAGTTCGCCGCGGTCCTGGAACATGAAGCCCAGGGTGCGGCCGTCCGGTCCGTCGGGCACCAGGCCCGAGCCCATGCCGCGATAGTTGGACTGGATCCAGCTCACCATCATCCCGTCCTTGTCGGCCACGCTGAAGTAGGTGGTGTCGCCCTGTGTCGGAGCGTCACCGGGGAAGATGCGATCCATGACGCGGTCCGGGCGGATCAGCCGCGCGCGCTGGGCGGCGTAGGCCTTGGAGTTCAGCCATTCGACCGGCGCGGCGCTGAACCGCTGATCGGCGAAAAAGCGGGCGCGGTCCTCAAACGCCAGGCGCTTGGCCTCGGCCTGGTGGTGGATGGAGGCGGCGGACTGAAAGCCCATGCCCTTGAGATCGAACTGCTCGCAGATGTTCAGGATCTGATTGGTCGACAGGCCCTGAGTGTTGGGTCCCAGGCCATAGACCTGGACACCGCGATAGTCGGTCATGATCGGCTCGACCCATTCGGTCTGGTGCGCCTTCAGGTCCTGGCGGGTCATCCAGCCGCCGATGCGGCGGAAATAGCGTTCCATGTGGTCGGCCAACACGCCATCATAGAAGGCTTCGCGGCCGCCCTCGGCGATGGCGCGATAGGTGGCCGCCAGGTCAGGGTTGGCGAAGATCTGGCCGACCTTGGGCGTGGCGCCGCCGGGTGCATACACCTTCTTGCGGTTGTCGTTCTCCTCCATCTGGTCGGCATTGCGGTCGAAGCCGGCCATGTTGCGTTCCAGGTAGTAGGCGATCACCTGGGGCATGGGTACGCCCTGCTCACACAGCTCGACCACCGGCATCAGGACGTCTTTCCACGGCAGCTTGCCGTAGCGCTGGTGGGCGCTCCACCAGGCGTCGACTGTGCCAGGGACGTTGACGGTCACGGCGCCGTAGCTGGGGAGGTAGCCGTTGGGCCGCGCCTTGGAGCGGGCGGTCGCCAGCGACAGGCCCAACGGGCTGTTTCCAGAACCGTTAAGGCCCACAACCTTGCGCTGAGCCGGATCCCAAAGCATGGCGTAGGCGTCGCCGCCGATGCCATTGGCGACCGGCTCCAGAAAGCCGAGCGCGGCGTTGATGGCGATGGCGGCGTCGATGGCCGACCCGCCGCGTCTCAGGGTGTCGATGCCGATGAGGGTGGCGGTGGGATGAGCCGTTGCGGCCGCGCCGTTCGCGCCCCAGACGGTCGAGCGGCCGACGAACTTCGGCCCCGTGATGCGGTCGCCGATGCCGATGCCGGCGTAGGGATCCGGCCTCCGCACCGCAGGGGGCGCGGCCTCCATCGGACGACCGGCTGCGGGCGGCGTGGCCTGCGCAGATGCAGTTGATGCGGCCAGGGCGCCAGCGGGCAGGGCGGACAGAAAGGTGCGACGACGCATGGGAGGCCTCCGGATCGGCGAGAAGCTGCATCAAGGCCCGCGTCGCCGCTCGGCGCAAGGCATGAAAAAGGGCCGCAACCCGAAGGCGGCGACCCTGTTTCCTTGAAAGAGGCGGAAAGCCCTATTCGATGTCTTCGTTCAGCAGGCCGACCTTGAAGAAGCCGTTCTCCTGCAGGGTGTTCATGACCTCCATGAACTGATTGTACTGCACTTCGGCCTGGGCGCGGACGAAGACGCGCTCATCGCGGCAGTTCCCGCTGCCCAGCGCCGCGCACACATCCGCGGCCAGGGCTCCCAGCGAAGTTTCATTCTCGGCGATGAAGAGCTGTCCGGATTCCTGGATCGTGATGTAGACCGGCTCTTCAATTTCCTGATCCGGCGCCGGCGGGGTAGCCGGCGGCAGGTCCAGGCGGATCGACACGGTGGCCAGCGGCGCGGCGACCATGAAGATGATCAGCAGCACCAGCATCACGTCCACGAACGGCGTGACGTTGATGTCGCTGTTCTGTTCGACCGTCTTGCCGCCTTGGCCGCCAGGGCCGGAAAGTTTGGCGCCCATGCGCTGCGTCTCCATCTGTGATCCGCGACACGCGGACCCACCTAAGCTTTCGGTGTCGTTCTTGGCGTTCCAAGGCGAGCTTGTAAAGCGCTCTAATGCGAAACCAAGACGATCAGTCCTTCGCCAGCTTCAGGAAACGCTCCGTCAGCGCGGGGTCGGACTTGAAGGCCCCAGTGAAGCGCGTCGTGATGGTCGAAACGTGGCGGTGATGCACGCCGCGGGTCGTCATGCACTGGTGCGTCGCATCCACCAGAACGGCCACGCCACGCGGCTGCAGATGCGATTCGATGGCGGCGACGATGTCGTTGGTCAGAGTTTCCTGGTTCTGCAGACGCCGGGCGAAAATCTCCACCACGCGGGCCAGCTTGGAGATGCCGACGACCTTTTCGCCCGGCAGATAGGCGACCGAAGCCTTGCCCAGGAAAGGGGCGAGGTGGTGCTCGCAATGGCTCTCGACCTCGATGTCGCGCAGGATGACCATGTCGTCATAGCCCTGAACGTCCTCGAAGGTGCGGCTCAGCTCGCGACCCGCGTCCGCGTCATAGCCCTCGAACCACTCGCCATAGGCGTCGACCACTCGCTTTGGCGTGTCGATCAGTCCGGGCCGGGCCGGATCGTCGCCGGCCCAGGCAATCAGGGTGCGCACGGCCTCCAGCGCCTGTTCGCGGCTGGGGCGCTTTGAAGTTTCGTCGCTGACCAGCACGGGCTTTACGGGGGTGACGCTCATGAAGGGACCTGCATTTAACAATCCACTCGGACTGTATATCAGGCCGCTATATGGGACGGACCCTCCGTCTCGCAAGAAAACGAAGCCGTTCCGCCATGCCTCTGCACCTCCACGATACCCTGCGTCGTGAAAAGCGCCCGTTCGCACCGCGCGATCCGAGCCGGGTGACCCTCTATGTGTGCGGGCCGACGGTCTATGACTACGCCCACATCGGCAATGCGCGGCCGCCCGTGGTGTTCGACGTGCTGGTGCGCCTGCTGCGCCGGACCTATGAGCAGGTGATCTACGCCCGCAACGTCACCGACGTAGACGACAAGATCAATCAGAAGGCCGCGCGCGAAGGCGTGCCGATCGGCGAGGTCACGGCCCGCTACGAGGCGGCCTATCTCGAGGACATGGCCCGGCTGAACGTCTCGGCGCCCGACATCGCACCGCACGTCACCGACCACATCGACGCCATCGTCAGCCAGATCCAGGCCATCGTTGACGCCGGCTGCGCCTATGCGGCGGAGGGCCATGTGCTGTTCGATGTGTCTACCTACCCGGCCTATGGCGCGCTGTCGGGCCGGAACCTGGACGATATGATCGCCGGCGCCCGCGTCGAGGTCGCGCCCTACAAGAAGAATCCGCACGACTTCGTGTTGTGGAAGCCGTCCAAGGCCGACGAGCCGTCCTGGCCTTCGCCCTGGGGCGACGGCCGGCCGGGCTGGCACATCGAATGCTCGGCCATGATCGAGAAGACGCTGGGCCTGCCCATCGACATCCACGGCGGCGGCATCGACCTGGTGTTTCCGCACCACGAAAACGAGATCGCCCAGGGCGTCTGCGCCCACGGCCACGCGCATGGCGATGCGGCGCACGATGAATACGCCCGCTACTGGATGCACAATGGCTTTCTGACCGTGGATGCCGAGAAGATGTCCAAGTCGATCGGCAACGTCCTGCTGCTGCACGATCTGGTCCAGGCCATGCCGGGCGAGGTCGTGCGCTGGGCCCTGCTGAGCGCCCACTATCGCCAGCCGCTGGACTGGAACCAGGGGCTGCTGGATCAGTCGCGCAAGAACCTGGACCGTCTCTATGGGGCTTTGCACCGCGCCGCAAACATCGAGGCCGTCGGCGACGAACCGCCAGTCGAGTTTCTCAAGGCGATCGAGGACGACCTGAACACACCCGGCGCCATGGCGAGCCTGTTCGCCCTGTCGAGCGAGATCGAGCGCGGCATGACGGCGGGAGATGTCGATGCGGTGGCGTTGGCAAAGGGCCAGTTGATCGCGGCGGCTGATCTGCTGGGCGTGCTGCAGTCGGACCCGGCCGAATGGTTCTCGGGCGTCGATGAGGGCCTGAAGGCCGAGGTTGAGGCTTTGCTGGTCGAGCGACAGGCGGCTCGGTCGGCCAAGGACTGGGCCGAGGCGGACCGCATTCGCGACCGGCTAAACGCGCTGAACGTGGTGGTCATGGACGGCCCGACGGGCGCGACATGGCGCGTGAAGGCTTAGGTCTCTCCCAGCAGGGCCCTGATCGGCGACCAACTGCGTCGATGCGCCGGACACGGGCCCATCGCCTTCAGCGCTGCCGCATGCATGGGGGCGTTGTAGCCCTTGTGACTGGCGAAGCCGTAGCCGGGATACTGGGCGTCCAGATCGACCATCAGTCGGTCGCGCGCCGTCTTGGCCAGGATCGAGGCGGCGGCGATCGACAGCGACAGGCCGTCGCCGCCCACGACCGTGCGCACGTCGCAGGGCAGCTTGAAGCGATAGTTCCCATCCACAAGCGCGACGATCGGCTGAACCTCTAGCGCCTCAATGGCTCGACACATCGCCAGGCCGGTGGCGTGCAGGATGTTCAGGTCGTGTATTTCCTCGACCGTGGCGAAGCCCACGCCCCAGGCGACGGCCCGAGCCTTGATCTCGACCTCCAGCACTTCTCGCCGCGCGGCGGTCAGGGCTTTGGAGTCATCGATGCCGGCAGGAAGATCGTCTGGATTCAGGATGACGGCCGCCGCCGACACCGGTCCCGCCCACGGACCGCGCCCCGCCTCGTCCACGCCGCAGACCAAGCCGCCGGCCGCTTCGCGCGCCAGGGTTTCCAGCGCCAGGGTTGGAAAGGGGCGGGTAGTATTCATCGAGGATTTGCGCGGACTCATCGGCCCTGTGTGCCGGAAAGTCCTGCAGGACGGAAGCAGACGTTTTTGACGACCGCTATGGGTGGAAAGCGGACATCGATATCCGAAGCTTTTCCACTAGTCGCCGCGTCGGCTCACATCCGCGACCGCGTTCCATAGCCACGTGACGCTTCCGTCTACGTCGCCGTCCTGCCAATGGATCGCCGCCCCCTCCACGATTAGCATCAGGTGGCCGATAAGCACGGAAGCTTCATCAACCAGACCGTGGATGTGATCATATTGCGGACGCTCAGGCAGAACGTCGAACCGCAACTCATGAGCTATATTCTCGTCTCGGAAGCCCCGAACCAGAGTGACACGGTTCGGCTCCTCGTTTTCGAGTGCGGTCAGCACATCAAGGAACACGTGATATCTTGCGCTAAGGCGCTCTCGATTTTCAGCCCCGAGTTCGTTCCAATCCTCGGATTGGTCCAACAAGAACTCCATTACGCCAGGTTGCTCCATGAGCGTTCGGCAAACCGGAAAGCTCATCCGATTTTGCGTGAGGATATGGCCTCGGCCTGGAGCGTCAAATACGCGAGCGATCATCATGATCTGAGCATCGAGCGTCGTTCGCTCATAGACGTGCGCGGCAGGTGAAGCCGGGCTATCAGCTATTTCCTGTCGAGCTTGGTGGCGATTGAAAGTGCGCCAGACCGCGTTGACCGCTCGCGCCCAACGTATCGCATTCAAGATCCGCCGCGTGGAGTGGCGTAGTCGATCTATTGCCTCCCCTGGATCATGCGCAGGTTCCCTCGCCATCTAGCGCTCCAAGGACCGCTATACTTCATACGTTCGCTTTAGAGTATTCGCCCGATAAGGCTGCTATGGGATGGTTTTGCCGCAAGGGGGCCTTCCAAGCTTCCGCAATAGGTCGAGAGCGGACAGTTACTCGGCCCTGACAATCAGACACTGTGGCTGGACGGCCCGAAGGGCCGAACTTCCTCGCAGCGGAAGCAACTTGCTTGGTGGTCGTTGACGATTCCGACCGCCTGCATGAAGGCATAGGTGATCACGGGGCCGCAGAACTTGAAGCCTCGGGCCTTCAGCGCCTTGGACATGGCCTGGGATTGCGGCGTCTGGGTCGGCACCTGGCGGTAGTCGGGCCAGGCGTTCTGCACGGGTTCGCCGTCGACGAAGCTCCACAGCCAGGCCGAGAAGTCCTCGCCGCCGTCGCGCATGTCCAGCCAGATGCGGGCGCCGCCGATGGCCGCGTCGATCTTGGCGGCGGAGCGTATGATGCGGGGATCAGCCAGCAACCGGGCGCGGTCGGCCTCGCCGTAGCGGGCCACGATCTCCGGGTCGAAACCGTCGAAGGCGTCGCGCATCCCTTCGCGCTTCCTCAGAATGGTGATCCAGGCCAGGCCGGCCTGAAACCCGTCCAGCACCAGCTTTTCCCACAGCGCGCGGGCGCCGTATTCCGGCACGCCCCATTCGGTATCGTGGTAGGCGACATACAGCGGGTCGGTCCCGCACCAGCCGCAGCGCCCCGAGTAGCGGTCGGTCACTGGATGCGACGGCGCTGTTCGGCCTGGCGCAGCGTGGTGCGCATGAAGTCGGCCGGCGGGTCCGTCTCGGCCAGGACCTCGTCCTTGATGGCGCGGGGCTCGCCGAACAGGTGGCCCTGGCCCATGGCCACGTCCAGTTCCAGGATGTCGACGATCTGCCGCTCGGCTTCGACCTTTTCGGCAATGACCTCGACGCCGTAGCGGCGCGTCAGCTGGGCGAAGTCGGCGGCCTGAATGTCGGGCAGCGAGGGCAGGGGCGCCGCGCCGTCGATGTCCAGCAACTGTTCGATCAGCAGATCGGCCGCTACTTTGATGAAGCGCACGTCCGCCCGCTGCAGGTCCGCGAAGTCCAGATCCAGCGTCTGCACCTTATCCAGCGAGAAGCGGAAGCCGAGGTCGGCCAGCTTGGCCATGTTGCGCGCCTCGACCGCGCCTCGCGCATCGAAGTTGGCCTGACCCAGCTCGAAGATCAGCGACTGGTTGAGGTCGCGGTTCTCGCTCAGGAAATGCAGAAACTGCGGGAAGAAGGTGTCGTCGCCCAAGCTGTTAAGGGCGATGTTGCAGAAGACGCCGACCTTGCGGTCCTGTCGCGCCAGCCGGCGCACGATCTGCGCGCAGCGGAACAGCAGTAGATTGTCGATGGCGGGCACCAGGCCTTCGCCCTCGGCCAGCGAAAGATACTCGGCCGGCATCATCACCCGATCCGAGGAATCGCGCAGGCGGGTAAAGCTCTCATAATAGACGGTGCGCCGCTGGGGCAGGGTGACCACCGGCTGTAGGTACAGGTCGACGCGGTTTTCGCTGAGCGCGTCGTGGATGGTGCGCAGGAGGGCGCCCGACTGTTCGCGCAGCCGCGTCTCGAAGGGGTCGCGGGGCGGCGGTGCGGCGGCCAGGCGTTCCTCAATGGAGACACTCATCTGCTGCACCAGGCCCTCCAGCATACGGACCTCGCCGGTCAGAGCCTCGGTGCTGTTGACGGCGCCGTCTTCGATCGCCTGGGCCAGGTCGGTCAGGGCTCCTTGAGTGGACTCCATGGCGTCGGCCAGGAGGCGGTGCGCGGCGCGGACCTGTTCGATTTCTTTTTTCAATGAAGCTCGCGCCGCGGCGCCGGCGATCAGCGCATGACCGGCGCCGAAGAGGGCGATGGCGCCGATGGCGCCGGACGCGCCTGCGCCCAGGCCAAGGCCGGCGCGCCAGATCACGGCCCCGACCGTCAGGCCGAGGAACAGGTAGGCGAAGAACAGGAAACCTGTCGTCAGATGGCGCATGGGAACGGTCAGCCCGCCTTCCCGGATGGAATCGATCGAGTATCAGGCTATCAGAGGATTCAGGCTAGGCGTTAAGCGAACGAGGGATACGAGATGCAGTTGTTCGATCTGAGCGGCAAGGTGGCCGTCATCACGGGGTCCTCGCGCGGGATCGGCCGCGCGGTGGCCGAGCGGCTGGCCGAGCATGGCGCGCGCGTCGTCATCTCGTCGCGCAAAGCCGGCCCGTGCGACGAGGTCGCCGCCGAGATCAACGCGAAACACGGCGAAAGCCGCGCCATCGCCATCCCCGCCAACATCGCCTCCAAGGACGACCTTCAGCGCCTGGTGGACGAAACCAACGCCGCCTTTGGCCAGATCGACATCTTGGTCTGCAACGCCGCAACCAACCCCTACGCCGGGCCCATGGCCGGCATTTCGGACGAACAGTTCGAGAAGATCCTTCAGAACAACGTCATTTCGAACCACTGGCTGATCCAGATGGTCGCGCCCCAGATGCTGGAGCGGAAGGACGGGTCGATCATCATCGTGTCGTCGATCGGCGGCCTGCGAGGCAATGCCCTGATCGGCGCCTACAATGTCTCCAAGGCGGCGGACATGCAGTTGGCGCGAAACCTGGCGGTCGAGTGGGGGCCGTCGAACGTGCGGGTCAACTGCATTGCGCCCGGCTTGGTGCAGACCGATTTCGCCAAATATCTGTGGGAAAATCCCGTTCTGCTGAAGCAGGTGACCGACCCGGCGCCGCTGAAGCGCATCGGCCAACCCGACGAGATCGCTGGCGCCGCCGTTTATCTGGCGTCGCCGGCTTCGGCCTATATGACCGGCCAGACGCTGGTTGTGGACGGCGGGATCACCATTGCCTGGTGACACCGCGGGCGCGGGTCTTTGGCGAGACCTGGCGTGGCGCGCCGAGGCCTTGGCCTTTCGCGGGCTCGTGGCCTTCTTGCGCCTGCTCGGGGTTGAGCGGGCATCGGCGGCAGGCGGTCGGGCGCTCAGAGCCCTGGGCCCGCGAACCGGCACGCACAAGACCGTCATGCGCAACCTGCAAATCGCCTTTCCGAACATGGGCGCGGCCGAACGCGAGCGTTTGGCTGTCGATCAATGGGAGCAGACGGGCCGGACCTTTGCTGAACTGGCGGTGATGGACCAACTCACGCCGCAGAGCGGTCGCATCGAAATTGTCGGACTTGAACGGCTCCACGCCATTCGCGACAGCGGCCGTCCGGTGGTGTTCATGTCCGGACACCTGGCGAATTTCGAGGTTATGGCGGCGGTGATCCTGGCTGCCGGCGTTCCGTGCCAGGTGACCTATCGCGCTGCGAACAACCCTTATGTAGACGCCCTGATCCGTCGCAATCGCGAGCGCTATGGCGTGCGCCTGTTTGCACCAAAGGGCGACGGCACGCGCGAACTGATGGCTGGAATGAAGCGAGGCGACTCCATCGCCCTGCTGGTCGACCAGAAGTACGATCAGGGGCCGGAAGTCGAATTCTTCGGCCAACCGGTCAATGCTTCGCCGGGCGCGGCGCGGATGGCGCTGAAGTTTGGAACCGTGATGCAGCCGCTGTCGGTGGTGCGGCTGGCCAACGCCCGCTTCCGGGTGACGGCCCACGAACCGATCACCGTGGCGGATACCGGAGACAGGGCTGCGGACATCCTCGCTGGCGTTCAGGCGGCTAACCGTTTTGTGGAGGATCGCGTACGAGAGGTCCCGGTGGACTGGTTCTGGGTCCACCGGCGCTGGCCGCGCAAGGTCTACGCCGCGCTGGACGCATCATCGCCCTGAGCGGGCTGCGGATCGGTTGAACGTCGCATGGGCCCGCGGTAGGCGCCGCTGTCCGTACGACGACGACACGGCCCGAAATAGCCGTCGGTCTTCACAAAGGGGCGGGGCTTCAGGATTATCGCCTGAATGCGATCCAGAACGGCCTTGGCCGTGATCGGCTTGACTACGAACTCGGTCACGCCGGCGTCGCGCGCCTCCATGACGCGGTGCTTCTCCGAGTGGCCGGTCATCATGATGATCGGCAGGTATGGGTTGGCGCTGTCAGGACTGTTGCGGACCAGGCGCGTGAATTCCACCCCGTCCAGAGGGAACATGTTGAAATCGACGATCGCCAGATCGACGTCATGGTCGCGCAGCACATCGACGGCCGCAGCCCCATCCGACGCCTCTATCACTCGCTTCATGCCCGCCGACTGGAGAACTGCCGAGGTGATGGCGCGCATATGCTGGTTGTCATCGACCAGAAGCACCTGAAGCGACTGCAGGGAGGCCATGGGAACCTGAGAGAATCGGTAAGCGCGGGCGCTGTTCAGCCTAGGATGCTAGCGCCGCGCCGGGTCAGCGTCCATCGGCGTTCGCGCTTGAAGCAGGCTTGGTGAAACCCACCATCAGCGAGGGGTCCAGATTGCGGTCGCGCCACTTCATCCTCCAGCAGAGGTGCGGTCCTGTTGCACGTCCTGTGGAGCCCACACGTCCGATTTGCTGTCCGCGACGAACGTCCTGACCTTCGAAGATCTCGATGGCCGACTGATGAAGATAGGCGGTGATGAGGCCCTGGCCATGGTCGATCAGCGTCAGGCCGCCCTCCAGGTGAAGGTCGGTCCGCGCCAGGACCACGCGCCCGTCCGCCGGCGCCAGGACGGGCGCGCCTTCCGGTGCGGCCAAGTCGACGCCGTAGTGCGGCCGCGCCGCCATGCCGTTGAGAATCCGTTGGGCGCCCCAGGGACTGCTGATTCTGAACGCTGCAAGAGGCCAATCGAACCCGTCCACGAAAGCATCGATCGGCGCCTGACTTGCGAAGGCGCGCGCTTTCAGGGCGGCCTCTTGGGCGATGCGCTCGACCAGCGCAGGGTCGTTCGGGGCCACCGTGTCCGCCGGAAGGCCGTCGATGCGCGTCTGCAGGAAGTCCGCCCTGGCGATTTCGAGCGTACGGATCGTGCGGCGCGCGCCCGCGCCGACCTGCAGCTTGGCCGTCGGCGGAGCGTCGCGATCAAAGCCGACGACGAACATGCCGCGCGGCGATGCGCGACCCACCGGGGCGTCGTCGAGATCGATCGGCGCATCCGGCCAGGTGCGGCCGAGGGCGAAGCCGCCTTGACGCAACTGGCCGCTCAGTTCCAGCCCGTCGGCGCGCGCCGGCGAGGCGGCCAGCGCCGCCGCGGCAGCGAAAAGCGCGCGGCGCGTGAGGATCACGGGCGGGCGCCGCCCAGACGCTGCGCCGCTTCCGCTGGGCCGGCGTAGGCTTCTTGGCGCTGAGCGCTCCAATAGCGCAGAGCTTCCAACGGGATGCGCTGCTCACTCACGCCGCAGCGGACGAAGGCGCCGGGCTTGAGGACGACGAATTCTCCGTCGCCGTAGTGCAGATGGGCTTCCGTCAGGTCGTCGAGAGCGGTCATGAGGTCAGCCTGGCGCCGGATTGATGGAAAGGACGGCGCGTAGCCTAGAACAGGTCGCCCTGGCTGTCAGGCGCTGGCGGGCGCGGCCTGGGCGATGGACGCGGCCGCCCAGCCATGGGCTCGCCGTTGATGGTCGCCGCCTTCGCGCCGTCCGGGAAGGTCAGCCGAACGGCTTGTCCGGGCGTTAGATCGGCGGCGCGCGTGACCCAACGTCCCTCGCCGTCCTCGACCCGTGCGAATCCGGGCTTGGGGCGGGCGGGATCGAGGCTGGCCAGAGCGCGCGCCAAGGCCGCCAAGCGGTCCCGATCACGTGCGAGACGGCGCTCGACGGCCGGATGAAAGCGGGGCTCGAGACCGGCCAGCCGGTCGCCCCGGCGCTCGATCGCGCGGTCGAGCAGGCCCCGGCCGAGCCGGCCGCCAACCGCTGCCAGTTGACGTTCATGGACCGCCACGTTGCGCTGCAGTCCGGAGCCGAGACGGCTGGCCGCGTGATCCAACCGTTGCTGCGGCAGCGCCAGCAGATCGTCGGGGCGCGCCGGCAGTCCGCGCGCGGCTGCCCGAAGGCGCGTGCGGCGGTCGTCCACCAGCCGCATGGCCCCGCGCTCCAAGCGTTGGCTGAGGTCGCCCAACGCCCAGCGCAGATCCGCGAGCACTGGGGTGGACAATTCGGCTGCGCCAGTGGGCGTCGGCGCCCGCCGATCGGATACGAAATCGATCAGGGTCGTGTCCGTCTCGTGACCCACTGCCGAGATGATCGGAATGGAGGCCGCCGCTACGGTGCGGGCCAAGCCTTCGTCGTTGAAGCACCACAGGTCTTCGACCGATCCGCCGCCCCGGGCGACGATCAGCAGGTCGGGCCGCGGGATCGGCCCATCCGACCTCATGGCGTCGAAGCCGCGAATGGCGTTGCTGACCTGACCGCACGCGGCGTCGCCCTGAACCACCACCGGCCAGACGATGACGCGGCACGGCCAGCGCTCCGCGATGCGGTGCAGGATGTCGCGGATCACTGCGCCGGTCGGGCTGGTGATCACGCCGATCACGGACGGGAAGGCGGGCAGGGGCTTCTTCCGCTTCGGCTCGAACAGGCCTTCCTCTCGCAGCCGCGCCTTCAGTCGTTCCAGCTGTGCCAGAAGGGCGCCGGCGCCGGCGGCCTCCATGCTTTCGATTACGATCTGATAGGACGACCGCGCGGGATAGGAGGTGATCTTGCCGGTGACGATGACTTCCAGGCCGGGCTCGGGCTGAACGCCCAGCCCGCGCGCGACGCCTTTCCAGACCACGCCGTCGATGCAGGCCTTATCGTCCTTGAGCGTCAGATAGACATGGCCTGAGGCATGTCGGTTCACCTTGGAGATTTCGCCGCGCAGCCGCACGTGACCGAACCGGTCCTCCAGCGTGCGCTTCAGCGCCATGGCGAGGTCCGAGATGGACAGCGGCGGATTGTTGTCACGCAAGGGCGGCGGCTGGGCCGGAGCTTCGAAGACGTAGGAGTCGTCGGTCATTGCCGCACACTAGCCTGCGACAGCTTATCCGGGAACGGCTTGCCCTGCGCGTCGTTCAGCGGCCATGTCTCCTGTCGATCCTCCCCAAACCGATCCTGTCGACCGCGACCCCCGAGAGACGGACCTCTCGAGACGCAGCAACAATCCGGCCGTCAGCCCCTGGCTGGTCGTCGGCTTGGTGCTGCTGCTGGGCGCCTTCGTCTACATCGCTTCGGCCTACTTCACCTGAAACTGGAAGGACTATTTATGAACCGCTTGATTTTGCCTGTGGCTGCATCGCTTGGCCTGGCCCTGGCCGCGTGCGGCGACAACACCACTGACGACGTGGTTCAGGCGCCGGCGGAGGGCGCTGCGCCCGCGCCCGTTACAGAGAATCGCGCGGCGACCGCCGCCACCCAGACCGCCGTCGCCCTCGGCATGACGCGCAGTCAGTTGGAGGACGCCGACCTGTTCGCGGCCGACCGAACCAAGCTGGGAGAGGTCGAGAGCATCGTGTTGAATCCGGCGGGCGAGGCGACCCATCTCGTGATCGACCTGGAGAACTCGGACCTCGATGTCATGGTGCCGATCGATCAGGTCCGCTCCATCAACTATCAGGGCGACGTCGACGTGACTACCGATCTCACCATGGCTCAACTGCAGGCCCTCCCGCCTTTCCAACCCGCGAACTGACGTCTGTCGGCTTGACCGGTCCGAAAGGGCCGGTCATTGCCGGGAGCATGAACATTCTGCTTGTCGGATCTGGCGGACGCGAGCACGCGCTTGCCTGGAAGATCGCGCAATCACCCTTGGTGAGCCGTTTGGTGATCGCGCCCGGCAATCCCGGGATGGAGCCGCTGGGCGAACTTCGGGCCGTCAAAGCCGACGATGTGGAAGGTTTGGTCGCGCTTGCGCGTGAAATCGGGTCCGATCTCGTTGTCGTCGGACCGGAGGCGGCTCTTGCGGCCGGTCTGGCTGACCGGCTGTCCGAGGCCGGGGTGCCGTGTTTTGGACCATCCGCCCAGGCGGCGCGCCTGGAGACGTCTAAGGCGTTCGCCAAGGCTTTTCTCGAGCGTCACGACATCCCCACCGCCGGCTATGGCGTGTATGAAACGGCGCGAGAGGCGCGCGAAGCGCTTTCAGCCTTCAAGGCCCCCTATGTGATAAAGGCCGATGGCTTGGCCGCAGGCAAAGGCGTCGCCATCAGTCCCGACCGCAAGGACGCAGAGGCCGAGATCGAACGCATGCTCGGCGGCCGCTTCGGTCAGGCCGGTGCACGCGTGGTCATCGAAGAGTTCATGGAGGGCGAGGAAGGCTCACTGTTCGCCCTGTCCGACGGCAGGCAGGCGCTTCTGCTGGGCGGGGCCCAAGACCACAAGCGCGCCTTCGACGGCGATGTGGGGCCCAATACGGGCGGCATGGGCGCCTATTCGCCCGCGCCCGTCTTCACCCCCGAACTGGTCAAGCGAGCCGACGCCCAGATCGTACAGCCGACCATCCGCGCCATGGCCGCGGAGGGCGCACCCTATCGCGGCGTGCTGTACGCAGGGCTGATGGCCACTGAAGACGGCCCAAAGGTCGTTGAGTTCAACGCCCGCTTTGGCGATCCGGAATGCCAGGTGCTGATGATGCGGCTTGCGGATGACATCGTCCCGGTGCTGCTGGCCTGCGCGCGCGGCGACGTGTCGACCGTCCCCGCGCCCGGCTTCAAGCCGCAGACGGCCATCTGCGTCGTCATGGCCGCCAAGGGCTATCCGGACAGCCCGCTGGAAGGTTCGATTATTCGCGGCGCCGAGCAGGATTTCGGGCCGCACGTCCAAGTTTTCCATGCTGGAACAAAGCGCCGCCCAGACGGGCTGCTGGCGGCGGCGGGCGGGCGGGTTCTCAATGTCTGCGCCCTGGGGGACGACGTGGCTCAGGCCCGAGAGCGGGCCTATGCGGCTGTCCGCCAGATCGACTGGCCAGGGGGATTCTGCCGCACCGATATCGGTTGGCGAGCGCTGAACCGCGAGAGCTGAAGGCTCAGGTCATCGCATAAAGCAGTCGGCCCTCGCCCATGCGTTCTCGCAGGGCAGGGAGATCGGCGTGAGCGACCGAGAAGCAACCGTAGGATCGGCCCAGCTTGCCTTCGCGCGCCAGGAAGTCCGGGTCCGCATAGTCGGCGCCGTGGATGATGATGGCCCGTTCGCGCGCCCGGTCGTTGGAGTACTCCAGCCCGTCCAGCAGCACGTTCGGTCCCTGCTGCGGCCCCCAGGACGGTCCCGCCGTGGCGTAGGCGCCGATCGAAGACATGTGCGAATCCGGCGTGTTTGAGAAACGCTGGGCGAAGCCGGAATGGCGCGGGTCTGATCCCCGGCCATGCGAAGTGCGCAGGGCGACGACCTTGCCGCTGAAAAGATCGACTTCGTACAGCCTTTCCTCGCCCGAGAATTTCTGGAAATCGACCAGATACATCCGGTCGCGCAGCGGCAGACGGCGGTGATGGGCGTCCAGCGCGGTCATGGCGCGCTCCATGAGGTCTTTGCGGACCAGGCCGCCGGCGTCCAGCGGCGGCGTGCCGATCATCGGCGTCTCGAGCGGGGGCAGCGGATCAAGCGCGGCGGTCTGCAGGTTCAGCGGTCTCGCCGCCGGCGGCGCAACGGTCGCCGCCGAAGCGCAACCCGATAGAAGGGCGGAGCCCCCCAGGATCAAACCCCGTCTCGAAAGCCGCATCCGACGCCCTCGTCTGGTTGGTGAAGGCGGGGTTGTTTCAAAAGGTTACGGCGGGAGCAACCTGAGCCTTGGCGAAAACGCCCCAGCGGCTATGGTCGTGACAGGGATACGGGAGACGCACGATGAAACGATTGGCTGCGACGCTGGCCGCGGCGTTGATGCTGGCTGGGACAATGGGCGCCGCGCAAACGCCCGCACCATCGGCAACAAGCGCCCAGAGCGACGTGACCTACATCCACGCGGGCCGTCTGTTGGCCGACCCGGCGAACGGCGTCGTGCTACGAGATAAAACTCTCGTGATCCAAGGGAACCGGATTGTCGAAATCCGAGACGGCTTCGTTGGCGAGGGCAGGATCGTCGATCTGCGTGACTCCTTCGTCCTGCCGGGGCTGATAGACAGCCACGTTCACATCACCAGCGAACAGAACCCCAACGGCCGGCTGCAGGCGGTAACGCTGAGCTCGGCGGATCGGGCCATGATGGGCGCAGGCTTCGCGATGAAGACTCTGCGGGCCGGCTTCACCACCGTCGCCGATTTGGGCGGCTCCAATGAAGCGGTCTTCGCCCTGCGCGACGCCATTCGGCGCGGCGACGTCGCCGGGCCGCGGATCCTGGCCGCGGGATCATCGGTGTCGGTGCATGGCGGGCACGGCGACGCCAACGGGTACCGCGAGGACATCCTGCACGTGCTGTCGTCCGAGAGCATCTGTTCGGGTGCCGAGGACTGCCGCCGCGCTGTGCGCACCCAGGTGCGGGCCGGCGCCGACATCATCAAGATCACGGCGACAGGCGGCGTGCTGTCCAACACCGCCGCCGGTCTGAACCAGCAGTTCACCGAGGACGAGTTGGCCTCCATCGTCGAGGTCGCTCACCGCATGGGCCGCCAGGTCACGGCGCACGCGCATGGCGCGGACGGCATCAACGCCTTCCTGAAGGCAGGCGGCGATTCGATCGAGCACGGCACCTATCTGGACGATGAATCGATCCGCCTGTTCCGACAGAACAACGCCTGGCTGGTGCCCACCCTGCTGGCCGGCGACTTCGTGGCCCGCGTCGCCTCCGGGCCCGACAATTTCTTCACCCCGGCCCAGACGGCCAAGGCGTTGGAGGCCGGACCCAAGATGCTCGACATGGCCGCGCGCGCCCATCGTGGCGGCGTGCGGATCGCGTTCGGCACGGACACCGGCGTCTCGGCCCACGGCGACAACGCCCAGGAGTTCGCCCTGCTGGTTCGCGCCGGTCTGACGCCGTTGCAGGCCATCCAGGCCGCGACCGTCGGCGCCGCCGAGCACCTGCGCATTCAGGAAGAGGCGGGCCGCATCGCGCCGGGCATGCCGGCCGACGTGATCGCCGTGCGCGGCGACCCGCTGAACGACGTCACCGAACTCGAGCGCGTGCGCTTCGTCATGCGAGCAGGCCAAGTGCACCGTCGCGATTGATCTGCGGGGGTTTGCCAAGCGCGGGCCGCCCGGTCTAAGCCCGGCCGGACATCGTCGTCCGCCAAGAGACGGCCGCCAGGGACCGAAATGTTCAAGAAGATCCTGATCGCCAACCGCGGCGAGATCGCCGTTCGCATCATCAAGACCTGCCGCCGCATGGGCATCGCCACGGTCCAGGTCTATTCCGAGGCCGACGCCGGCTCGCTGGCCGTCGAAATGGCCGACGAGGCGGTGCTCATCGGGCCGGCGCCGGCGGCGCAGTCCTACCTGCTGGCGGACAAGATCGTGGAGGCCGTGCGTCAGACGGGCGCCGAGGCCGTGCACCCTGGCTTCGGCTTCCTGTCGGAGAACGCGGGGTTCGCGCGGCGCCTGCGTGACGAGGGGATCGCCTTCATCGGGCCAAACCCTGAGGCGATCGACGCCATGGGCGACAAGATCACCTCCAAGAAGTTCGCGGCCGAGGCGGGCGTTTCGACCGTGCCGGGCCATATGGGCCTGATCGAATCGACAGAGGAGGCGGTGAAGATCGCCCGCCAGATCGGCTATCCGGTCATGATCAAGGCCTCGGCCGGCGGCGGCGGCAAGGGCATCCGCGTGGCCCACGGCGACGACGACATGGCCGAAGGCTTCGCCGCCGTGAAGGCCGAGGCGCTGAACGCCTTCGGCGACGACCGGGTCTTTCTGGAAAAGTTCATCATTGATCCGCGCCATATCGAGATCCAGGTGCTGGGCGACAAGCACGGCAATGTCGTGCACCTGTTCGAGCGCGAATGCTCGATCCAGCGCCGCAATCAGAAGGTCATCGAGGAGGCGCCGTCGCCCCTGCTGGACGAGGCGACCCGCAACGCCATGGGCGCCCAGGCCGTCGCCCTGGCCCAGGCGGTCAACTACGACTCGGCCGGCACGGTCGAGTTCGTCGCCGGCCAGGACAAGAGCTTCTTCTTCCTTGAGATGAACACCCGCCTCCAGGTCGAGCATCCGGTGACCGAGATGATCACCGGCGTCGATCTCGTGGAACAGATGATCCGCTCGGCCTGGGGCGAGCAGCTGGCGTTCAAGCAAGACGACCTGTCGATCAACGGCTGGGCCATCGAGAGCCGCATCTACGCCGAGGACCCGTACCGCGGCTTCCTGCCGTCCATCGGCCGCCTGGTCCGCTACGAGCAGCCCGAGGAAGGCGGCCAGGGCGACTACACCGTCCGCAATGACTCTGGCGTCCGTGAGGGCGACGAGATCAGCATGTTCTACGACCCCATGATCGCCAAGCTGTGCGCCTGGGGAGAGACGCGCGAGGCGGCGGTGGCTGGCATGGCGCGCGCGCTTGAGGACACCCACCTGGCGGGCGTGGGACATAATGTGCCTTTCCTCGCGGCGGTGATGGACCAGCCGCGTTTCCAATCCGGCAAGCTGTCGACCAGCTATATCAAGGACGAGTTCCCCGACGGCTTCCACGGCCTGACGCCCAGCGTCGATCAGCAGCATCTGATGATCGCCACCGCCATGGCGATGAACGAGATCCTGACCGACCAGACCGGGGATCCCAGCGACCGCACCGACTGGGTCGCCCTGATCGACCGCGCCCCGCACGGCGTCAGCCTGTCCTATGACGAGGACGAGGCGCTGCTGTTGTCCTTCACGGGCGGCGGCGTGGTGCGGCTGTCCGAAATCGACTGGCGGCCGGGCCTGGCGCAGTTCCGCGCCGAGATCGACGGCGAACCCTTCACCGCCGAGGTGAAGCGCGCGGCGGACGGCTTTGACATCCGCCATCGAGCGGCGAGGGCGCGTGTCAGGGTGCTGACCCCGCGCGTGGCCGAGTTCTTCGCCCGCTTGCCCGAGAAGCAGGCCGCCGACACTTCCAAGCTGGTCTTGAGCCCCATGCCCGGCCTGGTCGTCGCCATCCCAGTGGCCGTTGGCCAGGAGGTCAAGACCGGCGAGACGGTCGCGATCATCGAGGCCATGAAGATGCAGAACATCCTCAAGGCCGAGCGCGACGGGGTGGTCAAGTCTGTCTCGGCCGCCGCCGGCGACCCGGTCGCGGCCGATGATGTGCTGGTCGAGTTCGCCTAGGCCGTGATCAAGCCGAAGAGCGCCCCAGGACGGAAATCCCGGGGCGCTGGCTGGCGACTGAGCCTTAGTTGAAGAGGCCGGCGATGACGGCGGTGATCAAGCCCGTGGCGACGGCCGTGAGCACCACGTCGTTGCCGCTGCGGACGTACTGATAGCCGCGAGGCGGGGCCCGCAGGCCGTAGCGGTTGTAGTCGTTCACCACATAGGCGCTGCTGCGGTAGACGACCGGCATGCGCTGGCCATAGCTCCAACTGCGAACCTGATGCCCGCGCGGGGCGACGTAGCGAGGCGCCGAATAGCGGCGTTGAGCCTGCTGCCAGCGGCCGTACGCGGCCGGAGGCGCATAGCGGGCTTGCGGCGGGGGCGCGTGGCGCACGTGGGGCGGCGGGCCGCGGCGGACATGCTTCTGGGCGTGAGGCGGGGCGGCGTGGGGGCCCCGGTGCTGAGCGGCGGCGGCCGAGGCGGCGCCGAGGGTGGATGCGGCCATAACAGCGGCCAGGGCGGAGGTGACGATCTTGCGGTTCATGGCGGTTCCTTTCGATCCATGAAGCCACAGTAGAAGGCCGGGACTGAGCCCTGCCTGAACCGCACGTTGCAGAATCAATTCAGCTTCCCGCCGCATCGGCGCCTCAATCGCCAAACGAAAAAGGCCCGGCATTGGAGCCGGGCCTTCGTCGTAAATGGTGCCGCCGGGCAGGATTGAACTGCCGACCTCAGCCTTACCAAGGATGCGCTCTACCACTGAGCTACGGCGGCGAAATCTGAGGAAGCGGCCGTATAGCCAAACCCTTGGCGGGGGCCAAGCCCTAAAAGGGCGCTTGCCCAGAATCTTTGAAGCGGCGCATCATTGTTTCATGAGCAAGCCAGAAGCGCCCGAACAGCACACTCCGACGGCTGAGGCTGATCGGCCTGCGCATACGCCCGAACAGCGGGCCAAGCTGGACCGCGCAGCCAGGTTGGCCTCAGCGCTTCGCGACAACTTGCGCCGCCGCAAGGCCGCCGCCCGAACGCCGTCGGACGCGGACAAGCGCCGCAACTGAATGTCATCCGGCGCAGCACGGGCGGGCTTTCGCCCTGGCCACGCGGCTTGCTAGATAGCCGATCCGCCGAGGCCTTTCGCCTTGGCCGCGTTCAGGAACGACATGGACCGCATCGCCATCCAGGGCGGCGCCACGCTTCACGGTGAAATCCCGGTCAGCGGCGCCAAGAACTCCGCCATCAAGCTGATGGCCGCTTCGATCCTGACCGATCAGCCCCTGCGGCTGACCAATATGCCGCGTCTGGCCGACACCCGCTTCCTGGGCCAGCTGCTGCGCCAGTTCGGCATCGAGGTGACCGAGACCGACGGTCCCGACGGGCAGGAGACCCTATTCGACGCGCGCGACATCCGTTCGACCTTCGCCCCATACGAACTGGTCCGTCAGATGCGGGCCTCCTTCAATGTGCTGGGGCCGCTGTTGGGCCGCACGGGCCACGCGAAGGTCTCCCTGCCGGGCGGCTGCACCATCGGCGCGCGGCCGGTCGATCTGCATCTGATGGCCCTGTCGGCCATGGGCGCCTCCATCGAACTGGAGGAGGGCTACGTCTCGGCCCATGCGCCCAAGGGGCTGCGCGGGGCGGAGATCGAGTTTCCGTTCGTCTCGGTCGGGGCGACCGAGCACGCCCTGCTGGCCGCCGTCCTGGCGCGCGGCACGACGGTGCTGAAGCGCGCGGCGCGCGAGCCCGAGATCGGCGACCTGGCCCGCTGCCTGATCGCCATGGGCGCCAGGATCGAGGGGCTGGACACCGACCAGCTGGTGATCGAGGGCGTGACCTCGCTGAACGGCGCGGACTGGGCCGTGATCCCCGATCGAATCGAGATGGGCAGCTACGCTGTCGCCGCCGCCATGGCGGGCGGCGAGGTGCGCCTGACCAAGGGCCGCGCCGATCTGATTCAGACCCTGACCGACAAGATGGTCGAGGCCGGCGTGGAGGTGACGCCGACCGACGACGGCGTCATCGTCAAGCGCGATCCCAAACAGCGGCTCAAGGCTGTCGATGTGACGACTGAAATCTATCCCGGCTTCGCCACCGACCTGCAGGCCCAGTTCATGGCCCTGATGACGACCGCCGAGGGCGAGAGCGTCATCAACGAGACCATCTTCGAGAACCGCTTCATGCACGCCCCCGAACTGGCGCGCCTGGGCGCCGACATCAGCGTCCACGCCGGCGAGGCGCGGGTGCAGGGCGTCGAGACGCTGACGGGGGCGCCGGTGATGGCCACCGATCTGCGCGCCTCGGTCTGTCTGGTGATCGCCGGGCTGGTCGCCGAGGGTCAGACGGTGGTGGACCGGGTCTATCACCTGGACCGCGGCTTCGAGCGGCTGGAAGACAAGCTCGGCGCGTGCGGCGCCCAGGTCACGCGGCTGAAGGGGGAGGGCGATGAGCACTGATCTGGACGCCGCCCCGATCGAAGCCGAGCCCGACAAGACGGCGCAGCCGCTGGAGCGCCTGCGTCTGCTCGCCGAGGACGCCGCCGATCTTCAGATCATTTCGGCCGCGCTTCAGGACGCCATCCTGCGGCCGGTGGACATCAAATGGGAGCGGTCAGCCCGCACCCTGACCCTGGCCCTGTCGCGCTTCTGCTGGGAATGCGGCGGCACGCGGGTCATGGCGGCCATGCAGTTTGGCGACGTTCAAGGCGTGCAGAGCCGCCGCCTGCCGCGTCAGCCCGACACGGCGCTGGAGTTGCTGGCGATCGATTTCGAGCCGGGCGAGGCGCCGGGCGGGCGCGTCCTTCTGATGTTCGCCGGCGGCGGCGACCTGAAGATCGACGTGGAGTGCCTGGACGCGGTGCTGGCCGACTTGTCTGATCCCTGGCCGGCCAAGGTCGAGCCCGCGCACGACGACGAGCTGATCGCCCCATGAGCGACCATCGCCTGACCACCGTCGACCTGGACGCCCAGTCCCTGCCGGCCGCCAACGCCGAGATCGAGCACGATCGGCGCGTGGCCATCTTCGACCTGGTCGAGAAGAACAGCTTCCACCCTGTCGGCGCCGAGCGTGGGCCTTACCGGCTGAAACTGTCGTCGCAGGACAATAGGCTGGCCTTCGACATCGAGGGGCCGGACTTCGCCCGCACCTATGTGCTGTCGATGTCGCCGCTGAAGGCCGTCATTCGAGACTACCAGCTTATCTGCGACAGCTATTACGAGGCGCTGCGCGGCTCATCGCCCAGCCAGATCGAGTCGGTCGACATGGGTCGGCGCGGCCTGCACAACGAAGGGGCCGAGGCGCTGACCGCGCGACTGGACGGCAAGGTCGCCATCGATCACGAGACCGCACGCCGCCTCTTCACTCTGGTCAGCGCCCTGCATCGACGCGGCTGATCTCGACTAGCGACGCGTTTTCGGGCATTAGGCGCCTTCCTGAAGGCCCCGCCCACGCCCGGCGCGGGCCTGAATCCGTTTCAACTGGGCGTGAGAGGCCGCATGGCTAAGGAAGAACTTCTCGAGTTCCCGGGCGTCGTAAGCGAACTGCTGCCCAACGCCACGTTCCGCGTGACGCTGGAAAACGACCACGAGATCATCGCTCACACCGCCGGCAAGATGCGCAAGAACCGCATCCGCGTGCTGGCCGGCGACAAGGTTCTGGTCGAGATGACGCCCTACGACCTGACCAAGGGCCGCATCACCTATCGCTTCAAGTAAGGACGGGCTCGCCGTGAGCCTTCCTGAACTGGTGCTGGCCTCGGCCAGCCCGCGCCGCATCGAATTGCTGGCGCAACTGGGCGTGACGCCCGACCGCATCGACCCCGCCGACATTGACGAGACGCCGCTGAAAGGCGAGACGCCGCCGCGTCTGGCCGAGCGCCTGGCCCGCTCCAAAGCCGAAGTGGTCGCCACACGCGCGCCTGAGGCGCTGGTGCTGGCCGCCGACACCGTGGTGGCCGTTGGCCGCCGCCTTCTGGAAAAGGCCGCTGACGAAGCGGACGCCGCGCGCTTCCTGCGCCTTCTGTCGGGTCGCAATCACCGCGTCTTCACCGGCGTCGCGCTGGCGCGGCGCGAAGCGATCACGACCCGGGTGGTCGAGACGCGGGTGTCCTTCAAGACTTTGTCCGAGGCCGAGATCGCCGCCTATGTCGCCACCGGCGACTGGCGGGGAAAAGCGGGGGCCTACGGCATCCAGGGGCCGGCGGGCGCCTTTGTGCGCCGCATTGTGGGCAGCCATCCCGCGGTGATGGGTTTGCCGCTGTACGAAACCGCCAATCTTCTGACCGGGGCCGGCTGGCGCGCGTCGTGAGCGGGCTGGAGGTCTTCCTGGACGATACGCCGGGAGAGACGCGCGGCGTCGTGATGCGCGACGGCTTGGCGCACCACCTCATTATTCATAGAGACGACGACGAGCCCCGGCATCGCCTGGGCGCCCGAGTGGTCGGCCGCGTCGCGCGGGTTGAGGCGGCTTTCGGCGCCGCCTTCGTCGATATGGGTTGCGGCGAGCCGTTCGGTTTCCTGCCGCTGTCCGGCGGCGCGCCCGTGCGCGAGGGCGATCGGGTGCAGGTCGAGGTCACGGCCGAGCGTCGCGACGGCAAGGGCCCGGCTCTGCGCCGCCTGGGGGCGGGTGAGGGCGATCCACGTCTGATCTCGGAAGGGCCGGGAGTGGTCGAGATCCTGGCCGAGCTGGCGCCGGGCGTTGCGCCGGTCGAGGGCGCGCCGGCCATCGAGGCTGTCTGGGCGGCTGAGGAAGAAGCGCTAGAGGTCCGGCATCTGTTCAACAGCGTTGGCGTCGACCTGGCGCTTGAGCGGACCCGCGCACTTGTGGCGGTGGACATCGATCATGCGGGCCAGGCGGGGCGAGACCCCAAACAGGCCCGAGCGCGCGCCAATCGCGAAGGGCTGCGCCAGGCGGCGCGGCTCATTCGTTTGAAGAGCTGGGGCGGTCTGGTGGCCATCGATCTGGTGGGAACGAGGGTTAACCCCGAACACGCGTTGACCGACGTCCGCGCCGCCTTCGATCAGCCGCATGCGGCCTATGGTCCCGTCAGCCGCTTCGGCCTGGCCCAATTGAGCCTGCCCTGGCGACGCCAGCCCATAGAAGCTCGGCTCCGGGGCGGGGAAGCGGTGGCAGTCGCGCGGTCGTTGCGCCAGGCCCTGCTGACTCGAACCCAGGCGCCGCGTCTGGTCGCGCGATGCGCTCCAGACCTGGCGGCCGCCGTCGGCCCCCTTGCCGCGCGGCTTGGTCCCCGCGCGGGGACGGTGGTCGACCCGACCTTCGCGGCCGGCCGCTATGAAATAAAGGAGACTTGATCATGGTCCAGTCGACGGGTCTCTGCCCGATCTGTCGTAAGAATCCGACGGCCGACGCTTACAAGCCTTTCTGTTCGAAGCGCTGCGCCGACCTGGATCTGCAGCGCTGGCTGACGGGCGGATATGTCCTGCCGGGAGGTCCGGACGATGTGCCCCCGGACAATGATGAAGAAGGCTGATCGAGGCGCTGGACAGCCCCCAACGGCTCGCCTATAGACGCCGCTCTCGCGCAGCAGCGCCGGGCCTGAGTAGCTCAGTTGGTAGAGCAGCGGATTGAAAATCCGCGTGTCGGTGGTTCGAATCCGCCCTCAGGCACCACCTTCTTTTCCTTGCAGAAAGAAAATCGCCGCGGCGCCGGGGCCTCGCCGAACGCTCGTGCACGGGCGATCATGAAATTGTCTTGTTCTCTGGTCATTTGTTGCGCGTGACGCGACGGTAATCCTTGGGGCGAAAAGCGGCCTTGCGCTCTTGACGCTCTGGTAAGGGTTCGCCAAAGGAGCTTGACCGCTTTCCTCACAAGGGAGGTCGCATGCCCCTCGACGGTCTTTCGAGATCTTCACGGGCGTCCTGATCGACGGATTTCCTTTCGGCGTCCGTGGAGAAGGGTAGGTGTCGAACGCGCAGGCCCATGGCCGAGGCGGCGGCGAAATTTCATTGAGGGACGGCCATTCCGGTCCGTCTCTTGGGTTTCATGAGTCAGACCAAAAAGCAGGAACTGGCGAGCAATGCTGATTAGCAAGAAGACGAACATCCTCCTGGCCATGGCCGGCGCCGCCGTGCTGATGGCTGGCGCGCCAGCCCTGGCCCAGGAAGCCGCGGCTCCGGCCGCCGCTCCGGCCGCCACGGCCCCCGCCGCTCCGGCCGCCGACGCCGCCGCTACCCCGGCCGCAACGCCTGAAGATCCCGCTTCGCTGACCGAGTCCGTCGGCGGCGGTCACGGCAACCTCACCCCCATCACCATGTTCATGATCGCCCACCCGGTCGTGAAGGTGGTCATGATCGGCCTGGTCCTGGCTTCGGTCTTCTCGTGGACCATCCTCCTGATCAAGCTGCTTGAGTTCGGCGCTCTCAACAAGAAGACGGACCGCTTCCTGGAAGCCTTCCGGGGCGCTCGCACCGTGGCCGACATGCGCCGCGTGGCCACGTCGGAAGAGTTCGACGGCAACCCGCTGGCCGACATGGCCGCAGCGGCGACCGAAGAAATCGAACTGTCGCGTCAGGCCGGCCTGTCCATCACGGGCGACCACCGCGACACCGCTCTGCTGCGCACCCAGACCGCCGTCTCGGCCGTGCAGTCGTCGGTCGCCAGCCGCCTGTCGGGCGGTCAGCAGTTCCTGGCCTCGGTCGGTTCGGGCGCGCCGTTCATCGGTCTGTTCGGCACCGTCTACGGCATCATGAACTCCTTCATCGGCATCGCCGAGTCGAACACCACCAACCTGGCCGTCGTCGCCCCCGGCATCGCCGAGGCTCTGCTGGCCACCGGCATCGGTCTGTTCGCGGCCATTCCGGCGGTCATGTTCTACAACTACTTCAACACCCGCATCGCGGCGTACGGTGTGCGGTCGGACGGTTTCAGCGCCGAACTGATCAACGGCATCTCGCGTCAACTCGACAAGGGAGCGTAAGCTAGATGGGCGCCAAACTCTCCGGTTCGGGGGGTGGCAAGTACGCCATCGAGCAGAACAGCGAGATCAACGTCACGCCTTTCGTGGACGTGATGCTCGTCCTGCTCATCATCTTCATGGTGGCGGCTCCGCTCGCCACCGTGTCGGTGCCCATCGAACTCCCGCGTGCAGTCGCACCGCCGGCGCAGAATCCGCCCACGCCGGTCTTCATCTCGATCCAGAATGACGGCGACGTTTACGTCGGCGACTTCCGGAGCAGCGTGGGGACCCTGGGCCAGGACCTGACCGACCAGATCGGTCGGCGCAATCCGGCGGACGAACGCATCTTCATCCGCGCTGACCGCACGACGCGTTACGGTGACTTCATGCAGGTCATGAATGCGTTGCAGGACAACGGTTTCTATTCCGTCGCCCTGGTCGGCGAAGACCAGTCTTCGTAAGGGGCAAAGGCATAAAGCATGACAGCTGAAACCCACGCCCACCGCGATCCGATTCTGGATCCGCCCAAGAAGAAGAAAAAGCTTTCTACGGGCGCCATTGTCGGCATCGCCGTCTCGGCGGCGGTTCACATCGCGGCCGGGGTCTGGCTCTACAAGTCCAAGTTCGAGTTGCAGCCGTTCGAGTATACGGATGAAGCCGTCGACGTGGAGTTGATCGAGCCGGCTCCGCCTCCGCCTCCGCCGCCGCCTCCGCCGCCGCCGCCGCCTACGGATCAACCGCCGCCGCCTAAGCTTCAGGTTCGGCCGCCGGTGATCCAGCCAACGGCCCCGCCGCCGCCGGTGACGTTGCCGATCGAGCCGACGAAGAAGGAAGACCGAGTCGAGTATCAGGGTCCGCCCGTAATCGTCCCCGGTCCGCCGCCTCCGCCGGCCCCGCCGGCGCCGCCGCGTCCGCCCGTTGTCACGGGTGTGCAGTGGCAGCGTCAGCCTCGTCCTGAGTTTCCGCAGCGAGCTCAGGATCGGGGTATCGAAGGTGGTACGGTGACCCTGCTTTGCCGCGTCCAACCGAATGGCTCCGCCTCCAACTGCACGGTTGAGTCGGAGTCGCCTACGGGTGCAGGATTCGGCCAGGCCGCCATCGCGTCCATGCGCTCGGCGCGTTTTGCACCGAGCACTGTCGATGGCGTCGCTCAAGGCGGGCAAGCGAGGTTCAATATCCGCTTCCAGCTGAACTGAGTTCATTCAGCCAAGATTGGGGAACGCCTCGGACTTCGGTCCGGGGCGTTTTTCATTGCGCGGTGCGGTGGAGCTTCGAGCACTGATGTGCGTTCAAGCCTGTCCACGTCCAACGGAGGTCTGCATGTCCGTCGCCGCCCGATTTCGTCCATTTGCCGTCGCCGCCGTGGCGGCGTCGCTTGGCCTGAGCGCCTGCGCCTATAATGAAACCCTGGGACGGAACCAGTTCCTGATCGCCGACGAATCCAGTCTGGCCGCTCAGGCGGACGCGGCTTGGCAAGAGGCGCTGCGGACCCAGAACGTCGTCTCTACGCCGGCGCTGAACGAACGTGTTCGGCGGGTCGGCGGTCGGATCGTGCAGGCGGCGAATCTCGGCGATCGCGCCTGGGACTATGCGGTCTTCGAAAGCGCCAGCCCCAACGCCTTCGTCCTGCCGAACGCCAAGATCGGCGTGACGACGGGCCTGCTGAACCTCGTACGCAATGACGACCAACTGGCCGCCGTGCTGGGCCACGAGGTCGGCCACGTCGTCGCGCGTCATGCCGTCGAACGCTATTCCAGCACGGCGCTGGCCAGCGTAGGCCTGCAGGCCGCTCAGGGCGTGGCCGGCAACCGCGCGGAAGCGGTCGGCGCGCTGGGCAGCCTGGGCGCGCAGTACGGCGTGCTGCTGCCCTTCTCCCGCCGCGACGAGCTCGAGGCCGACCGCCTGGGCGTGGACTATATGGCGGCCGCCGGCTTCCGCCCGTCCGAAGCCGTTGCTCTGTGGCGGATCATGTCGGAACAGCGTCAGGGCGCGACGCCGCAGTTCGCCTCGACGCACCCGTCGGACCAGACCCGCATCTCGGCCCTGGAGCAGTATATCGCCAGCCGCGGCTGGAGCTGAGGAAATCGTCGGCGCCGCCGCTGCGCCCGCTTGATCGCGGCGATGGGGAAAGCTAGAGAAGCCGCCTTGCGCGGGTTCGCCCGCCTGTGCCGCCTTAGCTCAGTTGGTTAGAGCGCCGGTTTGTGGAGCCGGAGGTCCTCAGTTCAAGCCTGAGAGGCGGTACCATCTTCCCTCAAGAGGACGGCATGACCGATCCACGCTGGGATCCTGGACAATATAGCCGGTTCGAGGTCGAGCGCGATCGCGCGGTGCTCGATCTGATGTTGCGTCTGCCGCCCGACCTATCGCCGCGCGAGATTTGGGACCTGGGTTGCGGGACGGGCCAGCATGCCGCCATCTTGCGCCGGCGCCATCCCGAGGCGAGCGTCCACGGCCTGGATTCCAGCATCGACATGCTGGAACAGGCGCGCGCCGCCGATCCGCTGATCGACTGGCGCCAGGGCGATATCGCCGATTGGACCCCCGAGACGCCGCCGGACCTGATCCTGGCCAACGCCTCGCTGCAATGGCTGCCCGATCACCAAACCCTGCTGTCGCGTCTGGCGGGATCGCTGGCTCCCGGCGGTGTCCTGGCCGTGCAGATGCCAATGGCCTTCGAGACGCGGCATCACTCCATCCTCCGCGCCGTCGCGGCCGAGGGGCCCTGGGCGTCGACGACCGCGCCCGTGCGTCCGCTTCAGCCCCTCCTGACGATGCAGCAGACGTACGACCTGCTGTCGTCCGTCTGCGACGAGATCGATCTGTGGAGCACCACCTATCTCCACGTCCTGACGGGAGAAGACGCCGTCCTGGAATGGATGAAGGGAACGGCGCTGAGGCCCTATCTCACGATCCTTGAGGCGACGGCGTGGACCGAAGCCTTCCTTTCGACGCTCGCCTCGCGGCTTTCCGATGCGTTTGAGCAGCGGGCGGACGGGACGACCCTGTTGCCGTTTCCGCGTCTGTTTCTGATCGCGCGACGTCGTCGGTCGTGAGCGGGTCGATCGCGCGTTGCAGGCGCCCTATAGGGCGGTCCGTTTCGTCGAGCGCCTTCTGGGCGGCGGCATAGCCGGCGGCCACGGGGATGTCGTAGGCCTTCCAGTCGCGGATATCCATGCCCTCCGGCGTGGGCAGTATCAGCAGGTCCGTGAGGGCGCGCGACTTTTCGAGATCCGCATCCGTGGTGATCGTGGCCGCCCGCATCAGGATCGAGACAATGGGCGGCCCGCGTTTCCACGCCCCCGACGCAATCCAGCGCCACCAGGACGGAGGATTCTCCAGGGCATGCGCGTCGACGCCTCTGGCCTGACTCATGTCCACGCCGATGAGGGGGCCGGGATTCATCTGCCGCATGACGTCGGCCGGAAAGTTGTTCAGCACGGCGCCGTCGACGAGGACCTGACCATCTCGGACCACCGGCGGCATGACTCCCGGAATGGCGATTGAGGCCCGCATGGCGTGACGCAGCAAGCCTCGGCGATGGATATCCAATCGGCCTGTGGTGAGGTTGGAGGAGACCGCGAAGAACGGCAGCGGCATGTCGGAGATATCGATGTCGCCATATGTCTGGCGCAGAAGCCGCGCGACTTTGCCGGCCCGGGTCATGGCGATCATCGGAAAGGCCAGATCCGAAAGCGGGTCCGATTGCACGAAGGCGGCGCGGATGCGGGCCTCCAACTCTTCGTCCGACCATCCCAGGGCCGGGCCGGCGGCGATGACCGCCCCCATCGATGATCCGCCGAGGAAGTCGAGGGGGATCCCAGCTTCCCGCAAGGCCTTGATCGCACCGATATGGGCGTAGGCGCGGGCGCCGCCGCCGGACAGGACCAGGCCGACCGCCGAGCCCGTCACGACCCGGGCCATCCGCTCGACATCGGCGGCGGACGTCTCGGTCGCCTGAAACCATCGGCCAGGGTTGAGGGCATCGATCCAGATGCGTGTGTTGGCGGGTCGCGACATGCGCGGGTCACGCAGCAGGATCAGATCCGTGCGGTGGTGCGTCAGTCCCGCACCGGGGCCATGAGGCAGAATCGCAGGCGGAGCCAGAAGGGCGCTGCCGACAATGAAGAGCCGGTCGACCTGGCGAGCGCACAATGCCGCCCAAGCCGGTTCGTCAGACTCGGCGACGTAAAGAACATAGTCGTGAGCATGCTCGATTCGCGAAAACCAATCGGCGGCTGACGAGAGCGCCGAATGGTCCACGACCTGGCAGGTTCGACCCTCGGCCTTGATGGCGGCGGCCAGACGTTCGACGAAGGCCCTGATGGGCCGAGGCCGCGCCGAAACGAAGCCGAACACGCTGGGCTCGCCGCCGCTGGCGGCCTTATCCCGAGCGCGACGGATCATCAGGCGTGCAAGTTCGACCATGACTTCCGGCGCCGAACGGGCGGCGTCAAAGAAGGCGTCGCGCGGAACGGCCACGATCTCGCTG
This sequence comes from Brevundimonas sp. MF30-B, assembly GCF_004683885.1. Lineage (NCBI taxonomy): Bacteria > Pseudomonadati > Pseudomonadota > Alphaproteobacteria > Caulobacterales > Caulobacteraceae > Brevundimonas > Brevundimonas sp. MF30-B. The sequence goes on along the minus strand of NZ_CP038440.1, from coordinate 2,033,748 downwards.
TCGCGCAGCGCTGCGACGGTGGCGGTATGGGCCGTCCCGGCTATCAGCGCCATCTCGCCGGTCGGTTCTCCGGGCCGGATCACTCCGATCAGGCGCAGGTCCTGCTCGCCTTCGGACTGGAACACGCCCAAACGGCCGGACCGCAGGAGATACAGCGTGTCTGCTTCCGCCCCTGCCGCAAACAGCACTTCGCCGGCCGTGAGGGCGAACCAGCTGGCGCGATCCGCCAGCGGCCCCTCGAAGAGGCGAGCCAGCGCGGCGTCCAGCCTTTCGGAGCTAGGAGATGTCATCGCGCGGACTATGGCCGATTCGGGCCAGAAGCGCGTGACGGCGGTTCAGGATGTTTGAGCCACCCCTGTCGCTATGGTTGTCAGTCCGGGCGGCGCTGACCCGGCAAGTCCTCATCCGTTCGCGGCAGCTGGCCGCGGCCGACGTTGCCGAGCAACTGTTCGAGGATCGTCAGCGATCGGCCTCTCGTCGGCGTCTCGCGACTGTTCATCGCAATGTCACGACCATCGTCCAGGCCAAGGGTTCTGACGGCGGCGACCTGCCCGGAGGCCTTGTCGAACGTAACCTCCGTCACGCTGCGCTGGGTCACCTGGGGCAGGTTGTAGGTGTATTTCTCGGTCACCTGGCCAATGTAGTACCAGACCGCGTCCGGCTCGAAGGTCGAGGTGGTCGACGGCGACCCAAGCTTGGCCAGCACCGTTTCCTTGGTGTCCGTGCCGACCACCAGATCCTGAGGCTTGACGTCGATCGCCTGGAAGCCGTTGACCCCGATCACAGGCGCGCAGGCCGAGGTTAGGGCGGCGGCTGACGCTATGGCGGCGAGGATAGAAATGCGGGGCATGGGCGAGGGCCTGTGCGTGAACAAGGTCTTTGACCTAACCGGATGGGCGTCCTAGTTCAACGGCGCGGCGGAAAAGGGGCCGCTTATGATGCTCAAAAGACTGTTCCGCACCCGTGATCGCGCACGGCCCCAGGCTCTCTACGCCGCCGCGGCCGCCCAGGCGCGCACGCCGGCCTTCTATACCGACCTGGGCGTCGAGGATCGGATCGACGCGCGGTTCGAGCTCTACACCCTGCACGTGCTGCTGCTGATCCTGCGTCTGCGCGACGAGGAGGGGGCGCGCGCGACCGAAGGGGCGGAGACGGCGCAGGACCTGTTCGACGTCTACGTCTCCGCGCTAGACCATACCCTTCGCGAACTGGGCGTCGGCGACGTCGTCGTCGGGAAGAAGATGCGCAAGCTGGGCGAGTCGCTCTACGGCCGCATGACCGCCTATGAGACGCCGCTGCGCGCCGGTGATGCGCCCGCTCTGGAGCAGGCGATCGCGCGCAACGTCTATGAGGCCGAGACGGCGCCCGGCGCCGCGGCTCTGGCGCGCTACACCCTGGCCAGTCGTGCGGCCCTCGGCGGCCAGACCCTGCCCGAAGTCTTCAAGGCGCCCGCCTGGGCGACGGTGGCCCAATGACCGCGCCCCTGGCCTATAGCGAACCCGTGCGGATGAACCAGGTCGGCACGGGCCTGGCCCGCCGGCTCGTGCCCGACGCCGCGACGCGTCAGCGGATCGCGCGCGCGCTGGACATGGCGTCGCTGGACGCCTTCGCCGTCGACCTGGAGCTGAAGCCGGTCGGCCAGGGCTGGCGTTTGACCGGTCACATCGCGGCCACCGGGGCCCAGACCTGCGGCATCACGCTGGAGCCGCTGCCCCTCACCATCGCCGACGACTTCTCCATCGCCCTGATGGAAGGCGCGCCCGACGAGGACGGCGAGATCGATGTCGATCTGGACGATGATTCGCCCGACCTGATCGAGGACGGCCGCATCGACCTGGGTCAGTATGCGGTCGAGCAGCTGGCCCTGCGGCTGGACCCGTTCCCGCGCAAGCCAGGGGCGGAGTTCGTCCAGCCCCCCGAACCGGTCGAAATTTCGCCTTTCGCGGCCCTCAAGGCGTTGAAGCCGCGCGGAGACGCCGGCGAAGGTTGACCTTGCGTCGGCCCGGTTGCATCCCCGCCCTGCGGCGTTATCGTCGCACCATGACTGGAAGCGCCGCACCAGACGGCGCGCTGGAGCCCTTTTGGCCTTGCCATCCGACACCGTAATCTCGCTCGACGCCATGGGCGGCGACCACGGCCCGCCTGTCGTCCTGGGCGGTGTGCGCGACTATCTGCGCCAGAACGACTGCACTGGTCTGACTTTCCTGATTCACGGCGACGAGGTCGCAGTTCGCGCTGAAATCGTGCGGCTGCGTCTGGACGACGCGCCGATCCGGATCAGGCACGCGGAAAAAGTCATCGCCAGCGACGAGAAGCCGGCCCAGGCCATGCGGCGCGGCAAGGGCTCCAGCCTGTGGAACGCCATCGAGTCGGTGAAGACGGGCGAGGCCTCGGCCGCCGTATCGGCTGGAAACACCGGGGCGCTGATGGCGATATCCAAGCTGATACTGCGCATGTCGGCCCCTGGCCTGGAGCGCCCTGCCATCGTTGCGTCCTGGCCCACGCTGAGAGGTCACACGGCGGTGCTGGACGTCGGCGCCAACGTCGGCAGCGACGCCGAGCAGCTGATCGAGTTCGCCATCATGGGCGAGGCTTTCCAGTCCGCCGTGCATGGCGTGGCGCGCCCGACCGTCGGTCTGCTGAACATCGGCTCGGAAGATATCAAGGGCCATGACGAGGTTCGCGAGGCCCATGGCATATTGCGCAGCGGCGCTGTCGATTTGGACTATCACGGCTTCGTCGAGGGCGACGATATCGCCAAGGGCACGGTGGACGTTGTCGTCACCGACGGCTTCACCGGCAATATCGCCCTCAAGACCGCAGAAGGTACGGCGCGCTTCATTTCGACTTTGCTGAAGGAAGCGCTGGGATCGGGCCTGCAGTCCAAGCTGGGCGCTCTCATCGCCCTGCCGGCCCTGCGCCAAATGAGCCGCCGCATCGACCCCAACGCCATCAACGGCGGCCCGCTGCTGGGTCTGAACGGCATCGTCGTGAAAAGCCATGGCGGGGCCACGCCGCAGGGCTTCGCCTCGGCCATCCGCGTGGCCGTCAATCTGGCGCGCAGCGATTACACCGCCAAGGTGGCGGCCAATCTGAAGCGGCTCGACGCCGTCTTCGACCATTCCGAGGGCGACAAGCCCGCCGGGGAGACTGTTCAGTGAGCGTCATCCGCAGCGCCGTCACCGGCGTCGGTTCCTATCTGCCCGAACAGGTCGTGACCAACGCCGACCTGGCCAAGATCGTCGACACCACCGACGAATGGATCGTCGAACGCACCGGCATTCGTCAGCGCCATAAGGCCCGCGACGACGAGCCGACCAGCGACCTGGCCGTCGAGGCCGCCCGCCGCGCCCTGCTGCAGGCCGGGCGCGAGGCGTCCGAGGTCGACCTGATCGTGGTCGCCACCACCACGCCGGACATGACCTTTCCCGCCACCGCCTCGATCGTCCAGCGCAAGCTGGGCTGCGGTGTCGGCATCGCCTTTGATGTCCAGGCGGTCTGCTCGGGCTTCGTCTATGCGCTGAGCGTCGCCGACGGATTCGTGGCGCGGGGGCTGGCGAAATGCGCCCTGGTCATCGGCGCCGAGGAGATGACCCGGTTGATGGACTGGACCGATCGGACGACTTGCGTCCTGTTCGGCGACGGCGCCGGCGCCTTTGTGGTTGAGCCGCGCGAAGGGCAGGGCGCCAAGACGGACCAGGGGCTGCTCGGATTCGCCCTGCGCTGCGACGGCGCCAAGACCGACTTGCTCTACGTCGACGGCGGTCCCGCTACGACGGGCACGGTCGGCCATCTGCGCATGGCCGGCAACCAGGTCTTCCGCCACGCCGTGGTCAACATCGCCGAGGCTATCACGGCGGCGGCCCAGGCTTCGGGCATCGAGATCGCCGACGTCGACTGGTTCGTGCCTCACCAGGCCAACCAGCGCATCATCAAGGGCGTGGGCGATCGTCTGGGTCTGGACGAGAACAAGGTGATCTCGACGGTCGCCATCCACGCCAACACCTCGGCCGCCTCGATTCCGCTGGCCATGGACGCCGCCATGAAGGATGGACGCATCAAGAAGGGCGATCTCGTGCTGCTGGAAGCCATGGGCGGTGGCCTGACCTGGGGCGCCTGCGCCCTGCGCCTCTAGCGCGTTTCAGGCATAAACCCATTTCACCCCTTTGATTCCCGCCGACTTTGCGTCTTTATGGACGACCGACAGGGATAGGGGGCGACGCCATGGCCGGACAACAGACCGTGACACGGGCCGATCTGTGCGAGGCGGTTCACGAGGACGTGGGCCTGTCGCGCCAGGAATGTTCGTCGATGGTCGAGCGGACGCTGGAGCTGATCGTTGAATCGCTCGAGCGCGGCGAGACGGTCAAGCTTTCGGGGTTCGGCGTGTTCCAGGTGCGCGACAAGCGCGCCCGCATGGGCCGCAATCCTAAAACCGGCGAGCCTGCGGCCATTCACCCCCGCCGCGTCATCAGCTTCCGCGCCTCGCAGATCATGAAGAGCCGGGTGCACGACGCGCCCGCCGCCGACTGATCCATGGCCTCCAAGGGCCCAAACGCCTTTCGCACCATCTCCGAGGCGGCCGATCAGGTCGGCGTTCCCCAGCACGTCCTGCGTTTCTGGGAGACGAAGTTCGCCTTCATCGCACCGATAAAACGCGCGGGCGGTCGGCGATTCTATCGTCCCCAGGACGTGGAGACGCTCAAGGCCGTCAAACGGCTGCTGCACGAGGAAGGCTTCACCATCAAGGGCGTGCAGAAGCTTCACAAGGACGGCGGCCTGGGACGTCTGTTGGGCGAGGCGCCTTCATTGGTCGACTTGGGTTCTCAAGTGGCTGCGCCCTCCTTGACCCGCGACGTCGAGCGGCTGAGACGCGTTCTGGCCGAGATCGAGACCGCTCACGCCCGCTTGGAATCGGCCTTGGCTCGATAAGGGGTCGATCGGACGTTTTTGGGTTTGCGGGGACCGAACGGCCCGGCTATACGACCGCCTCTCGGAGCGTGGCGCAGCCTGGTAGCGCACTTGACTGGGGGTCAAGGGGTCGCAGGTTCGAATCCTGTCGCTCCGACCATTTTCTTCTAAGAAAATGAACACGTTAGAGGGGCCGCTTTTCAGCGGCCCCTTTCTCATTCAGCTATGGGGTCCATATGGGGTCCAACGCTGATTCGCGGTGGTCACGAGCTCGCCTGTGGGTCCGAGGTTGTTCAGAACGTGTCATGACTTTTCACCGCCCCCACAACGGCGGTCGGTTTCAACAGGATCTTGAAGGCGGCTGCTCCAGAGCAGGCCGCTCTCCGATCGGCGCATCTCCTCACTCCAGGCGTGCGGTCGTCCGCGGCCTTTGGATCGCCTAAGGCGTGTCAGTGGCGGGGTTGGTCCAGCGGCAGTCTCAATCTCGCAATCGCGCCAGAGGGAAATCCGATTCGCCACGGGCTTTCTGGTCCAGAGCGCTGGCCAGAACGCTGCATGGCGTTCATCGCGGAGCCTCAGTCGCCATACGTCGGACGGCGGACAGGCCGCCCTGAGAGCGCCGGGTTGCGGCGTTCAGCGCAGAGCCCGCATCTTCTTCATCAGGGCGTTGCGGGCCTGGCGATGAGCGCCAGCCGCTTGATCACGCTCTTTGGCCAGATCGGCTTCGCGCTCGTCTAGGGCGGCTTGGGCCGCCGCCCACTCCTGGTCCAGCCTGTCGGCTTCCGCCTGTAGCGCCTTCCGCCTCTTTTCGGCTGCTGAGGGCGCTGCCGCCTTTTGGGGAGCCGGCCGCCTTCCCAGCCGGCTCTTGTCGATCGCCTCACCCCGTTGGATCACCTCGCCCGGGTCGGCCATCGCCGCGTCGTAGTCCGGCCCGTCATGGATCTCTTTCGCCAGGCCGTCCTTGAAGATGTCGCGGTGCATGCCCCATGCTCGCAGGGCCTTGGCGCGCGACGACGCGGCCACGCTGAAGGCGTGGAAGCCGTCCGACCAGGAAAAGACCTTGAGCCTCGCCTTCGCCATGCGCAGCGTCCGTCTCCGCTATCGGGGCCCATGGTCGATGCGAGCCGGCATGCGCAGGCAACGTCTGGCGACGGCGCTGGTTCGACCTGCCGTGGCGCCGGGTCCGTTGACCATGACTGTCGGTCGTAGTCCGTCAGAAAATAGCCCAGCCGGATGCAATGTCCGTAGACTTCGCTCGGCTGGCCGGGCGGCACGATCTTTGCGCTGGTCGCGCGACCATGTCCCATGCAGAGACCCCGACAGACATCGCCGCACGGGCCCAGGCGCTTTACGACGACACGGATGCGTTGATGGAAGCCCTCATCGAGGCGAACAAGGCGCCCCCTGGCTGGCTGGTCGACTATCGCGTGCGCCTGCGCCTGCTCATTTCCTGCGGAGCAGGCGTGCTTCCGCCGATTCCTGTTGAACTGGCCGGAGAGGGAGCGACCCGGCACTGAGCCGCAGCCGTCGCCGCGGCGGCGTCCTTGATCAGGACCGCCGTCTCGCCGCCGGTGCGCTTCAGCATGAAGTCCAGCACGCGGCCGAGAGCCTCCAGATCCAGGCCGTCCGACCGGCCGCCATCCTCGAGGCAGCCTTGGATGACGGCCAACACCTGCACGGCCCCTATGTCGTCCCGCACGTCCTGGAGCAGCAGGAGTTCTTCGCACCTGTCGAACAGCTTGTCGTCAAACTCATCCGCGTTCAGGCACAGTTTGGCGCGGGTCCAGATCTTGAACAGGTGATCGGGTTTCAGGGTCTCGCCCATGAGATTTTCCACGGTGATGCTGGAGCGCGCGAAATCGCCTGTCGAAGTCGATCTCGACCAGCGCCAGGAAGAGAAGGATTGAGGTGAGGGTCCACAGAGCCCCCCGCACCACGATCCCGGTGTGGGTGGTGAATTCGGATGGAAGCAAGGGCACCAGGGTGGACACGGCCGCCAGCAGCTGGATGGCCGCGGCGAAGATCAGCCACCAACGCGCATGCCGCTCGGCGACCTGCCACAAGGCGACGAACAGCAGTGTATTGGCGAGGCTGATGCCCACCCTCCAGGTGTGGATCTGAAGCCCGAAGATCAGCGGCTCCATGACGATGAAGCCCGCCACCGCGGCCGCCGCGATCCGGTCGAACCGCTCGCCGCGCCACAAGAGCAGCCCCAGTGCGATCAGGTTCGCCCCCAGCAGCATCAGGCTCCAGATCTGCATCCCTACGCCCGCTGCAACTCACCGGTGCGGCGCGGATAGGGGCTCTCCACCACGTCCGGGCCTTTGGGCTCGAGCGGTCCTAGCCGGGTGAAGTCCAACCCCCTGGCGGCCGCGTCTCGCTGGAATCGCGCGTGCGCCTTCACCAGATCGCCGCGCATCGCGATCCCGCCGTTGATGGCGGCCCCGAGATGCATCAGGGCGCCCTGGCCCACGGAGACGTCCAGGCCGGCCTGACGCCTCCCTTCCGCCAGGCTCTGCAGGAATGCGCCGCTGCGCGCCAGGGTCTCGTCCAGCGCATGTTCCAGCGCTTTCAGCTCGTGCGCCGCAGTCGACGCGAAGGTGTTGGGATCCATCGTCCTCTCCGATCATTGTCCGCCGAGACGGATGGCCTGGACCACCTCGAAGCTGACCGCCATGACCGCCAGGGCGCCGCCCAGCAGGATCAGCAGCGCCATCGCAATCGACACGATCAGGATGATGTGCTTCCCCCGGGGCATAGGCGGCGTCCGCCACGGCCCCAGCCTTGCGTAGATCCCGAACAGACCGCGGGTGGCCAATTCGGCGCCATCGCTTCGAGAGGCCTGGCCGGCCGTCGCGACGTCCTGATCTGCGCGGGGTTCGATGCGTGCTGGAAGGCCCCCCGGTAGAGACCCGTAGCGATCCCGCACAAGCCCGTAGGCTTCATCCCGATCCGACACGCCCAGCGCCCGGTAGGCGTTCTGCAGGTGCCACTCGGCCGTACGCGGGCTCAGGCCCATGCGTTGCCCGATCGCCTTGTTGGACAGCCCCTCGGCGGCGAGGCGCAGGGCCTGGAGCTGCTTGCGCGTCAGCCGATCGGGCATGGCCACCTCCTGCTTCACGATAGTCGGGCGTGCGGCCGGCCGTCACCTCGAAAGCCGTTGGCCCGCTCTACTTTTCAACCAGAAGGTCGGCGACGGCCACAAGCACCTTCCGGTCCCTGGCGGACAGGCCGTCGAACAGGCGCGCCAGATCCAGCGCTGGCCGGGACAAGTCCCCCTGTATCCGCGCCGGTGAATGGTCCTCCAGGCCGGATGTGTCCGGGTAGAGGCTCAGGAGCGGCACATCCAGGAACGCTGAGATGCCTAGAAGCGTGGATGCGGCGACGCGGTTCGCCCCGGCTTCATACTTCTGCAGTTGCTGCCACGACTTGCCGATCGCGGCGGCTAGATCCTCGCGGCTCACCCGGCGCTCAATCCTGGCGTCCCTGATTCGCTGGCCTATCGCCGCATCGACGGGCGTCGTCCGCCGGCTGCCAGCCGGGCGTGCAATCCGGTCCCTGGCCTCAGCGCTCATTCCGCCGCCTTCTCTATCTCCAGCGCCCCGTCCGCCAATGGCCGCTGCAGCCCCTTCGCCTCATCCCACAACGCGCGCATCCAGACCTCCTGCTCCTCTGTCGACGTGAGGATCACAGGCATGGCTCGGGGATGGACCGACTTCACCGGCTCGCTGGGGTCGGTCGTCAGGAAGGCGAACAGATCGCAGGTCTCCGGGCCGGTCCTGATCTTGCGGACGCAGGACCATCCCTGCACTTGGACACCGGCGAAAAAGGCCAGGGGCTCCGGGTCGTCTCCGGCCAGCCGGAACCAGACCGGCCGATAGCGGCCCTCGGCGTCGCGGCCCGGTTCGCTGAAGGCCGTGAAGGGGACCAGGCAGCGATGCTCCGGCGCCAGCCAGCGCCGCCAGTGGGGGCTAGCCGTGTTCCGGACATTGGTCACGCCCTTGTCCGTCCTCCTGCCCTCGAGCGCGAAGGCCGGCGACGGCATGCCCCAGCGGGCCGAGGTCAACACGCGTTCGACCCCTTCCCAGCGGACGATCGGCGCGGCGTAGTCGGGATAGACCTCGCCCGGCGCCAGGTTGCCGACCTCCGACCGCATCGCTCTGGCGAGGTCCAGGATGGCCTGCGGGCCGCTGCGCTGACGATAGAGGTTGCACATGCCGCGACCTTCTCACGGGGGAGCGGCTTCGTGGAGTCGGAGCGGCAGGCGTCAGTGCGTGGCGTCGGGCGTGCGCGCCGCCGCCTGGATCGCCGCCATCTTCAGCTGTGACACCCAGATGAGAAGTTCGCGCCAGTTGAATACGAGCGTCTGGACGGACTCGGTGAGATCCGGCTTCTGCGCCTGGAGCGCATAGCGCTCCAGGCGGTCGGCGACCTCCTCCAGCGCCTGGAGGCGGCCGGCTGCGAGGCCCGCTTCGTATCCGGGCAAGTCTTCGATCGACGGCGGCTTGGCGGTCATGGTGGGGCCTCCGGGCGACAGCCAGCCTGACCGGTTTCAGGCTGGACACCCCAGGCTGTAGCGTGCTGTGACCGTCCGGCAAGGGCGGCGCGCGAGATTCTGCAAGTCGAGGCGGTGAGGGACGTGAATGGCGCGGCTACGAGTGCTTCTGGTCGGCGGCGGTTCGCTCGGCGACGAACAAGCCGCCGACCCGGCCATCTCCGCTCGGTGTCTGTCGCTGGCCCATGGGCTGCGCCGGCTCGGTCACGATGCGCGTTGCCTGTCGCAGTGGACGTTCGATCAAGCCGCCGACCGGCTGCTCGGCTTCGACATCTATGGCTTTCATCGTCCGACCCTGACCACGGCCTTCTCCCGAGCCTACCATGACCTCGAACCGAAGGCGGCCGCCACGGTCGACTTCGACGACTTCAGCTTCGACATGCGTCGGATGGCCCAGGATGAACTTCCGCCTTGCTTTTCGACCCTGGATCAGGCGGCACGGTGCGCCGAGGCCCTCAGCCTGTTCACCCGCGGCACTTTCGCAAGCAAGGATCAGCTCGCCCGTGCAGTTGAGATCGCCCCCGGGCTTCAAGGCGTCGTTCTGCCTGGCGATCTGTCCGCAAGGGCGGGGGAATGGCTGGAACTGGCGACGGGCCGATGACCCGCATCCTGGTCTATGCCGAGCCGCTGCCCATCCGCAACCGGTTCGATGAGTTCGCCGACGCCGCGCTGCTGCTAGGCCGCGCCCTCGCCAGCCCGCCCGCCGGGCGTGACCTGCAACTCCGCGTTTTCGGCAACGACGCGGTCATCGACCGCATCACCCGCGAAGATCCACGGCTGGCGACGGCGTGCCTGCGGCCGACGAGGGACGAGCGGAAGGCGATCGGCGAACAGTTCGACCACTGGGGACCGAAGTCCATCGCGGCCTGGAGCGACCTCGTCGCGGGCCGCGGTCCCTTGACCGACTTCTATGAAGCCGTGCTTGAGCGCCTGTATCGCCAGCATCCGTTCGACGTGATCCTCTTGTGGGGAGAGAACGGAGCCGTGCGCCGGTTTGTCGACCGTCGGGGCCTGCTCGCCGTGCATGCAGAGCTCGGCCCCACCCGATCGCCTTTCCAGCCGACCCTGTACTTCGATCCTGAAGGGGTGAACGGAAACGCGTCGCTGCTGCGGGTCCCCGCCGAGGCGATGCGGGTCACGGACTTCGACATCGACGGCTGGCTGGCCGTCCCGCCGAAGCCGGGAGAGGTGTCCCCGCACGACGCGCGCGTGCTGCTGGATCCGGCCCTGGCCGAGCACCTCCCGGAAGGCCCTTTCGTCCTGGCGCCCCTCCAGCTTGCCGACGACCTCAATCTGCTTGTCCACTCGGAGTTTGAAAGCCCGGAAGATTTTTTGCGCCAGCTAGCGCCGGTGGTGCTCGAGGCGGGCTATGACATCGTCGTCAAACCCCACCCCGGGGCCGTCCACCGGCCCTACAACCTGGTGCGCGAAGACCGGGCGCTCGCCTTCGCCCGACGCCTAGGGTCGCGGGTCAAGGTCCTGCCGCGCGACCTGCCGGCGACCGCGAACGCCCACCTCATCTCGCACAGCTCGGCCGTCTGCGCGGTCAACAGTTCAGTGGTCTTTGAGGCGGCGGCCATGGGAAAGCCGGCCTTCTCTCTTGGGCGGGCGGCCTTCGACATCCAAGGCGCGTTCAAGGCTGACGCCGCCCAGCTGGGCGGCCATCTCCGGTCCCTGAGCCCGCCCCCCAGGCAAAGGGAGGCGGTGGCCTTCGGCCTGAGCCGCTACTTTCTGGCCAGGGAGCTGATAACGTCAGACGGGGCGCTTCCGGCCATCATCGATTTCATGTTCGAGACGCGCGACCGTGACCGGTCCGCGCCGGCATACTGGGCCGAATGGGGCGACCGGCTGGCCCGCCTGGGGGCCAGCCAGCGGGGCCCGGATGCTGAGATCTTCATTGGCGGTCAGGCCCTGCGCCGGCCAATCCAGGTGAAGATCGGCGGGCGAACCGTGCAGATGAGCGGACCTGGACCCGAAGGACGCAAGATCACGATGACCCGCACGTCGGGGCGTTTCGCGGGCAATGTGGACGAATGCTCGGTGACCGCAGATCGGCTTCGGATCATCGGATGGTCAGCCGCCAAGGACGGCGACCTCCCTCCGGCCGCTGTGGTCGTCGTGGCGGGAGGCCAGGTTCTGGCGGTCGGATGCGCGGCCGAGGCGCGGCCCGATGTGGCGGCCGTGTTGCAGCAGCCGATGACGCAGCTTTACGGATACCACTTCGAGACAGACTGGACGCAGGAGGCGGGCTGCCCCCTCCAACTCCTTCTTGTGGGGGATCGCGGAGCCGTCGAAGTGGTCGACCTGGCCGCTTCCCTGTGAACTAGCCCCTCTCGAACAGATACATGGGGCTGGTCGGGTGATAACGGTGCGAGTCGAAGGTCTCGGGCGGTCGCAAGTCTAGAGCGTAAGTGTCCAGACGGAGCCCGGCGCGCCGTACAAGAGGGTGGCTGGGCTCGAGCCGATCGCGCACGTCGCTCAGATGCTGATCATAAACTTCGGCGATGACCGCCCGCGGCGGACGCTTGCTCAGGGTTTCGACGGCTCCGCGCAGCGCAGCGACCTCAGCCCCTTCGACATCCATCTTCCAGACATCGTAGGGACCGTCCAGTCGGTCGATCGGCACTGTCGGCACGCGCGTCGAGCGGTTTGCGGTGAAAAGATCCGGGAAGAGTTCCGTCACGTCCTGTGCGAGCGTCGCGCCCTGATTGTGAAGGTCGGACAGACTGAGCTGAGCCCACCCCACTCGATCGGAGACGGCCGCGCCTATGACTTCGATCCGGGGATCGACCGGAATGCGGCGGCTCAGCTCGGGCACGGGTTCTAGGCAGGTCACATGAGCGGCGCCGCGCTGAAGCGCCTCCAAGGCCGTCAGGCCGATATTCGCGCCCATGTCGAGCACGCGGTCGCCGGGCCGCAGCACATGGTCGTACAGGGCGGCGTCGATGTCCCGCTGAGGATATTTCACATCGAGCGCGGCGCAGGCGGCGTATCGCCGCTCGTGAGGCTGAGCGAGGTCGAAAGTGATGGGCACGCCGGCGATTTCGGTCGTCACGACGCCACGATGTCTAAGGTGCTCGACGAGATGATCGATCAACACGGGGCCCGTCCCTTCAGGAGGTGAGCCGCGTTGTTATCGCCGAACCGGTCTCCTCGCCAGCTACAGCGGGAATTTGCGCCGAGCCTGGCGGCTTCCGGTGAACAGTGTGGCGTTGGGTTCTTCGGCCACGGCTCCGGAGACACGGCTTCAACCACCACGCGGCAGGCGAGCGGGCGCAGGCCGATCCCCCGGGGGCGGGGCAAGGGGCGAAGAGCTTGACCCGTCGGTTCGTCCACCTGATGACCACGCCGGACTGTTGCGGTTGGCGGCGCTTTAGGGTGAGGCGCCCAACGGGGGCTTGGTGCATGTAGAAGCCGACGAGGCGGCGTCAGCAGCCGCAGGCGGCCCGGGACAGGCGCTCGGCGCAGAGGACCTTGATCCGTCCGCGACGCAGGCTCACGACCCTGTCCTTCTCCAGCGCCTTGACGGCGGCGTTCACGCTGGTGCGCTGAACGCCCATCGCCTCCGCCATGGCGGACTGGGTGGTGCGGACGTCGGGCCCGCCCGCCTGGAAGAGACGGCGGATCAGGTTGGCAGCGCGCGCCGGGACGGCGTGGACGGCGTGGCAGGCGGACTCCGCCTTCAGCCTGTGAATGCGGTCTACGGCATGGCGGGCGAAGACATGCTCAAGCCAGGCGGCGCCCATGGCGTCACGGAGCCCGATCACCGGCGTCTCGATCCAGCGGCTGTCGAGCAAAGCCAGGCGAAGCCCGCCCGGCGGCGGCGCGAAGGCCGTCTCCCAGCCAAAGGTGGCGCCCGGGCCCATGAGGTCGACGCAGGCCAGTCCGCGATCGTCGAAGGCGGCGAGGGCGCCGCTGAACACGAAGCCGACCACGGGCGAGACCTCCGAGAGGCGGTCGCCGGACGCGCAGGCGCAGGTCCGGCCTTGAGAGCGCACCACGTCGCGCAGGGGGGCGGGCAGAAGGCGCAGGACGGGGTGGTGGTCGAGCATGTCGTCCGTCACGCCCCAGGGTGCGGGACCGGCGCGCGCCGCTGGCGAAGGGTCCAAACCGTCGAGCATGCCGTGACCCTGAGGGGTCCGACACGGTGCCGCATTCACATGGGTTAGTCGGCCGCCCCGCTGTGGCGAGCGGACCGGAGAGGCGGCGGAGCGAGGCAGGCGTCGTCAGGCCGGACGTCGGCGCAGGTTCAAGGCGCGCGGTTCCGTCGAGAGAACCGGCCCAGGGCGAGGCCCTCCTGGCCCTTTTGATGGAACAGGCGGACTCATGGGCCTGAGGGGTCGACGTCGTACACGGGGAAGGGCCGGCACGACGGCGCGCCGGCCTGGACGGCCCCAGCCCGCCAAGCCCGCGCATCTTCAATTCGCGGCCCGTCAGGCCTTCGGCTCGGCCATCCTGCGGTGCTGCTCGGCCAGCACTGATTGCGGGGTGACGGCGGCCATGGCGGCCTGCATCTTGTTGCCCAGCCCGGCCACCACGTCTCCGACGCCGTCTTGCATGGCCCTGTAACCGGTGCGGGCCACCTGGGCGGGGTCGGCCTTGTGGTCGCTCTGGCCGACCGAAGTGTCCAGCATGCCAGCGCGCGCGAAGAAGGCGGTGTCGGTGGGGCCCGGCATCAGGCATGTGACCGTGACGCCCGTGTCCTTTAATTCGTTGCGCAGGGCGAAAGAGAAGCTGTCCACAAAGGCCTTGCTGGCGTTGTAGACGGCCTGGAAACTGCCGGGGATCAGGCCGGCGATGGAGCCGGTCAGCAGGACCCGGCCCTCGCCGCGATCGCGCATCGCTGGGATCAGCCGATGCAGCAGGGCGATCGTGCCCGTGATGTTGGTGGCGATGACATGGCGGATGTCGTCCCACTGCTGGTCAAGAAAGGCGTGTCCAAGACCGTGGCCCGCGTTCGCCGCCAGGGCGTCGAGGGCACGCGCGCCAACCACTTGGCACAAGGCGTCGACGCCCTCGGGCGTGGCCAGGTCCGCCTGGACCGTCTCCACCCGCGCGCCCAGGTCCTCGGCGATGCGGCGGGCCTCGTCCAGGGGGGTGTCGGCCGCCAGCACCAGATCGAAACCGTCTTCGGCGAAGCAGCGGGCCAGCTCCAGTCCGATGCCGGTGGAGGCGCCCGTCACAAGGGCCAGGGGACGGGCGGCGGAGGCCAAGGCAGAGGGGGTGTCGGTCATTGCGGGGTCCTGGTCGGTGCGCCCGACCAACCCGATCGGGCGTCAGGTGTTCCGTATTCGACCCTGGGGGGCGGGCAGGGAACGTCCCGGCGGGGCGTCGGTTGGCTTGGCGAACCGCAAGGATCCTGCTCATGCCCCAGACTTCCATCCAGACCTCGACCGCGACCCCAGCCGGTCCGGACACGCCGGTCACAGACGCCGTGGTCGAACCGACCGCCTTCCTCGACAGGGACCTGCACGAGGGCGACTACGGTTCCGACAGCGTGCGGGCCGTGCTGATCAACCGGCCCCGCGACGCCCTGTACGCCTACTGGCGCGATTTCCGGAACCTGCCGACCTTCATGGAGACCCTGAACGAAGTCCGGGTGTCGGATACCCGACAGTCGACCTGGATTGTCGAGGGCCCTGGCGGAGGGGATGTCGAATTGACCTCCGAGATCACCGAGGACCGGGCAGGCGAATACATCGCCTGGCGCGCCGCAGAGGGCTCCGATATCGACCACGAGGGATGGATCGGGTTCCGCGACAACGCCTTCGGCCGCGGCACGGAGGTCAGGCTGTTCATCAGCTACGACCCGCCGGCCGGCGTCGTTGGCAAGGTGGTCGCCAAGGTTCTGCAGCGCGAGCCCCGGATCCAGGCCCGGCGGGAGTTGCGACGCTTCAAGCAGCTGATGGAGACCGGTGAAGTCTCCACCTCGCGCGCGCCCGACGCCGCGCCGCGCGGTCCGCGTCACCTCTGAGGGCGGACTCAACCCCCCAACCTTTTCAGCCTTTTTTCAAGGAGCCGCCCATGCGCGCCCTCACCTGGCACGGCAAACACAACGTCCAAGTCGACACCGTGCCCGATCCGCAGATCATCAACCCGCGCGACGCCATCATCCGCATTACCGCCACGGCCATCTGCGGCTCGGACCTGCACCTGTACGACAGCTACATCCCGGGCATGTCCAACGGCGACATCCTGGGCCACGAATTCATGGGCGTGGTCGAGGAGGTGGGACGCGGCAACACCTCGCTCAGGAAGGGCGACCGGGTCGTGGTGCCGTTCGTCATCGCCTGCGGTCAGTGCTTCTTCTGCGAGAAGTCCATGCCGGCGGCCTGCGACAATTCCAATCCGGCCGACAAGGCGGACGCGACGGAGATCGCGTACGGCCAGTCGGTGGCGGGCCTGTTCGGCTATTCGCACCTGACGGGGGGGTATGCGGGCGGCCAGGCCGAATATGCGCGCGTGCCCTATTCCGACTACGGGCCGATCAAGATCCCCGAAGGCGTTGAGGACGAGCGCGTCCTGTTCCTGTCCGACATCTTCCCGACCGGCTGGATGGCGGCGGAGAACTGCCAGATCGAGCCGGGCGACACGGTGGCCGTCTGGGGCTGTGGCCCGGTCGGCCTGTTCGCAATCAAGAGCGCCCTTCTCCAGGGCGCAGGCCGGGTCATCGCCATCGACCACCATCCCAACCGCCTGGCCCTGGCGCGCGCAAACGGCGCAGAGATCCTCGACTATCACGAGGTGAAGGTGCGCGAGGCCCTGCTGGAGATGACGGCCGGGCTGGGACCGGACAGCTGCATCGACGCGGTCGGCATGGAGGCGCACGGCTTCTCTCCCGACAATGTGGTCGACGCCATCAAGACCACGACCCGCATTGGAACCGACCGGACCCATGTCCTGCGAGAGACCATCATGGCGGTCCGAAAGGGGGGGACGGTGTCCGTGCCGGGCGTCTACGGCGGCATGGCCGACAAGTGGCCGGTCGGCGCCTTCATGGAGAAGGGCCTGACCCTCAAGACGGGGCAGACCCACGTCCAGCGTTACCTGCCCCGACTGCTGGAGATGATCCTGGAGGGCCGGATCGACACGACCGATCTGATCAGCCACCGGCTGCCGCTGGAGCGGGCGGCCGACGGCTACAAGAACTTCAAGGAGAACCAGAACGAATGGACCAAGGTCGTGCTCCTTCCGGGCCTGACCTGAGCCGGACGCTCCCGGCCGACGCCCGGCCGGAAGACGGCCCCGGGGCCTGACCCAAGGTGCCGGACCGGGCTTGGGGCGCCGTCCGCCAGGTCGGGCGTGGACGGGACTAACCTATGTAAGGGAGGGGCTGGCGGCTGGCGTGCTGTTGCTGGATGCAGATGCCGAATCAGCCCTTCCAACCTGCGCCAGCAGCCTCTGCGACGACCGCGCTCGAACGCGCCCTCTCCAGCCACGAGACCCTGGACGGGGCCGGGCTGGCGGCGGTGCGCGCGGGATTCGCCGGATCCGTCGAACTGCTCCACTGCCCAGGCGCGGATCTGACCGCGGAGTTCCGGCGCTCGGCCGCTCGACTGGTGGTGCGGGGCTGGATCGCGCGGGGCGCCGCCCTGGCGGACGGCCGGCGCCAGATTGTCGGGCTGCACCTGCCCGGCGACGTCATGGCCGCTCCGGCGGCG
Source organism: Brevundimonas sp. MF30-B (assembly GCF_004683885.1). Classification (NCBI taxonomy): domain Bacteria; kingdom Pseudomonadati; phylum Pseudomonadota; class Alphaproteobacteria; order Caulobacterales; family Caulobacteraceae; genus Brevundimonas; species Brevundimonas sp. MF30-B. Next base: position 2,016,621 of record NZ_CP038440.1, on the reverse strand, counting down.
AACGAGACGGATCTGGCCGTCTGGACTCTGACCGAGGCGTCCACCGCCTGCGCCGAGCGCTTCTGGCGGGACGCCGAGACGGCGCGGGCGGCCGGGCAGGGCATCGGGCCGGCCTGGAACGCCCTGAGGGCGGCCGAGCGCAGCCGGCTCGTCCACCAGATCGTACGCCTGGGGCGTCTCAGCGCCTTCGAGCGGACGGCCCATCTTCTGGTCGAGCTGCATGACCGCCAGGTGCGCGTCGGCCTGGCCCCGCAGGGCGAGATCGCCCTGCCGCTGACCCAGGACGTCCTCGCCGACATCCTGGGGCTGAGCGTGGTGCACATGAACCGCACCCTGCAGCAGATGCGCCGCCGCGGACTGATCTCCTACCAGGGCGGGCGGGTCCTTCTGCCGGATCTCGCCGCCCTTGAGCAGGCCGGGCGACTGGGCCGCCCCGAGGCGCCGGACGGCCGGGACCGGGTGTCCTAGGGGTTCGTTTTCCGACATTCGGGGCCCATCCGCCCTTCCGACCGGTTGGCTTTCGACAGCCGACAAGGAGAAGACGATGCCCCCCATGGACGACGACATCTGGCGCGAGGTTTTCGTGACCGGCTTGAAGAATGCGCACGGCATGGAGCACCAGGCCCTGGCGCTCATGGACCGGCAGATCGAGCGCATCCGGAATTTCGACGAGGTGGCCGAGACGCTCAGGGCGCACCGGCTGGAGACGGAAAACCAGATCGTTCGGCTGGAGGCGGTGCTGGACGGGTTCGACGAGAAGCCGTCGGGCCTGAAGGACGCCGCCCTGTCGCTGGGCGGATCGATGGCGGCCCTCGGGCACGTCTTCGCCGAGGACGAGATCCTCAAGAACGCCTTCGCCAACTTCGCCTTCGAGAATTATGAGGCCGCCGCCTATCGGGGCCTCATCGTCCTGGCCGAGCGGGGCGGCGTCCAGGCCGCCCTCGATCCGCTCCAGGCCACGCTCGAGGAGGAACTGCGCATGGCCCGGTGGGTCGAGGACAGCCTCCCCCTGTTGGTCGACAAACATCTGGAACTGCGCCGCCTGGGCGAGAACGCGAGCCGCTAGGCCGCAGAAGGACCTTTAGAATGTTCATGCATAACAAGCGTTTGATGTACACGGTCCGCGTCGCCGAGCCCAATCCCGGCCTGGCCACCCTGATGCTGGAGCAGTTCGGCGGACCCCAGGGCGAGCTGGCGGCGGCCATGCGCTATTTCACCCAGGGCCTGGCCGACGAGGACGTGGCGCGCCGCGACCTCCTGATGGACATCGCCACCGAGGAGCTGAGCCACCTGGAGGTGATCGGTTCGATCGTCGCCATGCTCAACCGGGGGGCCAAGGGCAAGCTGGCCGAGGCCGCCGAGGAGGAAGCCGATCTCTACGCCAGCATGACCTCGGGCGGCGAAAGCCACACCACCTCCATCCTTTACGGCGGCGGGGCGGCGCTGGTGAACTCGGCCGGGGTGCCGTGGACGGCGGCCTACATCGACTCGATCGGCGATCCGGCTTGCGACCTGCGCTCCAACATCGCGGCGGAATCCCGCGCCAAGATCGTCTATGAGCGGCTGATAAACGTCACCGACGATCCCGGCATCAAGGACGCCTTGGGCTTCCTGATGACGCGCGAGGTGGCTCACCAGAAGGCGTTCGAGAAGGCGCTCTACGCCATCCCGGCCAACTTCCCGCCCGGAAAGCTGCCCGCCGATCCGGAATTCGCCGACGTCTATTTCGACATGTCGCAGGGCGAAGGCGACGCCTCGGGGCCGTGGAACACCGGCGACCAGTGGACGGTCGTGTCCGATCGCGAAGGGCAGGCGGCGGTGGACGGGGGGGATGGCCAGGCCAGTGTCGAGATGGACAGCAGGACCGGGGCCGCGGTCGAGGCCTTCGCCGCGCGCACGCAGTCCGATCCCGGCTCAGACCCGGTCACCGGCGCCGATCTTGGAGCAGGACCCGGCGCCGGGCGAACCAGCCCGCTGGGAGACCGGGAGGCCGAGAGCTGAGAGAAGGGGCCGGGGGGCGCGCCGCCAGGGCTCGCCCCCTTCGGACGGGCCCGCCCCGCGTTTCATCAAGAAGGCCCGGGCCGCTTGCGGCGAGCCCAGCGCTTCCGTCGATCGAAATCAGACCGGCGCGCGGTCCAGGCGAAGATAGGTGGGATCGAACTCGGCGAGGCGGATCAGGCGGTCACGATCGATGAACCGGACCCATCCGGCGCGCCAGGAGATCAGCTCCCGACGACGCAATTCCATGAGGGTCCGGTTGGCGTGGACGGCCGACAATCCCAGACAGTCGGCCAGCTCGTTCTGGGTCAGGGGGAATTCGAACCCGCCCGGACCGGACAGGCCGATCATGGCCAGGCGGGCCTCCATCTCGCAGAGGATATGGGCGGTCCGCCCGAGCGCATTCTGGGTGCCCATGCGGTGCAGCCACTCCCGGTGGATGGCCCCGTCGATCACCGTGTCCAGCCACAGCAGGCGCATGAGATGGGCGTGGGTTTCGGACAGCTCGACCAGGCGTGCGTGAGGCGCGGCGGCCGTGACGCAGTCGGTCAGCGCCAGGACGCCATGGTCCATCTGCTTCATCAGCAGGCTGTGCAGGTCGACGAAGTCGCCGGCCACGCCCAGCTGGGTGAAGGATCGCGCCCCGTTCTGCAGGACGCTGAAACGGGCGACCCAGCCGGACACCAGCAGTGTCGACCGCGAGGGGCGCTCGCCCGGCTGGATGATGACGCCGCCGACCGGGTGACGGCGTGGTGGCTCGAGAACATCCTCAAGGGCCCCCGCCTCGGCGGCCGAGACGACATCCCGGCGCCTGAGCTTGGCGGTGAGCGCTTCCGTCGGCGTTTGAACAGGCGTCATCCGCAGTTCACCTTGGAGCGTATCTAGTCCCTCATGGCCCATTTTCAGTATACCGTCTCGGACAGCCGCAGGATCACGTGCGTCGAGGATTCGGCCGTCGACGAGGCCGCCGCGCGCCGGGAAGCCCTCATGCTTCTGTCCGGACTGCTGAGGGATCTAGCGATCACCGGCGGCGAAGGTTCCGGATTCGTGGTGGAGGTCCACGACGCCGGCGGGGCCCTGGTCACGAGGCTGACGGCGGGCGTGACGCACTGACGGCCCCGGACTGCGGCGTCCCGCTGCCCCGAGCCGGCGTGGCCGTTTCGTGCGGCGTCGTTCCGGCGCACCGTCCGAAACCGGACGCAGGGGATCGGGAGGCCCTGCGGCGGCGCTCCGCTTCCTGATGGGACCGTGCGTTCGGCCCCCGCCGGCAGGAGGCCAGGATGTGCAGGCTTGTCGTGGAACCCTTCGACGCCGGATGGGCGGTGGCGATCGAAGGCGTAGCCAATCCGCTAGTGTACAGGAGCGGCCGCGCCGCGGAAGAGGCGGCCAGGGCTCTGGCCCTGAGACTGGCGCGACGGGGCGGGGCGGTCAGCCTGGAGGTTCGGCTGCGCGGAGGGGCCGTCGCGGGGCGCTTCATCGTGCAGGCGGAAACCGGCAAGCCCCCGGCGCCCGTCGCCGCGACGCCGCCCAGACGGCCGATTGCCGCCGCTTCCAGGGCGTAGAGGCGTCCCTTGGGCGGGGCGGGGCGGGGCCCTGTCTGCGTCTGCGGCGGGGGCGCTCAGCGCCAGGTGTCGATGATCTCGTCCGTATCGGCGGTCTCGATCTGCTGTCCGAACCGCTGGTGATACAGGCCGATCAGGCTGTCGTGGGTCGCGTCCGACGAACTGCAGACGGCGTCGGCGGCCACGATAACCCGATAGCCCAGGTCCACGGCGCCGAGCACGGACGCCAGGACGCAGACATCGGTCTCCGCCCCGCTTACCACGAGGGTGTCGACGCCCGCCCGGCTTAGGGACGCGTGCAGCGCCGTGCCGAGCCAGGGCGAATAGGTGGTCTTGTCCACCAGGCGGCCGGGCGGGCTGAAGGGCTGAAGCTCGGGGACGAGCGCGATCATCTCGGGATCGAGACGGTCGAGGGTGAGCTCGGGCCACCGCCGCCAGTAGCGGGCCCAGGCCCCGGGGGCTGTCTCCGGCGACCGGGCCGGGATAAAGCGGGTGAAGCAAATCCGATCGGGCCGATGGGCGCATAGGGCCGCGACGGCGGGCAGCACCCGCGGCATCCACGGCGTCCGCCATTCGGTGTCCTCGGCGAACAGCCTCTGCATGTCCACGCAGAGGTGCACGGCGCCGGGCGGCACCGGCCCGAACCGGAGGCCTGACATCACGCTGATCCCAGGCTTAGACGCGCTGTCCGCGAGGCGCGAGGCGCAGACGCCTCGTCCAATCCGTCAGTCATGTCCCGTCATGCCCTGTGAAGGATCGTCGGACGGCGTATCGGGATCCCGTCGTTTGTCGGCTCGGCGGGTGCGCAACATGCCCCAGAACAGGACCACGCCGAGCAGGATCGGTCCCCCCACGATCACCCAGCCCCAGGGTACGGTCGCCAGGCTCATGAACGTCGCGCCTTCAGCCGGCCGCGGACGGCCTCCGCCCCGGGCCCGACCGCCTGGACGGCTTCCTGGAGTTCCCGGACCGTCGCGTCGATGGCCTGGGTCCAGTAGCGGACTTCATGGTCCTGAGTGAGGCTGATGCGGCTTCGATCCTGAGGGCCGCGGTCGGAGGTGTCGTCGGACATGGGAGGCCTTCCACTGTGATGCGGGGATGCGCCGTAAACGCGCCCGCCGTCGGCCTGTCCCCCTGTGTCCGGCTTGCGACACGAGGGGGCTCCTCCTGCCCTGCGGTCCGCCTCCTGGACCGTCGAGGGTTGGATGCCGGACATTCGCGGGCGGTCGGGAACGGGGCGGCCGGACAGGCCTTTGACTCGCAGGAGGACCGCGATGCTTGTCGACACGCGCAGGACGTCAGGGGCGCGGAGCGCCGGTTGGGTTCCCAGCCTCGAGGGCGGCTGCCGTGGTCGCAGCCGGGGTCGGAGCGGGTGAGACCGTCCGATCCCGACACCTGTCGCAGAGCGCTCCATGAGATCAGGGAGATCGCCGCCGTCGCGGCCCTCGAGAACAGCCGGATGACGGAGCAGGAGGCGCTCCAGGCCATGTCCGCGATCGCCGACTGGGTCGAGGAGACGGCGCCGGGCGCTAGGGCGGACTGTGGCGATGTCATCCGGCGGATCAGCGACCTCACGGCGCGGACGGATTTGGAAGCGCTTGATGATCGGTCGGCCCTCGACCTGTTCGCCCGTGTGCTCGAAGCCCTCCTGGGGGATCGGTCGGCGGACACGGCCGGGCCAGGCGGCGAGAGAACGGGCGAGGGGCCGGGCGCCGCCCGTTCGGCCTCGGGCGGCTGACGGCGTGGACGGCCCCCTCAGCCCCCCGGAGGCCCTCGGGCCGCGCGACGGCGATCTGCCCGCTTATCTGAGCAACGGGCTGGTGGGGCTGCGGGTGCGCGAACAGCCCCTGCAGCCCGGGATGATGATCGTCAGCGGCTTCGCCGGCGAACACCCCGAGCGCCGGGTGGAGGCCGCGGCGGCGGCGCCCTATCCCCTGGCGGGGGATCTCGCGCTGAATGGCGTCTGGCTCAGCGATCAGCCCTCGAGCGTGTCCGACCTGCGGCAGGCCTGCGACTTCGCCACCGGCGAGCTGACGACTGCGTTCCGTTACGCGGCATCGGGCGTGACGGCCGAGGTCACGGTGCTGACGTTCGCCAGCCGGACCGCGCCGTCCGTGATCCTGCAGTCGGTGACGGTCGAGGTGGATCGGGCCTGCGACCTGGCGCTGCGCGCCCTGGTCGAGATATCGGGCGTGCGGGGCCGGGCGGCGCGCCGCCGCACCGACGCGCCGGGCGAGCCGGACCCCGTGTGCGACGGATCCCTGCTCTGGGAGGCCGAGGGGAGGCTCAGCACCTGCGGCCTGGCTCTGGTCACGGCGCTCGAGGGCGCCCGGGCCCAGCGATCCGTGGAGACCTGGGACGCGTCCGGCCCGCTTCGAACCGAATACCGCCTGCGGGCCCGCTCGGATCGGCCGGTGACGCTCCGGCAGATGGCGGGCGTCCTGCCCTCCGTGGTCCACGACCGGCCCGACGAGGAAGCGGTGCGGCGCGTGGCGCGCGCCCGCGCGACGGGATTCGACACGCTGAGGGCGCGCAACCGCGACGCCTGGGCGGAAATCTGGAAGGGCCGGATCGTCGTTCACGGCGCAGCGCCCGGGCATCAAGCCCTCGTCGACGCAGCCGTCTACTATCTCAGCGCCTCGACCCATGAGGCGTCTCCCGCCGCCACATCCATCTTCGGCCTCGCGACCTGGCACGACTACACCTACTATTTCGGCCACGTCATGTGGGACATCGACGCCTTCTGCGTCCCGCCGCTTCTCTTCCTCCAGCCGGAGGCGGCCCGCGCCCTCCTTGATTTCCGCACGCGGGGCCGGTCGGCGGCTGGAGCCATCGCCCGGCTGTCCGGGCGCCAGGGGCTGCAGTTCCCGTGGGAGGCTGCGCCCCTTTCGGGCCAGGAGGCCTCGCCGGGCGCCGGGGACGGCGCGGCCCACGAGGATCACGGATCGCTGCATACGGCGCGGGCGTTCGGCCTTTTCGCCGACGTCACCGGCGACGCGGCCTTCCTGGACGAGGCGGCCTGGCCTGTGCTGTCCGGCGTCGCCGACTGGATCGTCAGCCGCGTGACACGCACTGCGCGCGGGTTCGAAATCCTGCGGGCCACCGGGCCGGCGGAGGTGCCCGAGCCGCCGGACAATGACGCCTTCACCCTGATGGCGGCGGGCCAGGTGCTGCGGCGGGCCATCCGTGCGGCGGAGCAGACCGGCCGGACCGCGCCCGACGCCTGGCGCATCACGGCCGAGGCCCTGTACCTCCCGGTCCGGGCGGACGGGGTGATCGCCGCCCATGACGGCTTCCGGATCACCGAGCCCAAGGGCGCCACGCCTTCGCCGCTGGCCGGCCTATTCCCCTACGACCATCCGGCCAAGGAACGGGAGCGGCGCGCGACCCTCGACTTCTACCTGAAGCACTGGGCCGACTATGTCGGCGCGCCGATGTTCCCGGCCTTCTACACGACCTGGGCGGCGATGGCGGGCGATCGCGATCTGGCGCTGAGGCTGTTCGAGGAAGGCTACGCCGCCTATGACGCGGACCGCTTCCACCAGTGTCTGGAGTACCGCCCGGACCATCCGGACAGCGTGACGGCGGCCGGGCCCTTTTTCGCCAATCTCGGGGGCATGCTCATGGGCCTCATGTTCGGGCTGACAGGCCTGGTCGTGGACGACGGCGACCCCGCCGCCTGGCCGCGTCGACCGGTCGTCCTGCCGAAAGGCTGGACGGCCATCGAGATTGGCCGCGTCTGGGCCAGGGGGAGGCCGATGCGCCTCATCGCCCGCCACGGCGCCGACCGGGCCGAGCTTACCCCGCTGTGATGGGCACGCCGCCTCGGCTCTCCGTCCCATTCGAGGCGGACGTCCAGCCGCCCGGGCGACCCGCCGGGGCGCGGCCTGCGCCCCTTGGTCTGGAGGGGTGGGGTCTCCAGGAGGCCGCGGTGTCGTCGCGTGACCGCGCGACGGCGGACCAGTGGGCGCCGCAGACATGACGACAGACATCGCCTGTGACGCCGGGCCCCCGGGGCCGGCGATGGTGCAGGCGGACTTCCATGCGCCCGCGGAGACCCTGGCCCGCGAACTGATCGGCGCCGAGCTGCTGGTCGGCGGCGTCGGAGGGCGCATCGTGGAGACCGAGGCCTACGACGCGCGCGACCCGGCCTCGCACAGTTTCCGAGGTCCCACGGCGCGCAACGCCCCCATGTTCGGACCGCCGGGGCGGGCCTATGTCTACCGCATCTACGGCCTCCACTGGTGTTTCAACATCGTCTGCGACGCCGCCCGCCCGGGCAGCGCCGTCCTGATCCGTGCGCTGGCGCCGACGCGAGGGCTGGAGGTCATGCAGGACCGCCGCCGCATGCCACGGGTAGGGGGGCTCTGCTCGGGGCCCGGCAAGCTGTGCCAGGCGCTGGCCATCGACGGGCGGCTGAACGGCGCGCCGGTGACGGCCGCGCCCTTCACCCTGGTCCGCCCCGCCCGGCCGGTCGCGGCGGTGCAGGGGCCTCGGGTCGGTATAACGGCCGGGGCGGAAACCCCTTGGCGCTTTGTCGAGGCCGGGTCGCCTTTCCTCAGCCGTCCCCTGCGTGAGGCGCCGACCTGATGGGATGAACCTGGCCCTGTCGGCGAGGGCTGATGGCCTGGCCGTCGAGGCCGGACGTCAGCCTTCGGCGGACATGACATAGGCGGCCAAGGCAATGAACCCTACGAAAAAGGCCGTGGTCGTCGTCGGCGAGTTGACGCTGTCGTTGCCGCGCAGGAGCAGTTCTTCCGCAACCAGATACAGCAGGGCGGCGAGGGCGAACGCCAGGGCGGCCGTCTGCGTGGCCGGGCCGGCGCCGGACAGGGCCAGCCCGCCCAGGCCGGCGCCGGCCGCGAGCGCCAGGGCGATGAGGCTGGTGAACGCCAGGCTTCGCCAGGGCCGCAGCTTCAGCGCCAGAAGCTCGGAGGCGACCGACATGTTGAGCACAAAGAGTTCGATGCCCAGGCCGACGAGCACCAGGACCGCCAGTTCCGGCCGCACTGCGAAGGCGGCGCCGATCAGAACGCCGTCTATGAAGGTGTCGATTCCGGCCGCCGCCACGAACCCCGTCGCCGCGCCGGCGCCGCGCGGCGTCTGAAAGCGGCGCAGGAAGGTCTTCATCGCCACCATGAAGGCGGCTCCGGCCGTCAGGCCCCCGACAGCGGCGGGCAGGTGATCGATCTCCCGGATCTCATAGGTCACGCTGAAGGCGATCACCGCCAGCAACACGCCGGCGGCGAGATGTTCGATGTGCGCGCGCACCGTCTCGCCGGGCGGGCGCAGGAGCGGGATCGCCCCCGCGATGACGCCCGCCAGAACGGCGGGAGCGACCGAGAGCATGGGGGCGTAGACCTGTTCGGGCAACTCCCGTCTCCGTGGTCGTGGGCTCGGCCCTGGGGGCCGTCTCGCCCGAGCCGGCGGCTCCGTCATCGTGCATCGATGGGCGAGCTGGGCCGTTCCGTCAGGCTGGCTCCGCATGTGAACGGTTTTTCAGAGGAAGGCAAAGGCCGCTCGCCGAGGCGGCGGCAATGGGCGATGCAGGGGCGCTGCGATCGAAGGGGGATGCGGCGGGCCTGTGACCGACCCCGGACTCTGGGGAACCTGCGACGTCCGCGCTTGCGGATCGCCGGTCGAGCGCTGAAGGTGAGGCGGTTGCGGAGCGACGGCACTGGCCAGTCCGCGGCGCCATGGGCTTTTGTGAAGCCTTTCGCCGCCCGCCGGCATTTAGCGTCCGGTCCCAGGTCGCAATGGTGAGGAGCACGCCTTGGAGAACGGTCGGGAGCAGGGCAGGAGTGACGCCGACATCTCGTCGGATTGGGGCTGCCTGGCGTCGAGCGACAGCGGGATGGCGGGCCTCATCCGCACGTACGACTGGGCGTCGACTCCCGCCGGGGCCGTCGAAACCTGGCCGACCGCCCTGAGGACCGCCGCCAGCCTGATCCTCGCCGCGCCCATCCCCATGGTCCTGCTCTGGGGAGAGGAGGGCGTGATGATCTATAATGACGCCTATTCGGCCCTGGCCGGCGCCCGGCATCCCGGGCTCCTGGGGTCCAACGTCCGCGAGGGCTGGCCGGAGGTGGCGGCCTTCAATGACCATGTGATGACGGTCGGGCTGTCCGGGGAGACCCTGTCCCTGAAGGACCAGGAGTTCACCCTGTTTCGCGAGGGTCGGGCCGAACAGGTCTGGTTCGACCTCAACTACTGGCCCGTGATGGGCGACGACGGGCGGCCGGCGGGGGTCATGGCGACGGCGGTGGAGACCACGGCGCGCGTCGAGGCCGACCGCCAGCGCGCCGTAGCCGCCGAACACCTGGAGATGGCCTTGTCCGCCGGCAACGGCATAGGCGCCTGGGACTGGGACGTGCCGGCCGACCGCATCACTGCGGACGAGCGTTTCGCCCGCCTCTACGGGGTCGATCCCGACAGGGCGCAGGCGGGCGCCCCGATCGTCGAATTCTTCGGCGCCATCCATCCTCAGGACCTCGACCGCGTCAGGGCCGAGATCGACGAGGCCTTGAGGACGGGCGGAATCTTCATCTCCGAATACCGGCTGACCCAGCCAGGCGGCGATGTCCGCTGGGTCGCCGCTCAGGGCCGCGCGATCCTCTCGCCGGAGGGCCAGGCGGAGCGCTTCTCGGGCGTGAGTTTCGACGTGACCGGCCGCCGCCGCATGATGGAGGCTTTGCGGGACAGCGAGGAGCGCTATCGCGCCCTGTTCGGCGAAAGCACGACCGGCCTGTGCATCATCGAGATGAAGTTCGAAGACGGGCGGCCGGTCGACTACATGATCGTCGAAGGCAACGCCGCCTTCGAGCGCCTGACCGGACTGGGCCACGTGGACGGCCGATGGGTGTCGGAGGTGGCGCCGGGCCTGGAGCAGCACTGGTTCGACCTCTACGGCGGGGTGGCGCTCACCGGAGATCCGGTCCGGTTCGAGAACCCCGCCGACAGTTTCGGCCGCTGGTACGATGTCCAGGCGATGCGGATCGGGGCGCCGGAGGCGCGGCGGGTCGCGATCCTGTTCAACGACATCACCGCGCGCAAGGCGTCGGAGCTGCGCCACCAGGTGCTCCTCGACCTCAACGACGCCATTCGCGACCTGACCGATCCCGCCGAGATCGCCCAGGCCTCCGCCGCCCTTCTGGCCCAGGCCCTTCAGGTGAGCCGGGTCGGCTATGGGGTGATGGACACCGCGGCGGAGACCATCACCATCGAGCGCGACTATAACGCCCCGGGCGTCGACAGCCTCGCCGGCGTGATCCATTTCCGGGACTTCGGCGACTATATCGAGGATCTGGCGCGCGGAGAGGTCGTGGTGTTCGACGACGCCGGCGCCGACCCGCGCGTGAAGGACGGCGGCGTCGCCCTCGACGGCATCAGCGCGAGAGCGCTCATCAACCTGCCGCTGATCGAGCAGGGGGAGGTGGTCGCCCTCTTGTTCGTCAATCACGCCAACGCGCGGCGCTGGACCGAGGACGACGTGGCGCTCGTGCGCGAGGTGGCAGAGCGAGTCCGGACGGCGACCGAGCGCGCGCGGGCCGGCGCGGCCTTGCGCCGCAACGCCGAACGCCTGCGTTTCCTCGACGCTCTCAACGTCGAGGTCTCGAAGCTGTCGGGCGCCGACGAAATCCTGGCCGTGACGACCCGGATGACCGCCGAACACCTCGCGGTCGCCAACTGCGCCTACGCCGACATGGACGCCGACCAGGACGGTTTCACCATCCGGGGCGACTGGGCCGAGCCGGGTATGGCGAGCATTGTCGGCCACTACAGGCTGGCGGACTTCGGCGCCTTGGCGGTGAAGGAGCTGGGGGCCCGCCGGCCGCTGGTCATCAACGACAATCTCACCGAGCTGGCGCCGGAGGAGGCGGCGACCTTCCAGGCCATCGGCATCGGCGCAACCATCTGCATGCCGCTCGTCAAGGCCGGGCGGCTTACGGCGCTCATGGCGGTCCACCACCGGGGTCCGCACAGGTGGACGGCGGACGAGCTCGAGACCATCCGAGAGGTGACGGAGCGGTCCTGGGCCCATGTGGAGAGAGCCAGGGCGGAGGCCGAACTGCGCGAGAGCGAAGGCCGGTTCCGCAACATGGCCGACCATGCGCCGATGATGATGTGGGTCACCGATCCGTCCGGGGCCTGCACCTATCTGAACCGGACTTGGCACGCCTTCACCGGACAGACGCAGGGGGAGCCCGAAGGCTCCGGATGGCTGGACGCCGCCCATCCGGAGGACAAGGCGCGCGCGCAGGAGACGTTCCGGTCCGCCCGTGCGGCCCGTCGACCGTTCGCGATGGAATACAGGCTCCGTCGCGCGGACGGGGTCTTCCGCTGGGTCATCGACGCCGCCAGTCCGCGCTTCGACGCTGCAGGCGAGTTCCTGGGCCATGTCGGATCCGTTATCGACATCGACGAGCGTCGGGAGGCGGAGGACGCCCTTCGGGCCACGGAAGCCGCCCTGCGTGAACTGAACGCCACCCTGGAGGCGCGGGTCGAGGAGCGGACCTACGACCTCCAGGCGGCTCACGAGAGCCTGCGCCAGATTCAGAAGATGGAGGCGGTCGGCCAGCTGACGGGCGGCATAGCCCACGATTTCAACAATCTGCTCGCCGGCATTTCGGGCAGCCTGGAGCTCCTGTCCAAGCGCCTCTCCGAGGGGCGCCTGGGCGGGATGGAGCGCTATATCGACGCGGCCCAGGGGGCGACCCAGCGGGCGGCGGCCCTGACCCAGCGGCTGCTCGCCTTTTCGCGTCGGCAGACCCTGGACCCCAAGCCCGTCGACCTCAACGGGCTGATCGCCGGCATGGACGACCTTGTCCGGCGCAGCATCGGTCCGGAAATCGAGCTGTTGGTCGAGGGCGCGGCCGGCCTGTGGCTCACCAAGGCGGACCCTTCGCAGCTGGAGAACGCCCTGCTCAACCTATGCATCAACGCCCGGGACGCCATGGCCCCGGGAGGAGGGCGGCTGATCATAGAGACATCGAACCTGACTCCGGGGCGCCCGGACGGGCGCGACCGGCTCGAGGGAGACCATGTCCGCCTGCGCGTCACCGACACGGGCGCGGGCATGGCGCCGGACATCCAGGCCCGGGTGTTCGATCCCTTCTTCACCACCAAGCCGCTGGGCCAGGGGACGGGGCTGGGCCTGTCGATGGTCCATGGGTTCGTCCACCAGTCCGGCGGGCGGATCGAGGTCGAGTCCGCGGTCGGGAGGGGCACGACGATGAGCCTGTATCTGCCCCGCTACTTCGGCGAGGCCGATGAGGACGCCGAACCCGTCCATCCGGCGCCCGCGCACGCCGGCCGAGGCGAGACGGTGCTGGTCGTCGACGACGAGGAGACCGTGCGCATGCTCGTCGCGGAGGTGCTTGGCGAGGCCGGCTACCAGGTGATCGAGGCCCCGGACGGGGCGGCCGGGCTCGACATCCTGCGCTCTCGGCGCCGCATCGATCTCCTGATCTCCGATGTGGGGCTGCCCGGCGGCCTGAACGGCCGGCAGGTGGCCGACGCGGCGAGGGAGGCTCGCCCCGATCTGAAGGTCCTGTTCATCACGGGCTATGCGGAAGAGGCGGCCGCCGTCGGCGACGGGCGGCTCGCGCCTGGCATGGCCGTCATGACCAAACCCTTCGCCATGACCGAGTTGACCCAGAGGGTGCACGACCTGGTCGGCGCCTGACCGGACGTCCGGGCGCCGACGGCCGGGCGGCGCCAGGCCGGCCCGTCCGCCGCCCGCGTGAACGGACCATCGACCCCCGCCGGTCAATCCTTCCGGTGGGGGAGGCCTGAGGCGCGCCAGCGCAGCGTCCCGGGCGGCTGGGTCGGACTGCGGCATTGCGTCCAGCAACCCCCTGGCCGCCAAGGCGTAGTCCTGATCGGGAGGCCGTGCGGCCGAGCGGAGGGCGGCCTATGGCGAGTTCGAGGCATGCGGTGTGGACCAGCCGGGCCTGGCGCTGGATCTTCCTGGCCTTTGCGGCGCTTCTGGGCCTTCTGGGCGCGGCCATGGCGGTCCTGGGCGTCTGGCTGATCGGCCTTGGCGGCACGGCCTACTATTTCCTGGCCGGCGTCGGGCTCTTGGCCGGCTCGGTCTTCGCCTGGCGCGGTCGCTCGCGGATCGCCCTGGGCCTCTTTGGCCTGGTGCTCGCCGCTTCGGCGGTTTGGTCCCTGGCGGAGATCGGCGGCAAGGGCTGGCTGCCGGCCTGGGGCGTCGACCTGGCCGGCCGGGTCGGGCTGCTGGCCGCGCTCACGATCGGCGCCGCCGTCAGCCGGGTGATGGGCAGCCCCCGCTGCGGAAGGGCCTCGCGCCGCCTCGCGGCCGGAGGGATGGCGGGCCTGGCGGCGGCCTTGGCGGGCCTCGTCGCCTTTAGCTGGGAACGGCCGACGTCTCCCGGCTCGGCCTTCCGGGCCGCCGTCCCGTCCGGATCGCCGGAGGCGGGCGCCGACTGGCTGGCCTATGGCGGCACCAACGCCGGCCGCCGCTACTCCGGCCTGGCGCAGATCACCGTCGACAATGTCTCGGGGCTCGAGGAAGCCTGGTCATTCCGCAGCGGAGATCTCAATCCGAGCGAGGGCCGCGTGTTCTATTCTTCCCAGAACACCCCGATCAAGGCGGCGGACCACCTCTACCTCTGCACCCCCTCCAGCCGCGTGTTCGCCCTGGACCCCGGCTCCGGCGAGGTGCGCTGGAGCCACGACCCCGCGGTCGAGCCCCGGCATATGGAGTCCCTCTTCACCGCGGCCTGTCGGGCCGTGGCCTACCACGACGACGGCGCGCCCGAAGCGAGGCCGGAGGCCATCGCCCGCATGCCCGCGGCGGCGGGCGTCCGCGGCCCCGTCCCGCGCGACGGCGCCCGATGCCATCGCCGCGTCTTCGTCGCCACGGCCGACGGGCGGCTGATCGCCCTGGACGCGGTGGGCGGGTTCGTCTGTCGGGACTTCGGCGCGGACGGGACCGTCGACATGACGGCGGGGATGGGGCTGCGCGAGCCAGGTTTCGCTTCCAACACCTCGGGCGCGACGGTGGTCGGCGACCGCCTGATCCTGGGCCAGCAAGTCAGCGACAACCAGCGGCGCGATGCGCCCTCGGGCGTGGTCCGCGCCTATGACGCCAGGTCGGGGGCTTTGCTGTGGGCCTGGGACGCCCTGCGGCCCGATGCGCGCGAAGCCCTGGCCCCGGGAGAGATTTATCCGCGGGGCACGCCTAATGTCTGGAACGTCATCTCGGCGGACGAGGCGCTGGGACTGGCCTTCCTGGCCACGGGCAATGCGGCCGCGGATCAGTGGGGCGGCAACCGGTCGGCCGAGGAGGAGCGTCACACGGACGCCGTGGTGGCGGTGGATCTCGAGACCGGCGCGACGCGCTGGGTCTACACCACGATCAGCCACGACCTCTGGGACTACGACCTGGGCGCCCAGCCCATGCTGGTCGACGTCGTCATCGACGGCGCGCCGCGCCGCGCGGTGATGCAGGCCAGCAAGACCGGCAATCTGTTTCTGCTGGACGCGGCCACCGGGACCCCGCTCCGGCCCGTCGAACAGCGCCCGGTCCCGCAGGGCGCCGCGCCCGGGGACTGGGTCGCGCCGACCCAGCCCCAGTCGGTGTTCTATCCCAATGTCGGCGGCGTGCCGGGACGGGAGCCGGAGCGGATAGACGCGCGGTCGGCTTTCGGGCTCACGCCGGTCGATGCGGCCCTCTGCCGCATCAGCTTCCACCGGCATCGCTACGAGGGCATGTTCACGCCGCCGACCGTGGACCAGGCGGGGACCCTGCTGTTCCCCGGAACGGTCGGCGGGCCGAACTGGGGCGGGCTCGGCTTCGATCCGGAGCGACGGCTGATCATCAGCAACAACTCCCGCCTTCCCAACCTGATCGTCCTGCACCCGCGCGACGAAGTCCGCGACGTGCCCGTGGGCTCGGGCGGGGCTCGTCCCGACCAGGCGGTGGCCCCGCACTCCGGCACGCCGTTCGGGGTCACGCGGCCGATCTGGTGGTCGCCCCTCAAGGTCCCGTGCCTTTCGCCGCCCTGGGGCTACATCACCGCCACCCATATCGACACCGGAGAGATCATTTGGTCCAGGCCCCTGGGCACGGGTTTCGACGTGGGACCGCTCGGCCTGCCGACCTTCCTGAAGATCGCCCTGGGCACGCCGAACCTGGGCGGGCCGCTGGTCACCGCGGGGGGGCTGACGTTCATCGGCGCGGCCCAGGACGACTTCCTGCGCGCCTTCGAGACGGAAACCGGGCGGCTGGTCTGGGAGGCGCGCCTGCCGGCGGGGCCCCAGGCCGGCGCCATGACCTATGAGCACGAGGGCCGGCAGTATGTCGCCATCACCGCGACCGGCCATGGTCGGTTCGAGACCACGCCGGGGGACCATCTCCAGGTCTTCAGCCTCCCGCAAAATCCCTAGCGCGCGCCGCTGCGGTCGGGGTCGCGGAGCGCTTCGAGCGCTCGAGAGAGCGCCTCCAGATCACCCCGAGAGGGCATGACGCCCTCGCTGCGCGCCATGTCGATCCGGGCCGCTGTCTCACCGAGCTCGACAAAGCCGAATGAACCGGCGATTCCGGCCAGCCGGTGGACGAGCCGGTCCAGCTCCTCGCCCGCGAGGCCAGCCGTCAGGCGATCATGATCCTCGCGACAGCGGTCGAGGAACCGGCGCTTCAAGGCGGCGAGAGGATCGGTACTCATGGCGCAGGCGCTCCGGGCGCCTGAGCAAAGCCCTTGCGCGTCATCGTGCCCCAGGACTGGCTGCGCCTGAGATACTGCCACACGCCGCGCAGCCGCCAGATGTTGTTGATTTGGCGGTAGCCGAAGTTCTCGAGCACCGCCGCCGCCGTGAGCAGGACGAGGTCGCGCGCTCGGGGAAAACGCCGCAGTTCCGATTCCTCGAGGGCCAGGGCGCCGACCGAGATCACCACGCCGAAGGTGAAGCTGACCGCCAAAAAGGCCAGAAGATACGGGGTGGAGAGAAGACCGGCGGCCCAGAACAGCGGTATGAGCAGGTACCCGAGGAGCTCGACGATCGGTCCCAGCACGTCGACCAGCAGGATGTAGCCGAATCCCACGATCCCGACACGGCCGTATCTCGGCTTGACCAGCATGTCGCGATGACGCTCGAAGGTTTCCAATGCGCCGCGGTGCCATCGCGCCCTCTGTCGGCCGAGGACGCGCAGATCCTCGGGCGCCTCCGTCCAGCAGACCGGCTCAGGCACGAAGGCGACGCGATATGGCAGACGCTTGTCGCGCATCAGCCTATGCAGTTTGACGACGAGCTCCATGTCCTCCCCGACGGTGCCGTGCGTATAGCCGCCGACCTCGATGACGCGGGCGCGCCGAAACAGGCCGAAGGCGCCCGAGATGATGGTGAGAGCGTTGATCCGGCTCCAGGCCAGCCGCGCCATGAGGAAGGCGCGAAGGTATTCTACGGTCTGCAGCAGCGCCAGGATATTGCGGGGCGGCCGAACCTCTAGGACTCGTCCATGGGAGATGGTGCAGCCGTTGGCGATGCGGACCGTGCCGCCGACGGCGACGGTCCGCTCCGGATCCTCGACGAAGGGTTTCACCGCCCGAAGCAGGGCGTCCGGCTCCAGCAGGGAGTCCGCATCCATGGAGCAGAAGATCGGCGCCCTGGAGACATTGATGCCGGCGTTCAGAGCGTCGGCCTTGCCGCCGTTCTCCTTGTCGATGACCACCAGACGCGGCTGGTGGGCGGCGCTGTAGACTCCGCGGATGGGCGCATGCGGGATGGCGAGATCGTAGTGGCGATCGACGGGGCTGAGTTCGAAGGTGTCGATCAGGACCTGCAGGGTCTCGTCGTGAGACCCGTCATTGATGACGATGATCTCGAAGCTGGGATAGTGGAGCGATAGAAGTGAGCGCACGCTTTGCGCGATGGTCATCGCCTCATTGAAGGCCGGCGCGAGCAGGGCGATGGGCGGCGCCGCTTCCGCGTAACGGCGCCACAGCAGCCCGCCCGACGCGGCGGGCGGGGTCTGGATCAAGGCGGCGGCGGCCAGGGCCAGCTGGACGAGGTACAGGGCGTTCTGGAGCAGTCCCGTGCCGATCACGAAAAGCGATATGATTTCGGCCGCGCGCTGCAGTCCCTCGACGACGATCCCCATCAGGCGGCCTTGGGCCTCGGTCCGTGCTCCGCCAGGACCATGGAGGCGGTCCGGCGAGCGATGCTGCAGCCCTCCGCGAGGCTGCGGTGAAGCTGGGCGCGCCCTGGCTCGCCCAGGGCCCACAGCGCCTCTCCGGCGCGAAAGCGGACCCACCACATCGGATCTCCCAGCTGATCCGCCAGCCGCGGAATCGCGGCGCGCAGGCCGATGCGGCCCGAGGCTTCGCAGGCGGCTGATCGAACCATCCACACGGGGTCCTCAAGCCCTTCCAAGACAGCAGGCTGGGCGGCGGGGTGACCGAGCGCCGCCAAGCCCCTCAAGGCGGCGATGCGAAGCTCCGTGTCGGCTGCGCGGGCCGCCAGACACAGGGTCTCCAGCACCCTGTAGTCTCCGCTGCGGCCCAGAGCCTCGGCCAGGACCAGACGCCCCTCGCTCGCCAAGGCAGGCCCAGCGAAGGCCTCAAGCCCCGCGAGAGGATCCGCCTGGACGATCGAGCCGATCAGCGGGGCGTAGACAAGGGACTCAGAGCCGCCCCGGCGCCCGAGGTCGTCCAAGACGGTCTCAAGGTCTGGCGGAGCGCCGAGATCGATCAAGGACCTCATGAGGCTTGCGCGCAGTTCCACGGAGCGCGTGCTGTCGAGGGCGCGCCGCAGGGTGACTGCGGTGTCTCGGCCGGGGAAGATCGACAGCGCTTCGGCCGCCGCCAGCCTCCCGGCCAGGGAACCGCGCGACAGCCGTTGTTCGAAGGACCGCTGAACGCCGAAGGCGTCGAGGACGCGGATCAGTCTGTCGCGCTCCGCTCCGCGGACCAGAGCCATGACCCCGAGCAGGGCTTCGGCCATCGTCCGCGCGCGCTGCCGGACGCTCCGCAGGCGCCCGATCGCGTCTCCCGAGCCGGCCATGATGTCGAGAAAGGCCTGGTGGATAAGGCGTCGGTTCCGTTCGCGCCGCGCCGCGGACCGCTCGCGAAAGACGCGCGCCATGATCAGGGCGGCCATCCAGGCCAGGGCGAAGGCCGCGAGCGCGACCGACAGGGTCCAGATGAACTGCAGACCGCTCATCAGAACCGCCAGCCGAGGCCGACCGCCATCTCCCTGCGCGCGTAGGCGCCGCGATCCTCGGAGAGATGGCCGACGCGCAGCATCAGCCGGTCCGACAGGCTCAGATCGAACCCCGCGCTCCAGGACGTCACATCCGCCGTGACGCCTTCCGAAGTCTCGGGGGCGTCCGACAAGCCGGTCCGGAGGGCCAGACGCCCGGTCGCCTGCCAACGCGCCTGGACCGAATAGCCCTGGCGGGGCTCGCCGGCCTCATCGCGCACGTTGATCCAGCGCGCCCAGACCTGGAGCCGGTCGCCGGCCAGGTCCGCGGCGAAGCCCGGATGGATCCCCGTCACCACGCCGGAGCCGTACCGGGACGCTGACGCTTCAAGGGTGACCGCCAAGCCAGATGCGACAGTCACCCGGCCGCCGCCGGCCACGGCGATTTCGGCCCGATAGTCGGCCGACGGGGCGCCGCCGATAGAGACCCAGGCCGAACCGCCGGTGAGGCGGCGATCCGCGCGGGCCTCGAGATAGGCGTCGGTGTCCTTGAAGCGCCGTGTGATCTCCAGACCGCCGCCTGCCGTCCATGACGCTCCGATCGCGCGGGACGCCGACAGTCGCGCTTCGGTCCAGTCGGGCAGGCCGCCTGTCAACCGGCTTCGTGCGGCGGACAGGTCGATCCGCCACATCGGCCCCGCCTTCAGGGCGTCCGCAAGGGCGAGGGCGTCCGGATGCCCAGGAGCCAGACTCAGGGCGTGGTCGACGCTTCTGCGCGCGGCTTCGAGGTCCCCCTGGTGTCGTCTGGCGCGCGCCAGGCCTATATGGGCGTCGACATAGTCCGGGGCCCGGGCGATCACATCCTTGAACGCCGTCCCGGCGTCTTCCGAGACACCCATCGCCAGCAGAGCGAGTCCGAGGTTGAGCCGGGCGTCGACATCGTCGGGACGCGACGCGAGGACGTGCTGCAGCTTGGGGACCGCCGCCGCAGCACGTCCGGCAAGCCTGTCGGCCACCGCCGAAGCGTAAAGCGTCTGAAGATCGGGCTGAACGACGGCGGCCGGCTCAAGCACGATCACGGATGCCTCCCCCTTCCGGCCGAACATCGTGCAGCAGGCGCCGGACCCGCGCACTCAGCTCGTCGGGAATGAAGGGCTTGACCAGATAGTCCGCCGCGCCGAGTTGAAGGGCGCCGACGACGTCCTGATCGCGTCGCAACGCCGTAAGCATGATGATCGGAGCGTCGGTCAGGCGGCCCGTCTTCAGCCGCCGCAACAGTTCAAACCCGTCCATGACCGGCATCAGGGCATCGAGAACGATGAGGTCCGGCTGGTGTTCGGCGATGGCGGCGAGGGCCTCGCCGCCGTCCTCGGCGGTCACCACGTCGTAACCGTCCGCTGACAGGCGGTGCACCAGCAGGGCGCGGAGCAGGGGGTCATCGTCGGCGATCAGGATGGTCCGCGCAGCCATGGGCCGTTTTACTCCACACTCAGCCCCCAACGCAGGGTGGCCCCGCCGGGGTTAAGCAATGCCTACGCTGACATCCGCATTGACGATTCCGGCGCTGCGCGTCCGCCGGATCGGGAAAGAGACACGCCCCGTGAAGACTGCATCCACGGATCTCCGCCCGGCCCCGGACTCTCGCCAGAGTTTCTCAGACCCTCCACGGCTCAACCGGGCCTTAACTTAACGTTGTCATGGGTGTCTGGAATGGAGAACGCCGCCTTGGACAGGATTTCGGACGGGGATAACGAGCAGCGGCGGCTCGACATGGTCAGGTCGCTGGGTCTGGCAGGCCGCGCGCCTGATGCGGGTCTGAGCGCCATTGTCGCCTTGGCGGCCGATCTCTCCGCCGCTGACGTCGGCGTTGTCGGACTGCTCGACGCCGACGTCCTCTGGATCATCGGCGCCCACGGGGTCGAACCCAGCCCCGTGGATCGTCGCGACTCCTTCTGCGACCACGTTCTGCAGTCGCCGAATGAAATCGTGTGGGTCGAGGATACGCTGAATGACGCCCGGTTCGCGTCCAATCGCTACGTGGTCGAGGCGCCCGCCGTTCGCTTCTATGTCGGCGCCCCCCTACGGGTGAACGGATGCGCGGTCGGCGCCCTGTCTCTTGCGGGGCCAGCGCCGAGAACGCGGGACGAAGTCGTCGTCCGGCGTCTGCGGCTGGCGGCGGAGGCTTGCGAAGCCGAGCTCGCGGATCGCCATCGCGGCCATGCCCTCCGACAGGCGCTGACCGCTTCGGCGGACGCCCTCATCGACTGCGACGAGGAGGGCGTTGTTCTGTCTTGGTCAGGGGGCGCGGAGCGCCTGTTCGGGCATCCGGCGTCCGAAGCCGTCGGATCCGAGATCACACTGATTATTCCGCCCGCGTTCCGAGATCGTCACAGGGCCGGCATGGCCCAATGGCGCCGCAGCGGCGCAGCGCGTCTGGGGCGTCGTCTCGAACTGCCGGCCGTGCGCCGCGACGGTTCCGAGCTGGACATCGAACTCTGGATGTCGGTGACGCATGACGGCGGCCGGACCCGGATCCACGCCAACATCCGCGACATCTCCGAGCGCCGGGCCCAGGCGCGCGAACTGGCGGCGGCGAAATCGAGCGCCGAGGCCGCCGACCAGGCGAAGACGGCCTTCCTCGCCACGATGAGCCACGAGCTTCGAACCCCGCTCAACGGCATCTCGGCCTGCGCCGGTCTACTGGCGTCGGCGGACCTCCCGTCCGAGGAGCGCAAGCTGGTCGACATCCTGGCGGGGGCGGCGGATCAGCTGGGACGTCTGATCGACGACGTGCTCGACATCGCGCGTGGGGATGCGGGCGAATTGAAGCTGGACCCGGCCCCTACGGATATCGGCCAGACCCTTGAGGAAGTCACCGAGCTGTTCCGATCGGAGGCGCAGGGCAAGGGACTGACGCTCACCGCGACTATCCCCGACGATGTCAGGCGTGTGGCTGTCACCGACCGGACGCGCCTGAAGCAGGTGCTGGGCAATCTTCTTTCCAACGCGGTCAAGTTCACTCAGGTCGGTTCGGTGTCGCTGACAGCGACCCGCGACGGCGACGTCGTGAGGTTCGAAGTCGCCGATACGGGCATCGGCATCGCGCCGGAAGCCCGAGAGATCATATTCGATCGCTTCCAGCAGGCCGACGGGACCATCACGCGGCGCTTCGGCGGGTCCGGTCTCGGCCTTTCCATCGCCCGCGATCTCGTCCGGGCGCTGGGCGGAGAGCTCGAATGCGTGTCAACGCCCGACAGCGGGTCGATCTTTGGATTCGCCCTGCGCCTTGAGGTCGTCGAGACTTCCGAGGCGTCTCCATCGTCAGACGAGCGCGCCGTCACGACAGGCGCCTTGCGCATCCTCGTCGTCGACGACCATCCCACGAACCGCCAAGTGGCGGGCTTGATGCTGCAGAGCTTCGGCTTTGCGACGAGCTTTGCGGAAGACGGCCGCCAGGCGCTGCAATCGCTTCGGACCGAGCCTTTCGACCTGGTTCTGATGGACATGATGATGCCGGTGATGGACGGGCTTGAAGCCACCCGCCGACTGCGGCGGGGAGACGCCGGCCAGCAGGCGCGGTCGATCCCGGTGATCATGCTGACGGCCAACACCCTTCCGCAGCATCGTGCGGACGCCATCGCCGCCGGAGCCGACGAGCATCTGGCCAAGCCCATCACGCCGGGCCGTCTGCTGGCTGCAGTTGAAGGGCGGATGTCGGAATCGTCCCGCCGGACGCCCACCAAGGCCGGCGGTTGTCCGGTTGATCAGCGCAAGCCCTGATGACGACCGGCCGACTGGGGCCGGCGCGCCGCGCGGCAGGGCTGCCGTCGCGCAGCGTCCCGGCCGGGCCAACCTATGATGTTGCGTCGGAGACCGACACCACAGACACAGGTTTTCCGGATAGGCGGCTTCCCGGGGGCTGAGCCGGAGGAGAGCTCTGATGGCTGCGGTCCAATCCATCGAGGGACGGCTTGCGATATTCGCGGCGGCGGTGTTCCTGCCGGGCGTCCTGGCCTTGGCGGTCCTCCTCGGCCTCAACATTTTCGAGGTCCGGCGCGCCCAGGAATTCGCCCTGCTGGCGAGCGCGCGCTCGGCCTCCGCCGCGGTCGATCTCCAGCTGGCGACCCTGTCGGCGACCGCCGAGACGCTTGCGGAATCGGACGCGGTCGCCGCTGGAGACTGGGCGCGGCTGGACCGCCGCATCGAGCGCGCCGAGCTTCCAGCAGGGGTGCTCGCCAGGGTCGGCGGCGCGGATGGCCCGTTTCCTGGACCTCCGGCGCCGTCCGCCGGATCTGCCGCGCAGCAGGCGGATCCGGTCGCACAGAGCGCCTCGCATCCCAGGTCCGCCCATCAGCGTACGACGGTTTCGGACCTGGTTGCCGGGCCGGACGGGCCGCCCGCCGTCGTGATCTCAGCGCCCGCCCCCGACACGACCCGGGACGTCGTCGTACAGTTGTGGATCGACCCCCGCATCTTCCTGTCAGAGCAGGCGTCGTGGGGGCTTCCCGACGCGGCGATGGTGACCCTGGTGGACACGCGTCGACACGTGGTTTCGCGATCCCGGCATTTCGAACGGTTCGTGGGTCGCTCCGCGACAGAACCCATGATCGCCGCAATGACCGAGGCGCCCGAAGGCGTCACCGCCAGTCGATCTTTCGAGGGGCTGCCTACGGTCGTGGCCTACCATCAGTCCAGGCTCTCCGGTTGGACGACCATGGTGGTCATGCCCCGCGCCTTCGTACTGCAGCCTGTCTGGCTGAACGCCCTGGCCCTGATCCTCCTGCTGGCGGCTCTGGGGGCCGCGAGCCTGTGGGCGGCGCGCAGGCAGAGCCAGGCCCTGTCCGCCGACATTCGCGCCCTGGAGCAGGACGCTCGGTCCATCGCCGCTGGGCGGCTCGTGGCTCGACAGCCTGTCCGGGTCGTCAACCTGGACCGCATTCAGGCCGCGCTCAGCGAGGCGTCCGCCGAGCTCCTGCGGCGCCAGGAACGGCAGATGCTCCTGATCAATGAGCTCAACCACCGCGTCAAAAACACCCTGGCGACGATCCAGTCCCTCTCGGCTCAGACCTTCAGGGGCGCGGAGCGCGAGCTGCAGTCGAAATTCGAACAGCGCCTGGGCGCCTTGGCGGCGGCGCATGACCTCCTCACCCAAACCACCTGGTCGGCCGTGGACATTCGCCAAGTCGCGGCCCGCTGCGGCGGCCCCAGCGGGCCAGAACAGGTTTGCATGACCGGTCCTTCGGTTCTGCTGCCTCCGGAGGCGGCGCTGGCCCTATGCATGTGTCTGCATGAGCTGACGACGAACAGTCTGAAGTACGGGGCCCTGTCGCGGCCTCAGGGACGGGTCGATCTGACCTGGACGCTCGAAGGCGAGGAGGTGGCGCTGACCTGGCGCGAGCGGGGCGGGCCGCCCGTGCGCCCCCCGGAGCGGACGGGATTCGGAAGCCGTCTGATCGACCGCCTCGTCAAGCATGAGCTGAACGGCGGCCTCGAGCGGGATTTCAGGCCCGACGGGCTCATCGTCGTCGGCCGGTTCAAACCGGGGCCCAACGCCCGTTGGAATTCGACGCTGTAGTCGCGTGGTCCTCGACGGCTCGGGTATAAGCGGTCCGGCCGCAGTGCAGATCTCGAGGGGCGTCTCCGCCCTTCAGGCGGCGGCTGATCTGATGGGCGTGGCTCAAAGAGGGACGACGAACACCCTCTCATAACCTTCGTCGTCCGGCGTGGGGAAGACGACGACGTCGTCGTGTCCGCCGTCGATGAGCGAGCGGGCCAATCGATTGAATTCGTCCTCCCGCCCCCGTCTACGGATGAGCGTGAGGCCGTCGTCTCCCGACTCCAGCCGATAGGCCGGATGATCATCGCGCACTTCATCAAGAAAACGCCCCATGTCTTAAGCCTGCACTCTGTTGCGCCTGGGTCAAGCGCGACCCTCGAGCGCACCGACCCAGGCCGCCTTGTCGATGGGGCGGCTCCGGCGCGGAGAGGAAGGGAGAGGCGAGCAGGGCGCCCGTCAGACGTCTCAGGGAGCCCGGGTAGATCCCGCCGCCTTTCGTAGCATCGCTCGGCGCCGAGCGATGCTTGACCGGCCGCCGGAGCGCGAACTTCGAGCGCGATGGACAGCTCGTCAGGCATCCTTGGGGCCGGTGTCTGCAGGGACGTTCAGGGCGTCAGGAGATGTTCCTAATGAAGGACCAAGCGTTTTGGGCCTGTCTGGCGCTCGGGCCGTCAGGAAGGCGGCCAGCGACCTGACGTCAGTGGCGCAGTGCTCTCCGCATAGAGGCCGCCGCTCCGTAGGGACGCCGATGGCAGGCATTCCATAATGAAGGATGGCCTGTCGGCGAGGCGCGACAGATCAGATCGCGATTACGAGATCATAATGGGCCGCCAGGGCCCCGCTCTCGATATCGTTCCGAGGCACATAGGGGCGAATGATCCCTTGCCGCTGAACGGGGCTCGCCATGAGCAGGAGGGCGAAGTCCGTCTCATTGCCGGGATCGCCTGCGACATACAGCTGGGTTGTCAGGCGCCGGACGCCACGCGTCGAGACAGCGACATGGATGTGCGGCGCGCGATGGATCGGGCCCCAGGGCGACGGCGACGAATAGGGGACCGGCTTCAGGGTTCGGAACCGGAAGGCGCCCCCCTGATCGGTAAGCGTCCTGCCGTACCCCTGGAAGCCCGGATCTCGGGGTCGGTCGCGGTTGGGATCATCGCGATGGAGGTATCGACCCGTGTGGTCGCACTGCCAGATCTCCACAAGAGCTGATCCGACGGGCTCGCCGAGTTGACCATGGACGACGCCTGTCAGATGGGTCACCTGCCCCTGCGCCTGGGCGTCCAGGCCCGCCACTCGAACCAGGTCGGCGTCCTGGTCGCTGGGCATGTCATCATAAGGATAGAAGGGCCCCTCCGGCTGGAACACCGTCGCTGGCCGGATCGGCGGGATATCCTGAGCCCGGGCAAGCGCCGGCGCCGCAAGAATCGTCAGGGCGCCCCCGAGATTCCCGATAAGCCGACGCCGGGCTGGGCAGTCCAGAGTCCTGCGGCCATCGAGGGCGGCAGGATGGGTGGGGGCTGTGGTCGCCTCATCAGTCTGCATGCGTGCACCATGGCTGCTGCCCGGCTTGCGGCCCTCCGGCCGCTGCCGGCTGATCTGGACTAGGGGGTGGCGAGTCGGTCCCCGGCGATCAGGGTCACCGTGGCCTCGTCGCCATAGCTGTCCATCTGGGTCCAGGTGTCCCCGACCTTCTTGTCCGGGAACATGGTCTCGCAACGGAGGTTCTGGCCGGGCGGGAGAGCCGGGACCCTGGTGATCCAACACAGGTGGCGGTCATCGGCGAGCCAGTCGCCGCTCCCGCGCGCACCATCGGGCGTTTGGATCTTGAACGTTCCATCTGCTGCGAAGCTCTGAAGCACGACATTGGCGCCGTACCGGACCTCAAGGCTGTTTCCGACCAGTACGGCAGCCGGTCCGGCAGTGCGGTCCAAGGCCTGTGCAGCCGGCGAGCCGGCCTGAACGGCCGCGATCAAGGCGAAGAACAACATGGTCATCTCTCCAAAAAAGCTGAGCCCGCAAGCAGCGAAGGCGGATGAAGTGCATCCAAGGGGTCGGCTGTCGGCCGCTTGGCGACATGCCCTTGAGAGCCTGCTGCCGGTGATCGAGCCGCTGCGCGTTTCATGAGGCCTCCGGTCGGCAGGAACGGGCTTTCGGTAGCCGACCCTAAAGACGTGCTGCGTGGCGCGAATACCTCAATTGGGCTATGGCTCAGGCAAATCCGCCACGGGCGATCGGCTGAACCGCATGGATGTGATCGACCAGCTGTATGAAGCGGCGTGGGCGCCTGAGCAGTGGCCGGAGGCCCTCCGGGCCATGTGCGCCCCCAGTCGATCCACGCAGGCCGTCATGCTTGTTTTCCCCGCCGGGTCCGATCCGGTGGCGACGGGATACAACATACCGCCTCAGACCGATCGGGACTTCATCTCGGAGCGCTGGAAGCGGAGCCCGGCCGTCACCTGGGCGCTGCAGAACGGTCACGCGGAGTTTACGCCCTTCACGGCGGCCTTCACCGCGTCAGAACTGGCCGCCGATCCGGCTGTCAGCCAGCTTTACGACCTCGGCCTGGGCGACTGCCTGACGAGCATGCTGTCGTTGGGCGACGGGGACATGGCCGGGTTCATGGTGGCCCGTGCACGCGAGCTGGGAGATTACGATCCGGTGGAAGCGGCTGGCCTGGACGCCCTGCGCCCCCATCTGGTCCGGTCCGTGATGGTCGCTGCGCGACTGCGCCTGGAAATGGCGCGCAGCATGGTCGACGCCCTGGGCCGCCTTGGCCTTCCGGCCGCCGTGATCGATCGCAGAGGCCGTGTTGTCGCCAGCAACGGCTTGCTGGACCGGATTCCTGGAGCCCTTATCCCGACCGCGTTCGGCGGCCTTGCGCTCGCCGATCGGCTGAAAAACGATCGGCTCAAGCTCGTCTTGGCCCGTATCGGCCTGGGCGAAGACGGGCCGGCGACATCCATTCCCATCGCGGGCGCCGCCGACTGCCCGCCCGTCCTCATTCACCTGCTGCCGGTCCGGGGCCGAGGGCGGGACCTGTTCGGCGACGGCCACATCGTGCTGGTGGCGTCGCCGACCAGACCCCGCGCCCTCCCACGGCCTGATGTCCTCCGCGCCCTGTTTGATCTTTCCCCGGCCGAGGCTCGGCTGGTCGGCGAGCTGGCCTGCGGCGGAAGCCTCCCGCTTGTCGCGCGCCGTCTGGGCCTGTCGGTTCACACCGTTCGGGTTCAGCTGCGCGCCGTGATGTCAAAAACGGGCGTGCACCGACAGGCGGAGCTCATGCGTCTTGTGTCGAGCCTGTGAGCCCTCAAAGTCGTCGGAGATGAATGGAATCGCTGGATTCTCTAGAGCTGGAGCTCCAGGAGGGGCGCTTGCCCGTGGTCCGGAAAACGCAATGGCGGTCATCGGCGCCGGTTCGCGGTTCTCACGTCTGCCTCTCCCAAAGGGAACCTGATGCGCCAACCCACCGGCGCCCCCCCTCCGTCAGCGGCGCGTCTTCTGCTGTGCGGCGCGAAGTCGATCGCCCATCCCTTGACGGCGGCACGCCGCCTCCAGTCTCCACAAGGCTTCAAAGACGTCCGCATCGGCTTCGCAGAACAGGTCCTCATAGGCAGCCAGGATGATCGCATCCGCCTTTAGCATGCGCTCCACATCCTTTCGGCCTGTCTGGGTCAGGGTGATGATCGACTTGCGGCCGTCGGAAGGATCGCGGGCGGCGGACACCAATCCAAGCTGGGACAGCTGCTTGATCCAGCTGATGGCGAGGGGATGCGACTGATGGATTTCCTGCGCAATGACGGTCACCGGCAGGCCGCCCCTTCTGTAAAGCAGGCGCATGGTCGAGGCCGTGCGAACGGGGGCCAGGACGCCGTACTGGGGGTACCAGTCGGAAAATCCGTCCACGAGCCGGTCGGACAGTCGGCGAAGTAGGTGCGCCAGGAAAGGCACGCCTTCGCTCTGCACAAAATCCGCAGCCTTGTCCGGTTCCCGCGCCATGCCTCGCCTTAGCTTTGCGTCGGCCCTGTCTGTATGTAAAAGTTTACGGATCATTCCACAGGGCAGGACCATGAGACGGCATTTGGGTTTGATTGCAATGGCGCTGGCGGCGGCGTGGTGTTCCGGCGGGGCGGCGAGTGCGGGGGCGATCCGAGGTGAGCCGGAGGCCCGGCCGGCCGCCCTCCGTCCTCAGCCTGTGGCGGACGTGATGCTTGTCGGCGTCTACCACATGCACAATCCCGGGGCGGACCAGCACAATTTCGAGGCTGACGATGTGCTGGCGGAGAGGCGGCAGGCCGAAATTGCAGCCGTCACCGCCCGCCTTGCGGCGTGGAGCCCCGATCTGGTCCTGGTGGAGTGGACGCGTGACGATGCAGCCCGGCTCGATGCTCTGTACGACCGCTACCGGGAAGGCGGCGGGCGCGACAACCGCAATGAGATCGCTCAGTTGGGTTTCCGGCTGGCGGACGCCCTGGGCCACGACCGCGTGGCCGCGATCGACGTCGACATGCCCTTCGTCGCGGACGAGCAGATCGCCGCCGAGGCGCAGGGCGACGCCCGCCTTTTGTCGCTGAAGGCCGAGATCCAAGCCTATGGCCAGGACGTCGTCGCCCGGCAGGCGGAGCGCCTCAGCGCGCTCAGCGTCGGCGACTATCTGGCGCATCTGAATTCGCCGGAGAGCCTCACCGAAAACCACGACTACTATGTCCGTCACCTCATCCGGCTTTGGTCCGGTGAAAATCAGGGCGGCGCCCACACCATCCACAACTGGTACGGCCGCAACATCTTCATCTTCCAGAACCTGCTGCGTGAGGTTGAGGAAAGCGGCGGGCAGGCCCGCCGCGTCGTGGTCTTCTTCGGCTACGGACACGTGCCCACCCTGGCGCAACTGATCGAGGACACCCCCTGGCTGACCCTTGTCGATCCTTCGCCCTACCTCGCGGATCGCTGAGGCGGCCCGAACCTTGTCCGGGTGCTGGGCCTGTCGCTGATCGCCCTTTCGCCGGCCGCCGCGGCAGCGCAGGAGGATTTGAGCGACCTCTGTGCGCTGGACGACCGTTTCGACCCTGCGAGAGGCGATCTGTCGGCGCCAGCGTTATGGCCGTCGACGCCGAGGGGGAGGTGGCACAGATTGACCTGCCGCTGGACGCCGGGGTCGAGGTGCGTCGCTTCACCTATGACCAAGGGGGCGCACACCCAGGATCGATAGGGTCGGCAAGATTGCGGGTCAGGCCCTGCCGTGCGCCCAGCGCATGAGGCTGGTCGGAGTCAATCGGTCCTCCGCCCTTTCCGCGATCAGCGGAGGTCGATGCAGGCCAGCGGCCCCGACCGTGCGGTCAGGCTTCGGCGTGTCCGAAATCTGAACGCTCCCGTCCCGGACCGGTCCGGGCGCCGTTGCGCAATGCGGCCTGGACCCGGTCGATGAGGTCGGCGGGTTTATAGGGTTTGCCCAGCACATCCATGGCCTCGGGCTGCGGTCCGTCGAGCGCCATCTGGTCGTTGTAGCCCGTCGTCATGAGGATTGGCGTGGCGGGACTGAGCCGATGGATCTCCTGCGCAAGCGCGACGCCGTTCATCTCGCCGGGCATGACGACGTCGGAAAACACGAGATCGAACGCCCGGGTCTCGAGCGAAGTCTTGAAGAGGTCCAGCGCCCGCTCGGCGTTATGCGCCACCGTGACCCGGTATCCGAGGTCGGTGAGGATCTCTGCGGACATCCCGGCGATCTCTTCTTCATCCTCCACCAGAAGAATACGAGGCGCGGCCGTCAGATTGACGGGCCGGGCCTGGAAGCCGGACGGTTCCGGCTCGTTGACGGCTCGCGGATCCACGGCCGGGAGGAGGAGCCTGACGACCGTGCCCTGATTGACCTCTGACTCGATCTCCAGAAACCCGCCCGATTGCGAGGCGAAACCGTGCGCCATGGCCAGGCCCAGACCCGTGCCCTTGCCTGTGGGCTTGGTGGTGAAGAACGGCTCGACGGCCCGGTCCCGGACCTCCGTCGGCATGCCCGGCCCTTCGTCGATCACCTCGATCGAAACGTAGTCGCCCGCAACCAGCCCGCCCCGCGCGCCCTCGCCGAGCACGACCTTCTTGACCGCGAGGGTGATTTCGCCTTCTCCGCCCAAAGCGTCGCGCGCATTGATCACCAGATTGATGAGCGCGGTCTCCAGCACGATCGGATCGACCTTTACCGACGGCAGGCGGCGCTGAAGGTTCAGTTGCAGGGTGCAGCCGGGCCCCGAAGTGCTGTCCAGCAGCTCGGCGAACCCGTTGACGAGCGCGCCGACCTCGACCGCTTTCGGCTCCAGTCGGCTGCGACGGGCGAAGGCCAGCAACTGGCGGGTGAGTGAAGCGCCTCTCTGGGCGGCCGTCCGGGCGGCGTTCAGGAAGCGATCAAGGACGGCGGGCTGATCCCGCTTCGAATCTATCCGCTCCAGGCTGCCGTCAATGATCTGCAGGATGTTGTTGAAGTCATGGGCGAGGCCTGCGGTCAGCTGCCCGATCGCCTCCATCTTCTGTGACTGGGCCGTCTGCTGCTGCGCCTCCCGGCGGGCCGTCACATCCAGCTGACTGGCGAAGAAGTAGAGCAGCTCTTGATCCGGACCGTACACCGGGCCGATGAAGACCGCGTTCCAGAACGGCGAGCCGTCCCTTCGATAGTTGAGAATTTCGAGCGCGATCGCTTCGCGGGCCGCGATAGCCCGGCGAAGCTCCGCGATCGAGTCCGCGTCGGTTTCCGCGCCTTGGAGGAAACGACAGTTCCGACCGATGATTTCGGGCGGTTCGTATCCGGTCAGATCCAGAAAGGCGTTGTTGGCGAAGACGATCGGGTTGTCGGCCTGCCTGGGATCCGTGAGGATCATGGGCATCCGGGTCATCTCCAGGGCAGCGAAGAAGACGCCCCCGCGATCGTCCAGCCCGTCGTGGTGGATGACGCTCTGCTTCCAGTGCTGTTTGCCCAAACGCCCCATCAGAGTCTCATTGGGCGTCTCAAGCTGACCGTCCGCAGGCTGGCCCGAAGCCTCATCATCCTGCATTGGATTTTCCTGTTTCGTCGATTGATGCTCCGACAAGGGAAAAGCACGACGATTTGCAAAGGTCCACCCGCGCAGAGAAAGACCGGAAGGCGTCTCTGGACTTGAGCTGGCCCGTGTCGATAATAGGCGCCGACAGGCGCCCCCGCGTTTGTGGGACCTGCATGCACCGCGACATCTTTCGAACCCCGGCGTGGCGTGGATATGGCCTGGCCTTCGCTGCCTGGGCTGCGGCTTTCGGGCTCCGCTACGGCCTCGCGCCCTGGTTCCCGCCCGGCTTCCCCTATCTGACCTTTTTCCCGGCGGTGGTGCTGGTCGCCTATTACGCCGGGCTCCGGCCCGCGATCCTGACCGCCGCACTGTCGGGCCTGTCGGCCTGGTGGTTCTGGATCGGTCCACCCGGCTTCGATCTCGGCTTTGCCACGCTCGTGGCGATCGCCTTCTACGTCTTCGTCGTGGCGATCGACATCTTCTTCATTACAGGCATGGACGGCGCGTCGCGGCGTCTGGGTCGCGAGGTGGAGCGCAATGCAGCGCTCGCCCGCAGCCGTGACATCCTGTTGAAGGAGGTGCAGCACCGCGTCTCGAACAACATCCAGGTCGTCAGCGCCTTGCTTAGCGTCGAGTCGCGCGGAACCACCGATCCAGGGGCTCGCCGGGCCCTCGCCAACGCCTCCGCCCGCACCGCGCTGATCGCCCGGATCCAGCGCAGCCTGGCGGACGCCGATCAGCAGGCGACGGCGTTCGAAACGCTTGCGCGACAGGTCGCGCGTGACGCGCTGCAAGCCGCCGCCCGCGACGACGTGGTCCTGCAGATCTCCGGCGACGGTGTGGTGCTTTCGGCTGAGGAGGCCACGCCGGTCGTCCTGATCATGCTTGAATGCGTGAACAATGCGCTTGAGCATGCCTTTCCGAACCGGCCCGGCCGGATACGAATCAGCCTTTCGGATGAAGACGGAGTCCGCACCCTGATCGTTGGCGACGACGGAGTGGGCGTGGGGCGTGACCAGCAGGCGGTCAAGGACAGCCTCGGCCTGAAGATCATCCATGCGCTGAGCCGGCAGTTGGACGGTCGCTGGAGCCTTGAACCCGCCGACGTCGGGACCGTCGCCCGACTGACATGGCGTGCGGGCGGTCCGCCACGCTGAGGCGAGCCGCCTCCCTCGCTTTCCAAGCTTGGCCTCGGGGTCTTGGAAGGGGCTGACAAGGCGCCTAAGGTCGGCTCGGGGTTTGTCGCAGGGCGCGCGTGCAGCATCATCACAGCCTGATCTTCGTCGGTCTCTCCGTCGGCGTCGCGATCGCAGGATCCTGGACAGCGCTGGATCTGTTCGAACGGGTTCGAATCCAGGCCGGCCGCGCCCGTCTGACCTGGCTCATCATCGTCTCGCTCGTCATGGGTGTGAGCATCTGGTCGATGCATTTCATCGCCATGCTCGGCTTCGATCCGGGATCGCCCGTCGGTTACGATCCCGGCCTCACCGCCGGGTCCCTGGTCCTGGCGGTCGGGGGCACGGCCGCCGCCTTTTTCATGGCGGTGATGGGATCGGGCGGGGCGGCCCGGCTTCTGGCCGCAGGCGCAGCGATGGGCCTTTCCATCTGCGCCATGCACTACGTCGGCATGGCCGCGCTCAGAACGGCCGCGTCGCTCGGCTATCGGCCGCAATATGTGCTGGCGTCCATAGCCATCGCCATCGCGGCGTCGACCGCCGCCCTGTGGGCCGCCCGACGGCGACGCTCCCTCCTGTGGCGGAGCGTCGCCGCCGTCATTCTCGGCCTCGCCATTGTGGGCATGCACTATACCGCCATGGCCGCGCTGGTGCTCACGCCGACCGGACTTCCCGGGGCGCCGCCGGGGACCGATCCCGTCGTTCTGGCTGTCGCGATCGCGGCCGGGACCGGACTGGCCGTCCTCACGGTGCTCGCGGCCTCCCTCCTTGACGAGAGGCAGGCCCTGCTGAGCGTGCTCGACGCCGGCGACGTGGGCTATTGGGAGGTCGATTTCCGCACCGGGCGCCTCCAGGCGTCCGAGCGCACGAAGCGCCTCCTGGGTCTGGATCCGGCCGCCCCGATGAGCCAGGACGTCTGGCGCAGCACCCTGTCGCCGGACGCCCAGCTCAGGCAAGACGAAATGCTCGACATCGCCCGGAGCTCCGGTCGCACCTACCGCGCCGAGTATCGTCTCCGGAACGGACGGTGGGCGGGCTTGCGCGGCCGCGTGGTTCGCGATCGGCGGGGCCGAGCGCTTCGCATCGCGGGCGTGCTGCTCGACCTGACCGATAGGGAAGAGTCCCTGCAAGCTCTGGAGGAGAGCCAGCGTCAGCAGCAGCTTCTGATCAATGAGCTGAACCATAGGGTCAAGAACACGCTCGCGACAATCCAGGCGGTCGCCGCGCTGTCGGCCCGCCGTGCGACCTCCATGCCCGCCTTCGTCGACTCCTTTCAGGCGCGGATCGTCGCGCTGTCTAAGACACAGGACCTGCTGACGGCCCAGGGCTGGGAGAAGGCTGACGTCCGGCAACTGCTCGAAGCCGAGCTCTCGCCCTACGCCAGCGACCAGGTCCGGCTGAGGGGTCCGGCGGTGTCGATGGCCTCGGAACACGCCCTGGCGCTCGGCATGATTTTTCACGAGCTGGCCACGAACGCCGCAAAGTACGGCGGGCTCAGCGCGCCCGGCGGACGCCTCGACGTCGAATGGGTCCAGTCCGGAGACACGATCACCCTGGACTGGGTCGAGCGTGGCGGGCCCCCGGTGAAGCCCGTGTCGAGGACCGGCTTCGGCTCGGAACTGATCGCAAAGAGCCTAAGGGGAAAGCTGCAGGGGGAGTTCGCGGCCAGCTATCTTGCCGACGGATTCCGGTGCAGGCTTTCCGCTTGCACAGGAAGTAAGACTACGGCGGCCCCGTGACGCCTCGTCCGCTGAAGACTAGCCGTTAGCCTTCGGCGCCCGCTGGTTCGGATGGACGTTTGCAGGTCGCCGCCCTTAAGCGCCAAGACCGATCGGCTTCGCCATTTCATATCTAGCGCGCTAGTAAGGCGGAGCATCGGATAGTCCAATCTCAAACCGAACGTCTCGCGATAGGACTCAAGGTCCCTCGGCGCTGCACGGACGTCGGTCTTCGGGGTTGGGGAGCAATGCCCGCTTTTGACCCTTTGCGGTCAAGCCGACGACGCCGGAGCCCACGCGTCAGGGCCGTGGGCCCTTCGCATAGGATCCCAGGCCAATGGTGATTTCGGCCATGAAGACGCGGTGCGCCTCGGGGCTGCTCATGATCTCGCGCGCGCTCTTCGGTCACCCGGGCGTTCGCCAGCCTCTCCATGAGAAGATGCCGATCGTGGGGGCGTGTGAAATCATAATTCGCTTATCTATGTGTTATTTAGCACGTTTTTGAGCATTGTTGGAACGTCCGGAAACAGCATCCGAGAGCTTTGGTGGGCGTCAGCCGCGTCTCACAGCTGGCGGACAACATCGCCACGATCGACCTGCGCCTGAGTCCGGGCCATCTCGCCGCCCTCGACGCCGCCGGCCGGCCGGACCTGCCCATGCTCTACGGCCTCTTCGGCGGCGACCTGCGCCGCCAGGTGGTGTTCGGCGGGGCGTCGGTGCTGGCGCGATAGGAAAGGTCCGTTCGGCCTGGAGGTCGGGCCTGACCCGCAGGCGGGCGCGCCGGCGTCCGCCTCAGGCGGGCTGGGCGGTGATGCTCTGGCTCACCATCGTGCAGGGTCCGCGCGTGGTCAGGAAGGCGATGTCGGCCGCGTCCCGGCCGCAGGCGATCCGCACAAGGCCCTCCACGGGCGCCAGGCCGGTGGGATCGACCAGCCACCAGCCGCCGTCCAGCCAGACCTCGAAGACGGCGTGGAAGTCCGGGGGCTCGAGTTCGTGGGCGTAGGCGCTGACGGCGCGGGCGGGAATGCCGGAGGCGCGGCACAGGGTGATGCCGAGGTGGGTGAAGTCCCGGCACACGCCCGCCCGGTCGATCAGGGTGCGGGCCGCGGTCGTGTCGGTGTCGGACACCCCGTGCTCATAGTCGATATTGGCGCCGATCCAGTCGAGGATGGCCTGGACCCGGGCCCCGCCGACCGTGTCGCCGAACTCGCGTGACGCGAACCGGCCGAACTGGTCGGAGGGGCAGTAGCGGCTGGGCGAGAGAAAGGGCAGCACCTCGGCGGGCAGGTCGCCCCAGTCGGCCTGGACCAGCTCGGGCCGGAGGGGCTTGAGCCGGCCGTTGTCGACAACCGCCTCATAGGTCAGGGTCACTTCGCCGGAGAGGTGGCAGCGCAGGGTCCGCGCGCCGAATTCGGGGTCGAGGTCCTCGAGGCAGGCGACCGGCGGATCGAGGGTCAGGGTCTCGCTGACGATGTCCTGACCGGGCCAGCGCGCCGCCTGGATCTTGTAGATGGCGTCCGTCGGGGGAACGAAGCTGTAGGCCAAAGCGGCCCGCACACGCAGTTTCATGGGAGGGTCCGTCAGTGTCGCCGGCCGCTCAACGCCCGCCGGCGGCCCCTGTTCCGGCGGCGGTTGAGGCGTCCTCAAGCCACGGCGGATTGGGCATGGCCCGGTGGGCGGCGGCAAGCGCCTCGGACCAGCGACGGCCGAGATCCCGGAAATAGGGATCGTCGGCCTCCAGCCGCCGCTCCTCGCCGGCCAGGGCGTCGCGGGGGATGAGGATGAGGTCCAGCGGCGGACCGACGGCGATGTTGGACCGGATGGTCGAGTCGAAGGAGATCAGCCCGAGCTTGACCGCTTCGGACAGCGGGGTGTCGGCCCTCAGGGCTCGGTCCAGGATCGGCTTGCCGTACTTCAGCTCGCCGATCTGCAGATAGGGGGTGTCGCGCCCGCAGGCGATGAAATTGCCCTGGCCGTAAATGAGGTAGAGCCCCGGGGCGCCGCCGGCGATCTGTCCGCCCAGGAGGATGGAGGCGTTGACGTTCAGCCCGTCGGCGGCCGGCGTCGGGGGGGTGTTGATCGTGGCCCGCACCGTCGCCAGGGCGTGACCCAGGATCTGGGCCGCGCGGAACAGGGTGGGGGCGGTCTCCAGCGTTTCCGGCGCGTCGGAATCTGGAAGGACGATCCCCTCACGAACCCGGGCCAGGGCGGTCTGGGTGACCGACAGGCTGCCCGCCGTGCAGACCGCCAGAACCCGCTCGCCCGGGACAGACCAGGTGTGAAGCTTGCGATAGGACGAGATGTTGTCCACGCCCGCATTGGTGCGGGTGTCGGCGATCATCGCCAGGCCCTTGTCCACCAGCATGCCGACGCAATAGGTCATGGCGGTCTTCGCTCCCCGGATGCGAAGGCCCCACGCTAGCAGATTCGCGGGCGGCGGGAGCAGGGCGGGCGGGAAGGGCCCGCAAGGCGTAATGCCGGGAGCGACGACCTATTGTTGTGACGCCGCCTGGACCGGGCGGACGTCGAGGGCGACGGACAGCTGTTCCGCGCCTCCGCCGTAGCTGGACCCCCGGATCGGCGCGGCGCCGAGCGCGTCCAGACCGATCGCCACCCGGACATGGTGTTCGGTGGGGCAGACGCCGTTTGCGGGGTCGAAGCCGACCCAGCCCAAGTCCTCGACATAGGCCTCGGCCCAGGCATGGGCCGCCTCCTGGGCGTGACGGCCGTCGGACCGGTTCAGGTGGCCCGAGACATAGCGGGCGGGCACGCCGAGGCGGCGGGCGCAGGCGATGAAGATCTGGGCGTGGTCCTGGCACACGCCGCGCCCCAGGGCGAAGGCCTCCGCCGCGGAATGGCTCGCGGTGGTGGCGCCGATCTCGAAGGCCACATCCCGGCGAACGGCGTCCATCAGGGCGTGCAGCCGATCGAGCGTGCGGCCGGGCCGGACCGAGCGGGCGTAGTCGGCAAGGGCCGCGTCCGCCCGGGTCAGCGGGGTGTCGCGCAGGAAGACCAGGGGGGGCAGGCGCTCGACCTGGCCGCTCAGCACGCCGCCGGTGTCGCTGGTCGAGACGTCGCCGGTCACCCGCAGGGTCAGGGCGTCGGTCGGACGCTCGGTGTAGAGGGTGTGGACGATGTTGCCGAAGGCATCCTCGGACCGGCGCAGGCTCGCGTCGACATCGGTCTCGATGCGCCATTCCCCGACCTGCTGGCCGTCATGGCCGCTAGGCGTCAGCCGCAGCACCTGGATGATGTGGCGGGCGGCCCGAGCGTAGCTGTAGCAGGTGACGTGGTCGATCCGGATCCGCATGGTCAGGCCAGGTACTGCTCGGAGATGGCGGCGCCCAGGGCGTTGTTCTCCTTGAGGAAGGCTTGGATGTATTCGTGCAGGCCGGACTGGAAGATGTCCTCGATGCGGGCCGTGTTGAAGCGGGACAGGTGGGCCGAGGCTAGCCGCTGGGCCGGACCGCGGCGGCCGTAGTCCGTCGCCAGCCGCTCGAGATAGCTGACGATCATCCCCTGACAGCTGGCCAAGGAGCGGGGCATCTGCCGGTTCAGGACCAGCAGGTCCGCCACAAGCCAGGGGCGGACGGAGCCGCGGTAGACCCAGCGATAGGCGGTCAGGGCCGACACCTCCCTGAGCAGGGTGGTCCACTGGAAATAGTCCAGCTGGCCGCCGACCCGCTCGCCCGGCGGAAGCAGCAGATGGTATTTGACGTCGAGCAGACGCGCGGTGTTGTCGGCCCGCTCCAGCGCCATGCCCAGCCGCAGGAACCAGTAGGCGTCGTTGCGCAGCATGGTGCGGGACGCCGCGCCCTCGACGGCCAGGGCGGTCGCCTTGACGAAATCCAGGTAGCCGACGAAGTCGTCGCGGCGGCTTGGCTGGCCGAGCTCGTTCAGCCCGTTCCAGGCGCCGTTGATCGCCTCCCACAGCTCGATGGTCAGGGCGGTGCGCACCGACCGGGCGTTGGTGCGCGCGCGGGTGAGGCAGGCTTTGATCGAGGTCGGATTGTCGGCGGCGAAGGCGAGGAACTCGCGCACCGACTTCTCGGAGACGGTCCGGCCGCCCGCATCGAACGCCCCCTTCATGCCGGACGAGGCCAGGGCGCCGGCCCAGGCCGACTGGGCGGCGTCGTCGCGGGTCGGCAGGGCCGCGAGCCGCACCGCCGCTTCCAGGATGCGGGCCAGGAAGTCCGCCCGCTCCATGTAGCGGCCGGTCCAGTACAGGCTGTCGGCGGTTCTTGAAAGCATCAGTCGTCCAGGACCCAGGTGTCTTTGGTGCCGCCGCCCTGGCTGGAGTTGACCACCAGCGAACCGGCCGTCAGGGCCACCCGGGTGAGGCCGCCCGGGATCACCTCGACCGCGCCGGGGCGGCTCAGGACAAAGGGGCGCAGGTCGATGTGGCGGGCGGCGAGCGCCCCGCCCGCCAGGGTCGGCGCGGTCGACAGATTGAGCGTCGGCTGGGCGATAAAGGCGCCCGGATCGGCGATCAGCCGGGCGCGGAAGGCCTCGAGCTCCGCCCGGGTCGCCGCCGGGCCCACCAGCATGCCGTAGCCGCCCGAGCCGCCGACCTCCTTGACCACCAGCTGGTCCAGCCGGTCCAGCACGGCCTTGAGGTGGTCCGGCTCGCGGCAGCGCCAGGTCGGCACATTGCTCAGCAGGGGCTCCTCGCCGGTGAAGAAGCGGATGACCTCCGGCATATAGGTGTAGACCGCCTTGTCGTCGGCGACGCCGGTCCCCACCGCATTGGCCAGGGTGACGCGTCCGGCCTGATAGGCGGCCATCAGCCCGGGCACGCCGACCGTCGAGTGCGGCCGGAAGGTCAGGGGGTCGAGATAGTCGTCGTCGATGCGGCGGTAGATGACGTCGACCCGCCGGAATCCCTCCGTCGTCCGCATGAAGACGGTGTCGTCCCTGACGAAGAGGTCGCGGCCCTCGACCAGCTCCACCCCGAGCTTGTCGGCCAGGAAGCTGTGTTCGTAATAGGCGGAGTTGAAGGGACCGGGAGTCAGGACGACCAGGGTCGGATCGTCGCCGGAGCCGGGCGGGGCGGAGGCCTGCAGGGCGCCGAGGAGGCTGTCGGTGTAGTCGTCGACGGGCCGCACCCGATGATCGGCGAACAGGTCTGGGAAAAGCCGCATCATCATCTCGCGGTTCTCCAGCATGTAGGAGACGCCGCTGGGGGTGCGCGCATTGTCCTCGAGCACCTGAAAGCCGTCCTCGCCGGTCCGCACCAGATCGACCCCGGCGACATGGCACCACACCCCGCCGGGCGGCCGGCGGCCCTGCATCTCGGGCCGGTACTGGGGGTTGGTGAGGATCAGTTCGGCCGGCACGACGCCGGCCCGCAGACACTCCTGAGGGCCGTAGATGTCCTGGAGGAAGGCGTTGAGGGCGCCCACCCGCTGCTTCAGGCCCGCCTCAAGGCGGGCCCATTCCGTGGCATTGATGATGCGCGGCACCACGTCGAAGGGAATGAGCCGCTCGTTGGAGTCCGCGTCCCCGTAGACGGCGAAGGTGACCCCCATGCGTCGGAAGAACAGCTCGGCCTGCCGGGAGCGCGCCTGCAGCAGGTCGGGCGGCGCCTGCCGCAGCCATTCGGACAGGGCGTGGTAGCCCTCGCGCACCGGCCCGGATCCGTCGCCTGCCATTTCGTCGAACGCCTGGGTCATGGGCTCTCGCTGCGGTCAGCAACGCAGACTGTGCCCAGCGACTGGCGGGGCGCAACCGCTTTGTTGCGTTGCGGCATTCGATCTGGCCTACGAAATCGTGAGGCAACTCAGCCCAGGCCCCTGCATTGGGGCTCCATGACCGTCCTGGGCAACCTTCTCGCCGCCACGCACCGCTTGATCCTTATCCTGTCAGGGCGGGAGCGGCTGTTCTGACTGAGAAGAGAGTTTCTCGAGATGGCGAAGTCGAGACTGAAGGTCTTTTCGTGGTCGGACGGGTTCCATGCCTTTACCGTGGCGGCGTCCTCGCGTCCCAAGGCCCTCGCTGCCTGGGGCATGAGCCGGGACATCTTCAAGGACGGCTTGGCCCGAGAGATCCAGAGCGGATCGGACTACGACGCGGCAGTGGCTGCACCGGGAGAGGTCATCCAGCGCGGCGAGACGATCGACGAGGGGAAACTCGGGACGCGTCCAAAGGCTCGGAAGGCGACGCCGCCGCCAGCAACCGACAAGAAGCGGAAGGCGCTTGAGGCCGAAGTCGAGACTTTGGACGAAGAGTGGGGGGATGCTCAGGCGGCCTTCGACGCGCGCCAGGCGGCTTTGGCGGACGAACGTGACAAGGCGGCCAGTGCTTATCGCAAATCACGCGAAGCGCTCATGCAGAAAATCCGCGGGCTGCGTTGAGAGGTGCTGGGCTCCACAAACCCTGGTCGTCGTGAGAGCGTCCGCTGATGTGCAATCTCTATCGCCAGCGCAGCGGCCCGCAGGCCATCCTGGATCTGGCCAACGCCATGCGGTCGGACGTGGGCAATCTGGCTCCGGGCGAGGTCTACCCCGACTACGCCGCGCGGATCGTGCGCTGGGACGGCGATGAGCGCGTGCTGACCTCGGCGCGCTGGGGCCTGCCGTCGTCGAAGAAGGCGCTGTTCGACGCGGCGACGAAGCGGGCGGACAAGCTGCGCGCCAAGGGCAAGGACGTCGACTTTCCGAAACTGCTCGAGCTGGAACCGGACAGCGGCACGACCAATGTGCGCAACACAGCCTCGTCGCACTGGCGGCCGTGGCTGGCGCCGGAGCATCGATGCCTGGTCCCGTTCACGGCCTTCAGCGAGCCGGGCCGGGACGCCGAGGGCCGCTATCGTCCGGTCTGGTTTCGACTGGCCGGCGACGACCCCGAGCCCTTGACCTTTTTCGCCGGCGTCCAGGTGCGGGGGTGGTCCTGTGTCCGCAAGATCAGGACCGGCATGGAGACGTGCGACCTCTTCGCCTTTCTGACGACCGAACCGAGCGAGCCGGTGAAGTCGGTCCACCCCAAGGCCATGCCGGTGATCCTGACGACATCTGAAGAGCGCGAAACCTGGATGCGGGCGCCGTGGGATGAGGCGAAGGGGCTGCAGCGAGCCCTGCCGGAGGGCGCATTGACGATCTGCTGACCGACTCGGCTTAAGCGTCGGCGCATGACGCCCGAAGACCTGAACGCACGTCTCGACACCATGGCGGCGGAAGCCAATGGCGATCCTGCCCGGATGCCGGGCCTGATCACCGTCCAGACCGACGACTGGATTGCGCGTATCGCGACCATTGATCGCCCCCGGCCGCGCACCATAGCGGATGGCATCCGCATCAGGGACATCAAGGTCGCGGTCAGTTCGACGGCGGAGACGAAGGTGCTCACGCGCGCCGAAGCGGGGGAGGCGGGCGAGCCTTACCGAGATCTGACGGCGGCGACCTGAGACGAGGAGCGCGCGCCGGGCATGAGCCGGAGCCGGCGGGAGCGGAGCGTCGGCGTGTTCAACGCGTCCGGCTCAGGCAAATCTGCTGCAGCTCGCCTATCGATCCGTCGTGGACATCCCCACAGAACACCTGCGTGCAGCCGCCGCCGCACTGCGGGAGACCCTGTCAGCGGTAGGACCTCCGGCTGGCGCGCACCATCTCCTCGAGCCAGTTGATCAGGATCGTCGCATAGACGCGCTGGTCGGCCGGATCGCGCATCGCGTGGGTGGCGCCGGAAATGACGCGATGGGTGAAGGATTTGGCGCGCTTGAAGGCCGATTGGTAGGACAGGATCACCTCGGTCGGTATGCGGTCGTCCTCGCCGGACTCCACGATCAGAACATCGCCCTCGAAGGCTTCGCAGGCCGCCAGGGCGCGGTCCTCCTGCGGCGTCCGGGGCTGTTCGCGGTAGGCGCGGACCTCGGCCTTGTCCAGCCGGGCCTTGGGCGTCTCCCAGCCGGCGTCGGGATAGAGGGCGGGGACGCGCAGGGCCAGCCACCGCACCGGCCGGTCCGCCGTCAGCAAAGCGGACAGATAGCCGCCGTAGCTCGTGCCGATCACGCCGATGGAGTCCGCCTGGATAAGGGGCTGGGCGGCCAGATAGTCATAGGCGGCCGTGACGTC
The DNA here is from genome assembly GCF_004683885.1 of Brevundimonas sp. MF30-B. Classification (NCBI taxonomy): domain Bacteria; kingdom Pseudomonadati; phylum Pseudomonadota; class Alphaproteobacteria; order Caulobacterales; family Caulobacteraceae; genus Brevundimonas; species Brevundimonas sp. MF30-B. The sequence goes on along the minus strand of NZ_CP038440.1, from coordinate 1,974,352 downwards.
GTCCAAGCCGTCCTGGCGGGTCACCTCATCGCGTCTCGCATCGCTCTCGGCGTGACCTCTGAGATCGAAGGTGAAGCAGACGCAACCCAGGCGGGCGATCTCCTCGGCGTGGTCGAGATCCTCCTCCTGGTCTCCGCCCCAGCCATGGACGAAGAGGAATCCCGGCACGGGGGCCTCGGGCTGCAGCAGGGTGCCGGACAGCTTCTGGCCGTCGACCGTGAGCTCGACGCGGCCCTCCTGGATGTCGACCTGATCCTTCACGCCAGCCTCACCGCATATTTGGTCATGGCCCCGACCCTGGGGTCGACGCCGCTGAAATAGGTGACGGCGTGCTCTGGGACGGCCGCCTTTCCATAGACTTCGACCGTCGCGGTCTCGACCTGGAGGAGATCGGGAAACCGGGCGAAGGCTTCGAGCGCGGCGACCTCGGCGCCGGTGGCGCCGCCGACGCGCCAGGACTGTTCCAGCACGCCGACGCGCCGCCGGCGCCGGACGTCCCGGCCGGCCAGGACGTCGTAGTTGCGCCGGGTGAGGATCATGTCCGGATAGGCGCGTCGGGCCGCATCGTCGAAGACCGCCGCGCAGCGGACGGCCTCGACCGCCTCAGGCTGCAGGCCGAGGTGGGTCAGGCGGTCCAGGCCGCCGCGGACGCAGCGCAGCCGGCTCCCGCCGTAGACGGTCCGGCCCTTGTGGTCGACGGTCTCCTGCTGGTCCCCGACATAGCTGATTTCCAGGCCGGCGACGGAGAGGCTGCCGACGCTGTAGGTCTCCACCTCGTCCATATTCTCCTCGATGACCACGCCGAACCGTGCGAGTTCGTCCGAATCCTGCTCGGCCATGACGGCGTCGAGCTCCTTGGCGTTGCGCACGACCGTCTGGCCCAGACTGGCCTTGCCGTTCACATCCTTGACCCGCGCCGGTCCGGTCTCGAGCAGCCGTCGGCCGGCCTCGAGCGCGTCCGCGACACAGAAGGCGGTGTAGCCGTCCAGGGCGGCGTCGCCGAGCCGCTCCGCCATGGCGCTGGACCAGCCCGGCGGACAGGCGGCGTCGGGATGGATCAGGCCGTGAGTGATGGCCTTGGTCGCCACGAAGGCGTGAGGCACCCGCCCGCCGAGCAGGCTGGTCGTCGTCAGCGGCGCCTGCGGTCCGACGCCGTCGACCAGGGTCTCGCGCGGGACGAGCAGGACGTCGGGGCCGACGTCGTCGGTCGACACCACCTCGGGCCTGAGAGGGAGGCGCAGGAGCGTCGCCAGGCGCGCGACGAGCACCTCGCGCGAAGCCTGGTCATGGCGGTTGCCGCCCCGCTGGTTGGTCGGGCTGTACAGGGCGATGCCTGACAGGGCCCGCGCATTGGTGAAGGAGGGAAAGGGAGCGACGTCATGGGCGGCCAGGTCGATCATCGCGGTCTTTCTGAAGGGCCAGGCGTCTCGGTCCGGGACCGCAGATCGTCCGGCGTGCTGGACACCAACTCGCAGGTCCCCGTCCTGATCCTGAGGCGGAGAAAGAAAGCGGATGAGCGGGATCGCGAACGATGGACGGCTGCGGGAGTCGGACTGTCGCTGTTCAGAGGGCCTCGCGATGTCCGCGCCGATAGGGGGCAGTGGTCACGGACGAGGATCGACGTTCAGCCGCCGCCGGCCGCCGTCGGCCGCCGCCTCAAGCCGGTAGCCGACGCCGGGTTCGGTCAGCAGCAGGCTTGGCTCCGCAGGGACGGCCTCAAGCTTGTTGCGGAGCTGTCCGACGACGACCCGCAGATACGGGGTGTCGTCCGTTTGCGCCTTGCCCCACACGGCGGTCAGCAGGTCTTGGTGACTGACGACCTTGCCCAGGTGGCGCGCCAGATGGGCGAGGACTTCGAACTCCTCGGGGTCAGCCGGACAACCGCCCCGTCGCGGCTGACACGCCGGTGCTCGAAGTCGATGAGGACGGGGCCGAGCGCCACTCGCTCCAGTCGGACCGCGGCCGGCGCGCTGCGCATGTGCGCCGGGGTCAGCCCTGGAGTCTGCGTCATCGGATCCTGATGCTCGGTCTCTCGACCTGGGCGCTCGACGCGGGCCGACCTTCGCCTCGGCGATCGTCCCGGTCATCCGCATCGGCTTGACGCCTCGCCGCCTATGGGAGGGTATGGCGGGGCAGCCTCTGGGAGCGCGCTTTGTTAAGGCGGTGAACCCGGGAGCGACCCATATCCGCCGACTGCAGCCAAGCCGACCGGCCCGATCCGGCCCTCTTGGAACGGCCGCAGCGCGGCTGACGCCAGCCGTGCCTTCAAGGACGCGCGCCCTTCGCATAAGGCCCCAGGCCCATGGCGACCTCGGCCATGAAGGCGCGATGCGCTTCCCGGCTGGTCATGATCTCGCGGGCGCGCTCTTCGGTGACCCGGGCGTTGGCCAGCCTCTCCATGAGGCGGTGCTGGTCGTGGGGGCGCGTGGGAAAGGCGTCCTGCTGCATGTCACGTCTCCGGTTGCCGACCCGGAGACAGGCATACGCGCCGCTCCTGACTGCGGCCAGACTAAAAGTTCCGCTTTTGTTCTGTTCCTGTGGATGGGAGTGTGGAGCCCGTTCCAGCCGGCTGGAGGGGCGGGCGAGACTGGACGAGCCGACGGGGAGCCGGATCCCGCCTGTCGATCGGGAGCCGGCCCGGCGGTCTGAAAGGATGAAGGAAGGCGGGAGAGCGGGTGCTCCACGTCCGGAGCGGCAAGGAGACTGTCATGTCCCGTCCAGCATCCGCCCCCCGCGCCCTGAGGCCCACCGCGGAGGCGCGCCCTCGCTCGTTGAAAGCAGACGTCGTCCGGCCTCTGTCGGCGCTCGACGACGCCGCCCTGCTGGCCCTGTGGCTGCGCCGCTGGGAGCCCGATCCGGAAGGCGCGGCCGCCCGTCTCGTCGCCCGCTTCGACGGGCTCGGCGGCGCGGTCGGGGCGGATCGCCCGGCCCTGGCGCGGGCGGCTGCGCTGTCGAAGGCCGCCTTGGAGGACGTGGCCCTGTTGCGGGAGCTGGCGGCGCGCCTGGCGCGGGCGGCGGCCGCGCGACGGCCGGTGATCAGCGCCTGGAGCGCCCTGCAGGCCTATGCGCGCACGGTCCAGGCGAATGCGCCGCGGGAGCAGTTCCGCGTCCTGTTCCTCGATCACCGCAATCATCTGATGGTCGACGAGATCCTCGCTGAGGGCAGCGTGAGCCATGCCCCGGTCTTCAGTGCGGGCCCGGCCCGCGTCGCCGCCCGCGGCCGCGTGCCGGATATCCCTGAAACCCAGCGGTATGTGCGCGCGGTGATCGACTGTTACCTGGCCCTGAGCGCGGGTCGCAGGGTGGCGAGCGCGCGGGACTGCCGGCCGCGAGGTGCGGGATGACCGATCCCCTGACCGACGGCGCGGGTGAGACGCTGCTGACCCGCCAGGAGGCCTCGGCCCACCTGGCCGCCCTTGGGGTGAGACTGAAGCCGGCGACCCTGGCGCGGATGTGGTCGGCGGGCTCGGGCGGTCCGCCTTGCCGCCACATCCGCGCCAAGCCCTTCTATCCAAAATCCCTCCTGACGGACTGGGCCCGGGCGCAGATGAGCGAACTCCGCACGGCGGCGCCGCCCGCCGCCCAGGCGCGCCGTCGTGTCTAGCCGCCCGGTCGAGATTGGTTTCGTCCACCCTGTGGGGGAGGGGGCGGGACGATGACGGCGGACCGCCCGGGCGGAACGGGCGACCGCCTGCTGCCCTGGTCGAGGGTGCGAGACATCGCCGGCATCAGCCGCAGCACGGCCTGGCGCCTGCAACAGGCCGGACGATTTCCCGCGCCGGTCCCACTTTCGCCGGGGCGGGTGGGCTGGTGGGAAAGCGAACTCGACGCCTGGAAACTCAGCCGGCTGGACCGTAAGCCGCTCAAGGCCCCGCCCGGCAGGGGTGGACGAAAACCGCAGACCGACCGGGCGCTCCACACCGCCGCTGCGCCCGTGGATCGACCGCCGCTTCCCACCCTGGCGCTGTCCAGGCCGCCTTGGCCTGAGTCTCCGTCCAAGGCGTCCGGGCCGTCCGCGAGACCGGCGTCCCCTCCGCGGCGGTGCAAACGGGGACGCCCGGTCCACCCGAACCAGATCGATTTCGGCTTCTGAGGGCGACAGGGCTCAGGTAGACGGGAGGACGACGATCCTGCCGGCGCCGTCCGCTTTCGACAACTTTTGCAGGCAGGGCGCGCGGACGCTGTGCCGACAGGCGGTCGAGACTCAGTGAGACGGGGCGGGGAGCCTGAGAGGCGGCGCGGGCAGGGCCGGCGACGAGACCGGACTCGCGGCGACGTCGGAACGGACGGTGTCGAGGATGATCCGCTCAAGGGTCTCGATCGCTTCGCGCTTCTCCTCGAGATAGTCGTGCTGGACGTAGACCGACATGGTGATCGACGAGCCGCCGCCGAGGTCGCTGGCGTGGTTGAGCAGTTTTGAGAGGATGAAGGGGCTGACCCGCGCCCGGGCGAGGCGGGTGGCCCCGCTGCGGCGCAGGTCGTGGACGGTGATGTCTGGCACGCTGATGGCCACGCGCAGGTCGCGCATCGCATGGCTGATCGCCCCCGGTGAGATCGGGCCGGGGACCTTGCCCCGGCCGGGGAAGACGAAGGGCGACGCCGGTTGGCCGTCGGCGGATACCGGGCGAAGCGCCAGGGCTTCCTCGATCAGGCGGATCGAGCGTTCCCCCAGAGGGACCACGGTCGTCCGACCCGCCTTGGTGCGCGCCGCCGGGATTGTCCACGTCCGCTCAGCGAGATCCAGCTCGTCGACACGCATCTCGGCGATCTCCGCCCGCCGTTGCAGCAACAGTGCGGCCAACTGGATCACTATGCGGACAGGACGGCCCACCATGAGGGGCTCCTCGCGTCCGTTGGCCAGCGGGCGGCGGTAGCCGCTCGCATCTTCGAGCACCCTCCAGAGCGCGCGCAGCTCGGCATCGTCCAGCACCCGTGTGCGCGGCGTCTCCTCCGCCAGATCATCAAGCTGCTGGGCGGGGTTAGCGATAACCCGGCCTTCGGCGATCCCCCAGGCGAAGATCTGGCTGATGAGGCTGCGCGCACGGTTCGAGGTCACGCCCTTGCCGGCCTTCAGGATTTCTCGGAGCCGGCTGCGGACGACCGTCTTGTTGACCGCCTCGATGCGGAGAGGAGCCAGCGGATGAAGATGGTTTTTGTAGAGATTGCGTTCCGACAGAATGGTGGGCGCACGTTTGCGCCGCCGGCTCGGGCGGTACTCACCGCTTTCGGTCGCCTCGAAGTAGCTCTGGGCCAGGTCGTCGAAGGTTCGAAGCATTTCTTCCCTGGCTGCGGTCCGGGCCATCTGGATTTTGGTGGCCGGGTCGCCGCCTTCGTCCACTTCGACCTGCAGCTTCCTCGCCTTGGCTCTCGCGCCGGCGACGGTCAGGGCGGACTTGTCGCCGCCCGTCTGGTCCGGAGCAATATACCGGCCCAATCGAACCCGAGGTCGGCTGCCGTCCGGACGACGATACCGATAACCCCAAACCTTGGATTCGCCGGAGACGCGCAGATACAGTCCCTTCAGGTCGGCGTCCCAAAGTTCGAGACGGTCATCGGCCGATGCTTTGAGAGCGGCGACAGACCTGTCCGTCAGTCTGGTTGTCGTCATTCGACACCTCGCTCACGACCCCGATCCTGGGGTCCATATGGGGTCCAAAATGCAGAAACTCGAAGAATAACGGTGAAATGTGATGAACCCACAATTCGCCTATCTATCTGTCATTTAGCACGTTTTTGGGCATTATTGAAACGGGGTGAAAGAGGCTCCGAGAGCTCTGGGGGTCAAGGGGTCGCAGGTTCGAATCCTGTCGCTCCGACCATTCAAACTTAGGTCTGAATGACGGTTCAGGGGTCGCTTTCGGGCGGCCCCTTGTCGTTTCAGCCTCGTTCCGCCCAGCGGAACAGCGGGTAGAGAGGCACGCCCCAGGCCGTGCCGGCGAAGGCGTAGTAGAGCAGCTGGATCAGGACGTTGTCGGGCAGCTGCTCGCCGATCGCTACGGCCGCCCAGATGTAGCCGGCCAGAAAGACCAGCACCGCGATCATGGCGACGAAACGACGCGTGCGGGCGCCCATCAGCGCTTGCTCCGGAACAGGAAGAAGGCGAACAGGCACAGGATCGACCCGGCCATCGCCCACATCACCCACAGCCACTGATCCAGCGTCGCCAGGCCGAAGACGCGCACGCACAGGAACCAGCCGCAGGCCGCGCCGGTGGCCGACACGAGGCTGGTCGCCGCAAGCCCGCGCCGTCCTGTCAGCAGATCTGCGACCCAAGCCAAGGCGCCTGCGCCAAGCACGGCGATGATGAGTTCGGCGTACTGCACCAAAAGTCTCTCCAAGAACGTCTCGATCTTGCCGCGCGGTCGGGGCATACCCCCGGTGTCGGATCGAACCGACAGCATATCGGGGCGAACGACGGGCGTCGAATGAACCGTTTCTCTCAATCAGAACACTCTCGGCCGGTGGCGATCTGGCTGTTTCTCAGCGCGGCCCTGGTGTTCGCCATGGTCGTGGTCGGCGGCGTCACGCGCCTGACCGGCTCGGGCCTGTCGATCACCGAATGGCAGCCAATCATGGGCGCCGTCCCTCCGCTCAGTCACGCCGATTGGATGGAAGCCTTTGACAAGTACAAGGCCATTCCCCAGTACCAACTGGTCAACGCCGGCATGAGCCTGGCCGAGTTCCAGGGCATCTTCTGGTGGGAGTGGCTGCACCGCCTGTTGGGCCGGCTGATCGGGGTGGTGTTCGCCCTGCCGTTTTTCTTCTTCCTGCTGTGCCGACTGGCACCGCCGATGTCGTGGCTGGGCCGCATGGCCATGCCAAAACGCCTGATCGCGCGCTGCGCCGTGCTGTTGGCGCTGGGCGGGCTGCAAGGCCTGATCGGCTGGTGGATGGTGTCCAGCGGCCTGTCCGAGCGCGTCACCGTCGCGCCAGAGCGTCTGGCTGTGCACCTGGGCCTGGCCTTTTTGATCTTCGTCGGCCTGATCTGGACGGGGCTGGAGGCCTGGGCGGGCCCCGAGCGGTCGCGCAGTCCCGGCGGCTGGTCGCGCGGCGCCGGCCTCCTGCTGGGGCTGGTGATGGTCCAGAGCCTGCTGGGCGCCCTGGTGGCCGGAGGTCACGCCGGCATGGTCTACATCGACTGGCCGCTGATGAACGGTCAGGTCCTGCCGCCGGTCGACTGGGGGCAGGGGGCGTTAGCCTTCCTGCACGATCAGGCGTTGACCCAGTTCAATCACCGCATCGTCGCCTATCTGCTGCTGGCGGTCGTGACCCTCTATGTTATTCAGGCCCTGCGCTGGCGCCTGGCCGAGGGCATGGGCGCGTCGGCCATCGCCCTGGCGGCCGCGGTCTGGATGCAGGCGATCCTGGGCGTGCTGACCCTGATCCACGCCGTGCCTCTGACGCTGGGCGTCCTGCACCAGGCCGGGGCCGCAATCGTGCTGGGCGTGGCGACGGTCAATCTGTGGCTGGTGCTGCGCTCCCAGCCGCGCCTGTTCGTCAGCGGGCCGAGGCGGCGGATCTAGCGCCAGTCGACTTTCACGCCGTCATGCTCGGACTTGATCCGAGCATCCAGGCGCTCTGACCTCACCGCCGGCGCGGCTGGATCGTCGGATCAAGTCCGACGATGACGGCGAGAGAAGGAGAGGCTTGAGACTCTTGGGCTGAGGCCGGAGCTTCGACTGAAACTAGACGGCCTTGTAGGGGCTCATCTCGGCCGTCATCGCCTCGATCTCGAGGTCGATCCCCGTCCTTTCGCGCTCCAGATAGTCCGACACCGCCGCGCGCAGTCCGTCATGAGCGATCCAGTGGGCGCTGTAGACGGCCGAGGGCAGGTATCCGCGCGCCAACTTGTGCTCGCCCTGCGCGCCCGCCTCGACCCGCGACAGGCCGCGCGCGATGGCGAAGTCGATGGCCTGATAATAGCAGAGCTCGAAATGCAGGAAGGGCACGTCGTCCAGCGAACCCCATTGGCGGCCGTACAGGGCGTCACGGCCGATGAAGTTCAGCGCGCCGGCGATCGCCTGACCAGCGCGAAACGACATCACCAGGGCGATGCGGTCCGCCATCGTGGCACCCACCCGGCTGAAGAAGTCGCGCGTCAGATAGGGCCGGCCCCACTTTCGCGAGCCGGTGTCCATGTAGAAGGCGAAAAAGGCGTCCCAGTGCGCCTCTTCGATCTCGCCGCCGGTCAGGACGCGGATCTCCAGCCCGGCCTGGGCCTCGCGCCGCTCGCGCCGGATCGTCTTGCGGCGAGACGACGACAGCGCCGCCAGGAAGTCGTCGAAGCTCGCATAGCCGCCGTTGCGCCAGATGAACTGGATGTCCTGGCGCAGCAGTAGGCCCGCGTCGCCCAGCCCCGTCCATTCCTCCCGCGTCGGAAAGTTGACGTGCAGGGACGACACGCCCGCCTGTTCGGCCAGGCCGACGGCGCCTTGAAGCAGGGCCTCGCGCACCACGCCCGCGTCGGCGTCCGGGCGGGCCAGCAGGCGCGGCCCCGTCGCGGGGGTGAAGGGCACGGCGGACAGCAGCTTGGGATAATAGCGCCCGCCCGCGCGCTCATAGGCGTCGGCCCAGGCGTGGTCGAAGACGTATTCGCCCTGGCTGTGGCCCTTCAGATAGAGGGGCATGACGCCGATGACGGCGCCGTCGTCGCCCTCCAGCGCCAGGTGGCGCGGTCCCCAGCCCTGGCTCGGAACCGCGCTGCCCGACGCCTCGCAGGCGTGCAGGAAGTCATAGGAGAGGAACGGATCGCCGGTCGCCGCCGCGCAGGCGTCCCAGGCTTCGCGCCCGACGCCGGCGATGGAATCGTGAACGCGGACGCGTAACGTCACTTCACCTCGACGATGGCGTCCACCTCGACCGCGAAGCCGAGCGGCAGGCGATAGACGCCCACGGCCGAACGGGCGTGACGGCCCGCGTCGCCGAACACCTCGACCATCAGGTCCGAGCAGCCGTTGATGACGGCGGGAATGGCGCTGAACTCGGGCCCGGCCTGAACGAAGCCGCCCAGTTTGACGATCCGGCGCACGCGGTCGAAGTCACCGTCCAGCGCCGCCTTGATCTGGGCCAGCAGGTTGATCCCGCACAGGCGCGCGGCCTGATGGGCCTCTTCCGGCGTCACGTCGACGCCCACCGTGCCCTTGATCCCGCCCGAGGCGTCGTTCGACAGCTGGCCCGAGATGTGGATCAGCTCGCCCGCGCGCACCCACGGCACATAGTTGGCCACGGCCTGGGCGGGTTCCGGCAGAACGATGCCGAGCTGTTCGATGCGGGTGTGAATACTCATGGGGCGGGCTCCGAAGGTCGATATGGGACGAATGGGGCGGTCGGGCCAGATCAGCCCGGCGAAAAGGGCATGCGGCGGATGGGAAGCGCCCGTAAATCGGGCCGACCTTATCGTCAATCCTCGCTCATCAGGATGTCGAGATAGGTCTCAGGTCGGTTCAGAAAGCTTCTAGTTACCTGGAAATGCTCAGTGTCTTCGTAAGCCACACGCTCCAGTCCGTGAGCCGAAGCCTGGTAAATCCAAGCGTCCGGGTATGCGAGTAGAATGGGGGAATGGGTGGCGATGATAAACTGAGACCTCGCCGCAACAAGCTGATGCAATCTGGCCAGGAAGGATAGCTGGCGAGAGGGCGACAAGGCCGCCTCCGGTTCGTCCATGATGTAGAGACCGTCGCCCTCAAGCCTGTTCTCGAAAAAGTCGAAAAAGCTCTCTCCGTGAGACTGCTCGTGCAGGCGGGCCTGGCCCTTGCGGCTGGCGCCGGAGGCTTCGAGATAGGTTGCGGTGGTGAAGAAGCTCTCTGCTCTGAAAAAATAGCCGTCCTTCACCCTGATTGGCGCGCGCACTGGCCGGACGTAACGATGGAGCGCGGAATGAGAGGCCCGTGTCGAGTACTGATGGTCACGAGAGCCGCCTTCGGCGTTGAAGCCCCAAGCGACAGCGAGAGCTTCGATCAGGGTTGACTTCCCGGAGCCGTTCTCGCCCACGAAAAACGTCACGTGAGGGTGGAAAGCCAGGCTTTCCAAGCCGCGCAGCACAGGCAGATTGAAGGGATAGACCTCTTCGTCCCAATCCTCCTGGCGCTCAAAACGCGCTTCGAGCCAGTATGGGCGCTCCAGCGGGCTCATCCCGGCGAGATCATCTTTTCGGGGCGCACGGCCTCGTCGAACTCGGCGTCGGTCAGATAGCCGCCGCCGACGGCTTCTTCGCGCAGGGTGGTGCCGTTCTTGTGCGCCGTCTTGGCGATCTTGGCGCAGGCGTCATAGCCCAGCTTGCCATTCAGGGCGGTGACCAGCATCAGCGAATTGTTCAGGCCGCGCTCGATGTTGTCGATGCGGGGCTCGATGCCCACCACGCAGTTTTCGGTGAAGCTGATCGCCGCATCGGCCATCAGGCGCACCGACTGCAGGAAGTTGTAGGCCATCACCGGGTTGAACACGTTCAGCTCGAAATGCCCCTGCGACCCGGCGAAGGTCACGGCGGCGTGGTTGCCGAACACCTGAACGCAGACCTGCGTCAGAGCCTCGCACTGGGTCGGATTGACCTTGCCCGGCATGATCGATGAACCCGGCTCGTTCTCCGGCAGGGCCAGCTCGCCCAGGCCCGAACGCGGACCGGAACCCAAGAAGCGGATGTCGTTGGCGATCTTGAACAGCGAGGCGGCGACCGTGTTGATCGCGCCGTGCGAGAAGACCATGGCGTCGTGCGCCGCCAAAGCCTCGAACTTGTTGGGCGCGGTCTTGAAGGGCAGGCCGGTGATGGCCGCGATCCGGTCCGCCACGCCTTCCGCAAAGCCGACGGGGGCGTTCAGACCGGTGCCGACGGCCGTGCCGCCCTGGGCCAGCTCCATCAGGCGCGGCAGGGTCTGCTCGATGCGCTCGATGCCGTTGCGCACCTGAGCCGCATAGCCGCCGAACTCCTGGCCCAGCGTCAGGGGCGTGGCGTCCTGGGTGTGGGTGCGGCCGATCTTGATGATGTCCTTCCAGGCTTCGGCCTTGTCGTTCAGCGCATTGCCCAGTTGCTGCAGGGCCGGGATCAGGCGGTGTACCACCTCTTCCGCACAGGCCACGTGCATGGCCGTGGGATAGGTGTCGTTGGACGACTGGCTCATGTTGACGTGGTCGTTGGGGTGGACGGGTTTCTTTGAGCCCATCTCGCCGCCCAGGATCTCGATGGCGCGGTTCGAGATCACTTCGTTCGCGTTCATGTTCGACTGGGTGCCCGAGCCGGTCTGCCACACCACCAAGGGGAAGTGGTCGTCCAGCTTGCCCTCGATGACCTCGTTGGCCGCCTGCACGATGGCGTCGGTCAGCTTGGCGTCCAGCTTGCCCAGGTCGCGGTTCGTCTCGGCCGCCGCGCGCTTGACGATGCCCAGCGCCCGAACGATCGGCAGGGGTTGCTTCTCCCAGCCGATCTTGAAGTTGCCCAGCGACCGTTGCGCCTGCGCGCCCCAATAGCGATCCGCCGCGACCTCGATCGGGCCGAAGATGTCGGTTTCGCTGCGGGTCTGGGTCATGTCGCGTGCATCCTGAACGTGGCGAGAAGTCGCGCGGGGGTGTAGCACGCGAGCGTGCGCGGGCAAGCCGCGCCGGCGGACGCGGCGCTCACATGACTTCAGGCTGGATCGGCACGGGCAAGGTGCGGGCGCGCGAAAGCGGCGACGCCGTCGAGATCACCATCGACGGCCTGACCACCCAGGCCAAATACTACAAGCCCCTGGTCTATGAGTTCATGCGCAAGGAATGGCGCGGCGCCCGGCCGGCCTGGGGCGACTACACCGTCGAGATCGTGATGGAGCACGTCGGCGACCCGCCGTGGATGGACTTGGACAACCTCGCCAAGGCTCTGCTGGACGCCATCAAGGGCTACCTCTTTCACGACGACGCCCAGGTCGCCCGCCTGCTGGTCGAGCGGCGCGAAGGCGAGCGCGAGCGGATCACGATACGGGCGTATCCGCGCCGGTCGGATCACGCCTCGGGCGGATAGCGCTCGAAGGCCGGGACGGCGTCCAGATGCGCCATCCAGCTGATGCGTTCCGCCGTCTGGATCTGCGCCAGCAGGGGCAGGGCGCCCGGATCATCCAGCGTCGCGGTCTGGACATCGATCATGCCCGGAAAAATGACGTCGTTGGTGTAGAACAGCCCCGATCCGCAGGCGCCGCAGAAATAGCGTCGGCCGTGTTCGGACGAAGCGTACATCTGGGTCTCGCCCGTGATCGGAACCTGCTCGACCGCCGCCAGAGCCCATGCCACCGCCGGCGCGCCCGCCGCCTTGCGGCAGTCGGCGCAGTGACACAGCGCATGGCGCGCATCCGCCGGCATCGAATAGCGCACCGCGCCGCAATGACATCCGCCTTCAAGCATCACCGCCTCCCATTTGTGTTCATGATATGTTCCATTTGCCGCCTTGGCAATGCTGAACACGCGCGTGGGTGTCGAAGCCTACTTCTTACGGAACTGGTCCAGACTGACGACCTTGGGGCCGTCGTCGTCGCCCGTGGGGCGAGCCGGCGGCGGGGGCGGCGTGGGCTCGGGCTTGTCATCGACGATCTCCGGATCCTCGAACTGCAGCAGGAACTGCACGCTGGGATCGTAGAAGCGGGTCACGGCCGAATAGGGCACCGTCAGCACCTTGGGCACGCCGCCGAACTTGAGCATGACCGAGAACAGGTCGTGCTCGACCGCCAGGTCCCAGTACTGATGCTGAAGCACCACCGTCATTTCGTCGGGATATTTGGCGATCACGTCGGGCGGCACGCTGACGCCGACGCCGCGCGTCTTGAAGGTGATGTAGAAATGGTGCGCGCCGGGTATGCCGCCGGGGCCCGCCGCGCGCTCGAGCGCCTGGCGGATCACGCCGCGAAGGGCGTTCTGGGCGAGATGCTCATAGTGCATCTCGTCGACGGGGGGCTTCTCGACGGCCATCGTAACCTCGGCGGCTGGACGCGCGACTGATACCCGCGCGGCGGCCCGGACGAAAGGCGAGTTTTGGAGAAAGTGGAGAGGTGAAGCGCCGGGATTATGTTGCCAGGCTTCCGAGGTGCATCTGAAGCAAGTGGAGGGCTTCTGTTGCCAGGCGCCCTCCGGGCCCCGCCCAGGGATCTGAACCCCTAGGACTTAAGATTCGAAATCAACCGAACCGCATTACGCGGCGAGGCGGACTTCTCCAGCGAAGTTATCGTTCGCAGTTAGATAAAGGCCCGATACGGTGGGCCAGGACGAGCGAAAGCAATCCTCTTTACACGTCCGTCGATGCTAGTCGGCCCCGCACCGCCCGCCGATACACGGGAGGAATTGGTGGAGCCGCCGGGAATCGCACCCGGGTCCGGTCCGCTTATTACAGGCGCGTTTATCGCCATAGTCCGGGCGAACCCGGACAAATCCAATATAGGTCAGGCGGGCCCCCGTTCCAAGGGTTCAGGCGCGCGGCCAATCGGGCGTTTGATTGCGGAACCACGTCAACTGGCGCTTGGCGTAGTTGCGGGTGGATTGGGACAGCGCTTCGAGGGCCTGAGCGCGGGTGGTCTCGCCGGCCAGATGCGCCGCCAGTTCACGCACGCCGACGGCCTTCATGGCGGGAAGGGCGGGGTCCAGCCTGCGGGTTGAGAGAGCGTCGACCTCGGCCAAAGCGCCTTGATCCAGCATCGCCGCCGCGCGCCCGTCGCAGCGGGCGTAGAGTTCGGTGCGGTCGGGCTCGACCACCAGGCCGGTCCAGTCGCCTGGCTCAAGCAGCGGCTGGGTGTCGGCCTGCCAGTCGCTGAGCGCGCGGCCGCTGGCGCGATGGACGGTCAGGGCGCGGACCAGGCGCTGGCGGTCCCCGGCCTCGATGCGGGCCGCTGCCGATGGGTCGACCCGCGCGAGGCGTGTGCGGAAAGCGGCTTCGCCGTTCGCGTCGAACTCGTTCTCGACCTCTTTGCGCACATTGTCCGGCGCCGGGGGAATGTCGGCCAAGCCGCGGGTCAGGGCGGTGAAATACAGACCTGTCCCGCCGACCAGGATAGCCGGGCGGCCCTCCAGCGCCTGGATTTCAGCGAGGACGGCCCGACTCCAGCGCCCTACGGACCAGGCCTCGGCGGCGTCGGCCACGCCGTAGAGCCTGTGCTCGGCCAGGGCCTCGTCCTTCAGCGACGGGCGGGCGGTGAGGACGCGCAGGTCGGCGTACAGCTGCTGGCTGTCGGCGTTGAGGATCACCGCGCCCGTGCGCCGCGCATGCTCCAGCGCCAGGGCGGACTTGCCCGAGGCCGTAGGGCCGGCGATCAGCAGAAGGGGCGTCTGGGTCAAATCGGGCTCGCGGCTCGGCTGCTTGGGCGATAGAACGCGACCCTCCCGCCCGCAAGCTCAGGTGACCCGCCTTGCCCGACCGCCAGACCGTGCTGAACGCCCTGAACGCCGTGATCGATCCGGTCAGCGGCCAAGGACTGGTCGCCGCCGGCCTGGTCCAGGGGCTGGTCGTGGCGGACGACCGCGCGGGCTTTGTGATCGAGGCGCCCGCCGGCCGCGCGGCGCTCTACGCCCCGGTTCGCGACGCGGCCGAGGCGGCGTTGAAGGGCCTGCCGGGCGTGACGCGCGTCTCGGTCGTGCTGACCGCCGAGGCCGCCCCGGCGTCTGCCCCGGCGCCGCGCACCGCGGGCCTGTCCAAGGCCGCGCTGGATCAGGGGCGGCCCAAGGCGCCGGTCGCGACGGACCGCCCGGCCCATGTGCGGCGCGTCCTGGCCGTGGCCTCGGGCAAGGGCGGGGTAGGCAAGTCCACCGTGTCGGTCAATCTGGCGGCGGCGCTGGCGGCTCGGGGCCTGTCGGTCGGGGTGCTGGACGCCGACGTATACGGCCCGTCGTTGCCGACCATGCTCGGCCTGTCGGGCAAGCCGGCCTATGAGGACGGGGCCATGGTCCCGCACCTGGCTCACGGGTTGAAGGCCATGTCGGTCGGCCTGCTGACGAACGCCGACGACGCCATGATCTGGCGTGGCCCGATGGCGTCGCAGGCCATCACCCAGATGCTGACGCAGACCCGCTGGGGGACCGCCGAGGCCCCGCTGGACGTGCTGGTGATCGACCTGCCGCCCGGCACCGGCGACGTGCAACTGACCCTGATCCAGAAAACGCCGCTGGACGGCGCCGTCATCGTCACCACCCCTCAGGAGGTGGCTCTGGCCGATGCACGGCGTGCTCACGCCCTGTTCCAGAAGGTCGGCGTGCCCACCCTGGGGGTGATCGAAAACATGAGCGGCGAAGTGTTCGGTCGCGGCGGCGGAGAGGCCGAGGCGGCGCGGCTGGGCGTGGCCTATCTGGGAGACGTGCCGCTGCATGCCGACATTCGGGCCGCCGGGGATTCGGGCCGCCCCATCACCTCCATAGCTCCAGAGAGCATTATTGGACGATATTTCAAGGATATGTCGGCGTTAATCGTGGACCGACTTGAACTTTGATTTTCCGCGCGATACGCCGGCAGTCGGGACCCCGATCGAGGGCCTGGGGTGCGCACCGAAAAAACAGAGTCTGAATAGTGTGAATGGTGTGAAATCGGCTTGATCGTGGAGCGGGCTCTCGTCCGCCCGATTATAAGGCCGATGGATCGGGCGCCATGCAACTTGGCGGCCGTGCAACAAAACCCTCGGACATGTCAGACATTTGGTCTGGCAACCACGTCGTGATCCGTCATCCGCGCCCGGGTTCGACCACAAGCTTCAGCCCCGTCGCCTCGGCCAGAGCCTTGGCGCGGCGGCGGGTCTGTTCACCAAGGAGCAGGTCGGGTTCGCCGGCGACGACGAGGCGAAGCGCAGTGCGATCGATGTCCAGACGGGTCTGCTGCAGCAGTTCCGGCGCGCGCCCCGACAGGTCGCAGGCCAGCCGGATGGCCAGGCCCAGGGCGCGGGCGGTCAGGCGCTGGGGCTCGTCCAGCAGCCGGTCGATGGTGCGCGGCTCGGGCGTGGTGGGCGCGCCGCCATATCGCGCGTTGATGATCGAGGCCAGGAAGGCGCGCTCGGCGTGGCTTTGTCCCGGAACGGGGGCCCGCAGCACCTGGTCGAAGGTCAGCTCCACCCGGTGATCGGGATGCAGCCGCGCGCCGATGTCGGCCAGGGCGCAGGCGGCGCGGATCAGCACCGCGTCGCGCTCGCGGCCGAAGGCCGGCGGCAGGGCCTGCACCAGCGGGGCCGCCCAGGCCTCCAGAGCCTCGGGCAGGGCCGTAGATACGCCCTGGCGCGCCCCCAGAGCGGCGCTGCCGGCTATCAGCGGGTCGACGTCGCGGACGGCGGGCTCGAGCGCGTCGAAAACCAGCCCCTCGCGAACGCCCCAGGCCGACATCTCGATTCGCTCAAGGCCGAGACGGCGGATTAGCCGCTCCAGCACCAGGCAGGCGTAGGGCAGGGTTTCGGCGCGACGGCGCGAGACGCCCGGCAGTTTCTCCAGCCCCGCCCGCGACTGGCGCACGATCAGGGCGGCGGTTTCGAGGGCCTCCTCGGCGCTGAGGGCGTACTGGTGCACGACGCGCAAGGGGTAGTCGCGAAGGTTCATGTTCACCTGCGCCAGGGTGCGCCAGGCGCCGCCGACCGCATACAGGGTCGAGGACTGAAACCCCGCCGCCACGGGCTTGAGCTTGGCGTCGATGGTCTTGCGCACCCGGTCGGCGTCGAAGCCTTCGCCCTGGGCCAGGGCGAAGGGGCCGAGCGGCAGGGTCACGCCCTGCTTCATCCCCTGACTGTCGAGCCGGATCAGCTCCAGGCTGGACCCGCCCATATCGGCCGCGACGCCAGAGGCGTGGGGCGCGCCGGCCAGGACGCCGAGCGCGGCGTAGCGGGCTTCCTCCTCGCCGGTCAGAACGCGGATCGACAGCCCTGTGTCGGCCAGCACGCGTGCGCAGAAGTCCGGGCCGTCGGAGGCCTCGCGCACGGCGGCGGTGGCGACCACCAGGGTGCGGTCGGGTTGCACACCCTCCAGGACGGCGGCGAAGCGGCGCAGCGCGGTCAGCGCCGTCTGCGCACCCTCGGCCGACAGACGGCCGGTGGCCGGCAGGTCGCGGCCCAGGCCGGCCAGGACCTTTTCGTTGAAGACGGTCCACAGCGCCCGACCCTCAAGCCGGTACAGGACCAGGCGCACCGAGTTGGAGCCGATATCGATGGCGGCGATGTCGCGCGCCGCGTTGGGATCGGTCACCGGCGCTTCCGCGTCTTGGGACGGGGATAGCTGAGCGTTTCGGGCAGGGTCTTCACCTTGCGCCCGCGGCCGGACAGGCTGGGATTGGTCATGAAGTACTTGTGGGCCGAGAAGGGCCGGTCAGGATCGACCGGCATCACGCGGCGATAGCGCCCGTCGCCGTCCAGCGTCCAGCTTTGCGCATCGTCCTTGAAGTTGGCGACCATGATCTGATCCAGCACCTGATCGTGGACGGTGGCGTTGCGAACCGGGGTCATCAACTCGACCCGGCGGTCCAGATTGCGCGGCATCCAGTCGGCCGAGGCGATGTACAGGCGCGCCTTGTCGTGCGGCAGGTCGTGGCCGTTGGCGAAGGCGATGATGCGGCTGTGCTCAAGGAACCGGCCCACGATCGACTTGACCCGGATGTTCTCGGACAGGCCCGGCACGCCCGGCCGCAGGCAGCAGATGCCGCGCACCACCAGTTCGATGCGCACGCCCCACTGACTGGCGCGATACAGGGCGTCGATGATCTCGGGATCGACCAGCGAGTTCATCTTGGCCCAGATGGCGGCGGGCTTGCCCTTGGCGGCGGCCGACATCTCCTTGCCGATCGATTCGATCAGCGTCGCCTTCATGTTCAGCGGAGACACGACCAGGGCCTCCAGCTCGTCGGGCGTGGCGTAGCCGGTGATGTAGTTGAACACCCGCGTTGCATCGCGCGCCAGCACCGGGTCGCAGGTGAACAGGCTGAGGTCGGTGTAGATGCGCGCTGTCACCGGGTGATAGTTGCCGGTCCCGAAGTGGCAGTAGGTGCGCAGGGCCTCTGCCTCGCGCCGCACCACGACGCTGAGCTTGGCGTGGGTCTTGTACTCCACGAAGCCGAAGACGACATGGACGCCGGCCCGCTCCATCTGACGCGCCCAGCGCAGGTTAGCCTCTTCGTCGAACCGCGCCTTGAGTTCGATCAGGGCGGTGACGTTCTTGCCGTTCTCGGCCGCCTCGATCAGGGCGGCGACGATCGGGCTGTCCTTGGAGGTGCGGTACAGGGTCTGCTTGATGGCGATGACGTTGGGATCGCGCGCGGCCTGGCGCAGGAACTGGACCACCACGTCGAAGCTCTCGAACGGGTGGTGGATCAGCATGTCC
The DNA here is from genome assembly GCF_004683885.1 of Brevundimonas sp. MF30-B. Taxonomy (NCBI): domain Bacteria; kingdom Pseudomonadati; phylum Pseudomonadota; class Alphaproteobacteria; order Caulobacterales; family Caulobacteraceae; genus Brevundimonas; species Brevundimonas sp. MF30-B. Next base: position 1,956,070 of record NZ_CP038440.1, on the reverse strand, counting down.
TTTTCACGCACGGCCGCGAAGATGTCGCCGCCGTTGTCGCGCACCCGCTCTGGATAGCGGGGCTCATAGCCCTTGAACTTCAGATCGGGGTGGCCGGCGGGGATGAGCTCTGACAGCTGGGCCAGGCCCAGCATGCCGTCGACCAGCACCACGTCTTGCGGCGCGGCGTCCAGTTCGCCGACGATGAAGGCGCGCAGATCCTCGGGCATGGAGGCCTCGATCTTGATGCGCACGACCGAGCCCAGGCGGCGCTGCTTCAGCGCCTCCTCGAACTCCATGACCAGATCCTCGGCCTCTTCCTCGATCTCGATGTCGGAATCGCGGATCAGGCGGAACACGCCCTTTTCCAGGATGTCGCAGCCCGGAAACAGGTGGTCGATGAACAGCAGCAGCAGCGATTCCAGGCTGATGAAACGCTGGCGGCCGGGGGCCGAGCGGCCGTCGGTCGCCAGGGCCCAGAAGCGCCGCACCTGGGTCGGCACCGGCACGAGGGCGTAGAGCACGCGGTTGTCGCGGCGGCGACGCAGCTTCAGTCCCAGCGAAAAGCCGAGGTTGGGCAGGAAGGGGAAGGGGTGCGCCGGATCGATCGCCATGGGCGTCAGAACGGCGAACAGCTGGTTCAGAAACTCGGGCTCAAGCCGCTCGCGCTCGGTCTTGGTTATGCGGTCGCCGTCGACCAGCTCGATGCCGGCGTGAGCCATCTCCTTGCGCAGCTGACGCCACTGGGCCTGTTGCTCGGCCATCAGGCCGCCGGCGGCGATATTGACCTGCTCCAGCTGCTCCAGGGGCGTCAGGCCGTCGGGCGACACCACGCGGACGCGCTCGCGCACCTGGCCCTTCAGCCCGGCGACGCGGGTCATGAAGAACTCGTCCAGATTGTTGGCCGAGATGGACAGGAAACGCACCCGCTCCAGCAGCGGATGATTGGGGTTGGCCGCCTCTTCCAGCACGCGCCCATTGAAGGCCAGCCAGGACAGTTCGCGATTGATGAACCGCGACGGCGAGGCCATCAGATCTTCCGACAGCTCCAGCTGCGGGGCGCGGGAGGAGGGGACTTCCTCGCCGCGGGTGGCGTCGGCGATAGGCGCGATCTCGGTCATGCGCAGACAGTGACCCGCGGAAATGACAGGCGCAATCGCCCGCGTGGTCTCACCCCCGCCTTCAGCTCTGATCCGGCTCGATCACGGCGCGGGCCAGGGCGCGGGTGACCGGGCGGTGCAGGGCGTCCAGGCGCTCGACCACCGCCTCGGCGGCGGCGGCGGAACGGTCGATGCGGCGCACCAGATAGTCGACCACGCCCGCGCCGGGCTGGATGCTGCGCTCGGCGAAGCGGGCCATCAGCATGGCCGACAGGACCGCGTCGTCGGGGGCCTCGACGCTGACCGTGGGCGTGGCGTCCAGGCGTGAGCGCAGATCGGGCAGGTCCACCGTCCACTGCGCCGGCGCCGCGCGCGACACCAGAAGCAGCGCCCCGCCGCCCGATTGCGTCAGGTTGAACAGGTGAAACAGGGTCTCGTCGTCGGCGTCCTGGGCGCGGTCCAGCAGGATGGCGCGGCCCTCCAGCTCCAGCGGATCGGCCACGGCGGCCTCGGCGCCGTGCAGCGGAAAGGCGCCCACCCTCTCGGCCCAGCGCTCGGCCAGACGGCTCTTGCCGCAGCCTGCGGGTCCATGCAGGGCCAGGATGTCGCCGGGCGCGCGCGGCCAGTCGTCCAGCCGCGACGCCGCCGCGCGGTTGCTGTCGGAGACGACCAGATCGTCCGCCCAGGCCGGAACGTCCCGGGTGAGCGGCAGACGCAACTGGGGCGGGACGGGGGCCGTGGTCATGAGGCCTTGATAGCAGTCCGCACGGCCGCGCTCACGCCGGTTCCATCCACCGTGGTGGACAAGCGCGCGGGCCTGTGGGTGGTTGACTTTCGAGGGGGATGATGCGCCCTAGCGCGCTTCCGATTTCCCGCTGTTTCGCAGCCGACACCAGACGATTTTCGCCATGCACGCCTATCGCTCCCATACCTGCGGCGCCCTGCGCGCCTCCGACGCCGGCTCGAGCGTTCGCCTGTCCGGCTGGGTGCACCGCAAGCGCGACCACGGCGGCCTGCTGTTCATCGACCTGCGCGACCACTACGGTTTGACGCAGCTGGTGCTGCACCCAGAGACGCCGGGCTTTGCGGCGGTCGAGCGTCTGCGCGCCGAAAGCGTCATCAAGGTCGATGGCGAGGTGATCCGCCGCTCGGCCGAGACCACCAACGCCAATCTGCCGACCGGCGAGATCGAGGTGCGTGTCCAGGCGGTCGAAGTGCTGTCGGAAGCTGCGGAACTGCCCCTGCCGGTCTTCGGCGAGCCCGAATACCCCGAGGAAATCCGGCTGAAGAACCGCTTCCTGGATCTGCGCCGGGAGACGCTGCACAAGAACATCGTGCTGCGGTCGAAGGTCATCTCCTCGATCCGCAACCGCATGGTCCAGCAGGGCTTCCTGGAATACCAGACGCCGATCCTGACGGCCTCCAGCCCCGAAGGCGCGCGCGACTTTCTGGTGCCCAGCCGGATGCACCCGGGCCAGTTCTATGCGCTGCCGCAGGCGCCCCAGCAGTTCAAGCAACTGCTGATGGTTTCCGGCTTCGACCGCTATTTCCAGATAGCGCCCTGCTTCCGCGATGAAGACCTGCGCGCCGACCGGTCGCTGGAGTTCTATCAGCTCGACGTCGAGATGAGCTTCGTGACGCAAGAGGATGTTTTCGCGGCGATCGAGCCTGTCATGCACGGCGTGTTCGAAGAGTTCGCCGAGGGCAAGCCGGTGTCGCCCATCGACGGCTCGCACACCTTCACCAACGACGTCGGCGAGACGCTGGAGCACGCCGGCTTCGAGCGCCTGACCTATGCGCAGTCGATGGCCTGGTACGGCACCGACAAGCCGGACACCCGCAACCCGATCAAGATGCAGGTCGTGTCCGATCACTTCCGCGACGGCGGGTTCGGCCTGTTCGCCAAGATCCTGGGCGCGGACGCGAAGAACGCCGTCTGGGCCATTCCCGCCCCGACAGGCGGCTCCAGAGCCTTCTGCGACCGCATGAACTCTTGGGCGCAGGGCGAGGGCCAGCCGGGCCTGGGCTACATCTTCTGGTCGGACGATCAGGGCGCCTGGGGCGGGCCGATCGCCAAGAACCTGGGCCAGGAGCCGACCGAGGCGCTGATGGCCTCGCTGGGTCTGGGCAAGGGTGACGCCGCCTTCTTCACGGCCGGCGACCCCGCTGTCTTCGCCAAGTTCGCCGGCCTGGCGCGCACCCGAGTCGGCACCGAGCTGAAGCTGATCGACGAGGACCAGTTCAAGTTCTGCTGGATCGTCGACTTCCCGATGTTCGAATGGTCCGAGGACGAGAAGAAGGTCGACTTCTCGCACAACCCGTTCTCCATGCCTCAGGGCGGGCTGGAGGCGCTGGAGACCCAGGATCCTCTGACCATCCGCGCCTATCAGTACGACATCGTCTGCAACGGCTATGAGCTGTGCTCGGGCGCGATCCGGAACCACAAGGCCGAGATCATGCTCAAGGCCTTCGAGATTGCGGGCTACGACGCCTCGGTGGTCGAGGACCAGTTCGGCGGCATGCTGAACGCCTTCCGCTATGGCGCGCCCCCGCACGGCGGCCTGGCGCCGGGCATCGACCGCATCGTCATGCTGCTGGCGGGCCAGACGGCCATCCGCGAGGTCATCGCCTTCCCGCTGAATCAACAGGGCCAGGACCTGCTGATGAATGCGCCGGCCGATGTGCGCGAGGCGCAGCTGAAGGAACTGTCGATCCGCAAGGCCCTGCCGCTCAAGACCTGAGCGGTTTCAGCGCGGCCCCGTTTCGGGGAAAAGACGACGGCGCAGCCATAACGCCACCGAAACCAGCAGGATCAGCACCGGCACCTCGACCAACGGGCCGATGACGGCGGCGAAGGCCACAGGGCTTGCGAGGCCGAAGGCGGCGATGGCGACGGCGATCGCCAGCTCGAAGTTGTTCGAGGCCGCCGTGAAGGCAAGGGCGGTCGTGCGCGGATAGTCGGTCTGTATCAGCCTGCCCATCAGAAAGCTGACCACGAACATCACGAGAAAATAGATGGTCAGGGGCATGGCGATACGCAGCGCGTCGCCCGGCAGAGCGACTATGTCGCCGCCCTTGAGACTGAACATGGCTATGATGGTGAACAGCAGCGCGATCAGGGTGATCGGCGCGATGCGAGGCAGGAAGCGGGCCTCATACCATTCGACGCCCTTGCGTGCGATGGCCGCGCGCCGTGTCAGCCAGCCCGCGAGAAAAGGGGCCCCGAGATAGACCAGCACAGCGCCGGCGATGGTCCAGAAGCTGACGTCCACGACACTGGCCTGTAGTCCAAGAAGCCGAGGCAGGATGTCGAGGAAGAACCAGGCATAGGCGCTGAAGAACAGGATTTGGAAGACCGAGTTGAAGGCCACCAGGCCCGCCACATATTGGTTGTCTCCCCGCGCCAGCTGGTTCCAGACCAGAACCATGGCGATGCATCGCGCCAAGCCGATGAGGATGACGCCGGTCATGTATTCGGGCTGATCCCTCAGAAACAGGACAGCCAGCGCGAACATCAGCACCGGTCCCAAAACCCAGTTCTGTAACAGCGACAGGATCAGCACCCGCCGGTCGGCGAAAACCTGCGGCAGGGCCTCGTACTTCACCCGCGCCAGAGGCGGATACATCATCAGGACGAGACCGATGGCGATCGGTATGTTGGTCGAGCCGATCGACAAGGCGTCCAGACCTGCGGGAAGCCCCGGCACGAAGAGGCCGAGCGCGACGCCCAGCGCCATGGCTGCGAAAATCCACAGGGTCAGCCAGCGGTCGAGAAAGGACAGGCGGGCTCGCGCGGGGCGGAGCGAGGCGGCGGCTGAGGCTTCCAGCATCAACGCACTCGATGGCCGTTGACGTCGATCACGACTTCCCCGTCCTCCTTTGCGAAGGCCGCCAGACCCTCTGATGGGATCAGATCCAAGACCGTCTCCGACGGACGACACAGCCGCACGGCATCGGGTGTGACGACAATGGGTCGATTAAGCAGGATCGGATGCGCCTGGATCGCATCCAGCAGGGCTTCGTCGCTCAAGGCGGCGTCCTCCAGGCCAAGGGCCTCGAACGGGGTTCCCTTGCGGCGCAGAACGTCGCGTAGCGGCACGCCCATGCGCCGAACAAGGTCGATCACCAAGGCTCGAGCGGGGGGAGTCTTCAGATATTCAATAACGTGCGGCTCGATCCCTGCATGCCGGATGAGGGCGAGCGCATTGCGGGAGGTCCCACAATCGGGGTTGTGATAAATGACGACGTCCATCGCCGTATCCTCAAGCAGGGCAGGGAGAAAAACGGGCCAGCAGAGGATCACAGACCTCGGACCGACCTTGGCAGCAGTCGGCCAGAAGGAAGAGGACAAGACCCTGAAGGCGTTCGAGTTCGGCCCGGTAGATGATTGATCGGCTGTCCCGGCGCGACCGCACGAGACCCGCGCGCGCCATCACCGCAAGATGGGACGACAAGGTGTTGGGGGGCACGTCAAGCATTCGCGCCAGACTGCCCGCCGACAGACCGTCCGGTTCATGTCGCACGAGCACGCGAAAGACGTCAAGCCGGGTGGACTGGGCCAGGGCGGCCAACCCTTCGATCGCCTCGATAGATTCCATATTTCCAGGATAATCGAAATATGATCCCTGGCAAGAACCCTCAGGCCTTTCGCCGTCGTCTTCGAGATTGACGTTCGGGGGGTGCGGTTGTCAGAGCGGCGAGCGCTGCGAAGGGCGAATCCTTGGCGGGGCGAGGCGTACGCGGCTTGACGTCGACGCGCTGGGCGCGGGGCGTCTTGAGCGCTGAAATCAGGCCGCGCGCCTGATCTTCGGTCCACTCAAGCTCCGCCAGCGCCGAATCTGGCAGGCGGCCGCTGTTGAGGGCGCGCAGCTCCGCCATGCGTTCCAGAGCCTCGACCGTAACCATCCACGATCCGACGCTCCTCAGTCCCAGAGCCGAAAGCGCGCGCGCCGACAAGGGCGGGGAGGGCGCCGCCGCCTGCGGACCGGTGGAGACGAAGGCTTGGGCGAAGGCACGCGCTCTGGGCTTCTGCAGTCCAGGCAGCCAGACGGAGTGCACGCCGACCCGCACGGCGAAGCTGCGTAAGGTCCGTCGCTCGACCTGGCTGAGCGCGTGCAGGTCGCGCTCGACGTCGCGACGGTCGATCAGGCCGCCGGCCTCGATGAGGCGGAAGGCGATGCCGCGCGGCAGGCCCTTCAGCGCGCCGCTCTCCACGGCATGACGCAGCCTGCGCAGTTCGCGTAGCGCCCGGCCCGCCTCGGCCGCCAGCCAGGCCTCCAGCCGCCGCGCCGCCCGCTCCCGCGCCGGCTGAGGCCCCAGGTCGCCGATCAGGCGCACCTGAGGCGCGAAGGGATCGGCGCCCTCCGGCGTGGTGACGACCCGCGCCGCCAGAGCCCCGCGCCACAGCACCTCGCCGGCGGGGGTGACGGAAAAGGCGGCGTCCTCGTCGGCGGCCAGGCGGCCCAGCCGACGCGCGATCTCCGGCCCGACGACGCGATGCGCGGCCTGGCGCAGGGTGCGGTCCGACAGGGTCGAGCCGCCGGCTTCGCTGGTGAAGCGCACGCCGTCCAGTCGCCCGACCAGCTGACCCTCGACCGTCACCTCGCCGTCCTCGGCCACACCGGCCATGGTCTCGTCGTGCACGTTCAGCGCGCGCATCAGGGCGGTGGTGCGCCGGTCCACGAAGCGGGCGGTCAGCCGTTCGTGCAGGACGTCGGACAGACGCACCTCCAGCTCCTTCGTCCGCTGGCGCCAGTGCATGGCGCCGTCCAGCCAGTCGGGCCGATTGGCGATGTAGCTGAGCGTCCGGACACCCGCGAGCCGTGCGGACAGCTGGTCGATCTGGCCGTCGTCACGATCCACGTCGGCGAAGCGGGGTGCGAACCAATCCTGGTCCAGCCGCCCGCGACCGCGCGTCAGCGCCTGGAAGATGTCCTTGGCCAGCCGCGCGTGGGCGTCCAGCGTGGTCTTCTGGAAGTCCGGCAGCTGGCAGGTCTCCCACAGCCGCATGATCGCGCCCCGCGAACGGCCGATGCGGCGCACCTCCTCGTCCTTCATCGCCCGCCGCAGAAGGGTCTCGTCCAGCGCCTCCGACGTCAGGCTGAGACCGCCCACGCCTGGGGAGACGGTCAGAGAGCGCAGCAGATCGGGCAGGCTGTCGAAGTCCAGCCGGGCGTTTCTCCATTCCGCCGCCTCGATCGGCTCGAACCGGTGCTCCGCGACCTGTTCCAGAATGTCCTCGTCCGGCTCCTGCGCCTCGCCGGTCACGCCCCAGGTTCCGTCGCGCAGATGGCGGCCGGCGCGACCGGCGATCTGGCCGATCTCGTGCGCGTGCAGCCAGCGCGTGCGCCGACCATCGAACTTGCGCATCCCGGCAAAGGCCACATGGTCGACGTCCATGTTCAGCCCCATGCCGATGGCGTCGGTGGCGACCAGGAAGTCGACCTCGCCGGACTGGAACAGTTCGACCTGGGCGTTGCGCGTGCGGGGGCTGAGCGAACCCATGACTACCGCCGCGCCACCGCGTTGCCGCCGGATCAATTCGGCGATGGCGTAGACCTGGTCGGTTGAGAAGGCGACCACCGCGCTGCGCGGCGGCAGACGGGTCAGCTTCTTGGAGCCGGCGTAACTGAGCGTCGACAGTCGATCGCGCGACACGATCTCGGCGTCCGGGACCAGCCGCCGGATCAGCGGCGCCATGGTCGCCGCCCCCAGGAACATGGTCTCGAACCGACCGCGGGCGTGCAGCAGCCGCTGGGTGAAGACGTGGCCGCGTTCCGGATCGGCCGCCAGTTGGATCTCGTCCACCGCCACGAACTCGACCGACCGCTCCAGCGGCATGGCCTCTACGGTGCAGACGAAATAATGCGGCCGGTCCGGCACGATCTTCTCTTCGCCCGTGATCAGCGCCACGGCCGCCGCCCCGCGCCGCGCGACGATGCGGTCATAGATCTCGCGCGCCAACAGCCGCAGCGGCAGGCCGATCATGCCCGAGGCGTGACCCAGCATCCGCTCGACCGCCAGATGCGTCTTGCCGGTGTTGGTGGGCCCCAACATCGCGGTGACGCGCGAGGGAGCCTGGCCTGTCGGGCGATCACTCATGACGTCTTCAAGGTGGCGACGAACGTCGAGTTCCTCAAGCGCCGCCTTCGATCATTAACGCTGACGCTGGAAGGAGCGGAACAGGCGCGAAACGAATCAGGACCGAATCACTGACACGGTCCGATTCGGGATTTGTTCCCTACAAGATAGGGTAGCTTAACGCGCCTTAACCACAAGGCGCAAACGCAGCCGGCTAAGGGGCTTTCCGCGCGCTGCCCAAACCGCTAGTCAGCCCCGACGGCCCCGTAGCTCAGCTGCATAGAGCAAGGCTTTCCTAAAGCCGAGGTCGCAGGTTGGAGTCCTGCCGGGGTCGCCATCGGTTCAGTGAAAATCCCGTGAGCCGGGCAGGATGCGGACGTCGCGGGGATGACGCCCGCCGGGCCGGAAGGAGCCGTGGGGACCGTAGGATTCGTCGGCGCGCGACAGCTGGATTTCGGCGATGTGATCTTGCGACAGCCGCGACAGTTCGGCGGAACGATCGAAGACCCGGCGAACCATGATGTGAACCACGCCCTCCACGCTCTTTTCGACCACGCCTTCGACCAACATCAACCGCGCGCCCATCACCTCGCGGCGGAACGACTCGAAGACCCGCGCCCACAGGACGACATTGGTGACGCCCGTCTCGTCTTCCAGGGTGACGAAGATGGCGTTGCCCTTGCCTGGCCGCTGGCGGATCAGCACCACCCCGGCCACGCGCACGACGGTTCCTCCACGGCGCGCCTCGGCGGCCTGACAGGTGGAAACCCCCTCCGCGTCGAAGATCGGCCGCAGGATGTGCATGGGGTGGGCCTTCAGCGACAGGCGCGTGGTCTGATAATCGGCCGCGACATGTTCGCCCAGCGGCATGACCGGCAGGCGGGCGTCGGGCTCTGCGCCCAGTTCGCGGGCGCCTCGCTCGCGGGCCTCGGCGGCGGCGAACAGCGGCAGGGGGTCGTCCTCGGGCAGGCGACGCACCGCCCACAGCGCCTCGCGCCGGTCCAGGCCCACAGAACGGAAGGCGTCAGCGTCCGCCAGCTTGCGCATCGCCGCCGCCGGCAGGCACGCACGCCAGGCCAGACTTTCGAGATCAGCGAACGGCGCCTCGGCCCGCGCCGCGACAAGCGCCGTCGCCCAGGCCTCTCTGAAGCCGTCGATCTGACGCAGACCCAGACGAAGCGCCGGCTCGCCCCCCGTCGGCTCCAATCCGTTGTCCCAGCCGCTGTACGCCACGTCGATGGGTCGGATCTGAACCCCTCCGATCTCATGCGCCTCACGCACGATCTGAGCTGGCGCGTAGAAGCCCATGGGCTGGCTGTTCAACAGGGCGCAGGCGAAGGCGGCGGGGTGATGCCGCTTGATCCAGGACGACACATAGACCAGCTGCGCGAATGACGCCGCGTGGCTCTCGGGAAAGCCGTAGGAGCCGAAGCCCTTGATCTGGTCGAAGCAGCGCTGCGCGAAGGCGGGATCGTAGCCGCGGGCGATCATCCGCCCGACCATCCGGTTCTCATAGGTGTGCAGCGTCCCGTCGCCCCTGAAGGTGCCCATGGCCTTGCGCAGACCATTGGCCTCGGCGTCGGTGAACTCGGCCGCCACCATGGCGACGCGCATGGCCTGCTCCTGGAACAGGGGCACGCCCAGGGTCTTGTGCAGCACGCGCTTCAGCTCATCGGGCGGGCCGCGTTCGGGCGAGGGACCGGACAGGTCGACCTTTTCCTGGCCGTTGCGGCGGCGAAGATAGGGGTGGACCATGTCCCCCTGGATCGGACCCGGACGCACGATGGCCACCTGGATCACCAGGTCGTACAACCGGCGCGGCTTCAGACGAGGCAGCATGTTGATCTGGGCCCGGCTCTCGACCTGGAAGACGCCGATCGACTGGCCCCGGCACAGCATGTCGTAGACCTCGGGATCGTCCTGCGGGATGCCCGGCAGGTCCTGCTCTACGCCCTGATGCGCCTGCATCAGATCGAAAGCCTTCCGGATGCAGGTCAGCATGCCCAGCGCCAGGATATCGACCTTCATCAGGCGCAGTTCGTCGATGTCGTCCTTGTCCCATTCGATGAAGGTGCGGTCGGGCATGGCCGCGTTGTGGATGGGCACCATCTCGTCAAGCCGGTCCTGGGTCAGGACGAAACCGCCGACATGCTGGGACAGGTGACGGGGGAAGTTCAACAAACGCGACCCCATGGCCACGGCCCGGGCAATCATGGGATTGGTCGCGTCCAGCCCCGCCTGCTCGACGTGGCGTTCGGCGATTTCGGATCCCCAGTGGCCCCAGTGACTGCCGGCCAGGCGAGCCGTCACATCCTCGGTCAGGCCCAGCGCCTTGCCGACCTCGCGGATGGCGCTGCGCGGGCGGAAGTGAATGACGGTCGAGGCGATGCCGGCGCGGTGGCGGCCATAGCGCTCGTAGATGTGCTGGATGATCTCCTCGCGCCGCTCATGCTCGAAGTCGACGTCGATGTCGGGCGGCTCATCGCGGTCCTCCGACAGGAAACGCTCGAACAACAGCTCGCTCTCGGCCGGATCCACCGAGGTGATGCCCAGAATGTAGCACACGGCCGAATTGGCGGCCGAACCGCGCCCCTGGCACAGGATGCGCTTGTCACGCGCGACCCGAACGATGTCGTAGATGGTCAGGAAATAGGGGGCGATCGCCTTGCGGGCGATGAAGGCCAACTCCTTTCTCAACAAATCCGCCAACCGAGTTGGGATGTCGCCGGAATACTTCTCCTCTGCGTGACGCCAGGTCAGATGCTCCAGCCAGGCCTGCGGCTTCCATCCCGGAGGAATAGGCTCCTCGGGATACTGATAGGCCAGATGTGTGAGATCGAAGGCCACGCGCGCCAGAACGTCCAGGGTTTCGGTCACGGCTTCGGGCGCCGACTGGAACAAGCGCTTCATCTCGGCCACTGGTTTTGGGTGGCGCTCGGCGTTGGCCAGCAGACGCCGACCTGCGGCCTCAATGGTCACCCCCTCGCGAATGCAGGTCAGAACGTCCTGAAGATCGCGCTGGGCCGGGTCGTGGTACAGCACGTCGTTGACGGCCAGCAGCGGGACGCCCGCGCGCTGAGCCATGGTCTTCAGCCGCGCAAGCCGGCGGCGATCGTCGCCGCGTCTCAGCATGGCGGCGCCCAGCCAGACCGCGCCGGGCGCGCCTTGGGCCACACGAGACAGCAGGGTTTCGAACCCGGCCAGGTGATCCGGCGGCATCACGATCAGCAGCAGATCCTCCGGCGCCGCCAGAAGGTCGCCCAGGCCGATCTCGCATTCGCCCTTCCGGGCGCGGCGATTGCCCAGCGTCAGCAGGCGCGTCAGCCGGCCCCAGCCGGTTCGGGTCTCGGGATAGGCCAGAATGTCCGGCGTCCCGTCATTGAAGACCAGACGCGCGCCCAGGATCAGTTTGAAGGTCTGGGCGCGGCGCTTGACCTCCTCGGACAGGGCGGGATCGATGGTGTGATCTTCTTCAACCACCACCTCGCCAGGGCCAGAACCCTCTCGCCGCAGGTCTGGCGGCAACAGGCCGTCCCTGCGGAGAACCTTCAGCGCGCTCCACGCCCTGACCACGCCGGCCACGGTGTTGCGGTCCGCCAAGCCCATGCCCGCGTGCCCCCGCAGGATCGCGCTGGCCACGAGATGCTTGGGCGAAGACGCGCCGCGCAGGAAGGAGAAGTGGCTGCTGACCGCCAGTTCGGCGTAGTCGCCCAAGGGATCGGGTTCGATCATGCGAACAGGCCGTGGATGAACCACCGCGGCGGTTCGTCGGCGCCGTACAGCCCCTGACGGAACAGCCAGAAGCGCCGGCCGTCCGTGTCCTCGACGCGGTAATAGTCACGGGTGCGCTGGCCGGGCGCCCGCCACCATTCCCCGGCGATCCGCTCGGGCCCCTCCGCAAGGGCGACATTGTGCACCACGCGCCGCCAGCGGAAACGAAAAGGGTGGCCGTCCGGCGCCTCGGCCAGGGTCTCGACCGGCTGGGGCGGATTGAACAGATGCAGCGGACGAAGTGGCGGATCGTCGGGATGCTGATCGGGCCAATCGTCGGACGGGCAAGGGACGGCTCCAGCCGTGATCCAGCGTGCGCCGCGTTCGGGGATATGGGAGCCCTGGGGCTGGAACCGCACCACGGCCTCCGGCCCCAGCCGGGCGGCCAGGCGGTCGATCAGGACGCTCAGATCGCCGGTCGCATCGGCGTCTCCCTCCAGATCCGCCTGAACCGGAGTCAGACGCTCGACGGCCAGCGCGGCCATCCGCATCTGGTCGAAGCCGAATCCGGAATCCAGCGGCGTGTCCAGCGCCGCCATCCGCTCGCGGAACAGGCGCAACACAGAGGCGGCGTCTCGGGTCGCGCGTCCGACCCTGAGCCCGATCCGCCGCACCCCGCCGTCCACGCGATAGAAGGCCGCCTCGAAGGCCCGCGCGCCAAGGGTCGCCGATTCCAGCCGCGCCATGATCTCTTCCAGCAGGTCACAAAGGACTCGCTGGATATCTTCGTCCGTCGAGATGGGTTCGAAGAAGATGCGGTCGACCACAATGGGCGGAGCGGGCCGATGCGGGGTAATGCGGATGTCCTCGTCGCCCAAGACGCGCGCCAGCCGAGATGGAAAATCCGAGCCGAACCGGGCCGCCAGGGGCGCGCGGGGACGGTCGTCCAGATCGCCCAGCCGTTTCAGCCCTGCACGGCGCAGGGCCTGCTCCTCGCGTTCTTCAAGTTCAAGAGCCGAGACGGAGAGACGGCGGACGGCCGCACGCCCTGCCTCTGGCCCGAAAACGCCGCCGGGGCCGAAACGGCTGAGAGCTCGCGCCGCCTGGGGCGTCGAGGCGAGGGCGAGCCGGCTGTGCAGCCCCAGGCGTTTCAAGCGCGTCCCGACAGCTTGGATCAATCCAGCCTCGCCGCCGAACAGATGGGCGCAGCCGGTCACGTCGAGCATCAGGCCATATCGCGGATCCAGCGCGATCACGGGAGAAAAGCGATCGAAATCCTCCAGCACCCAGGCCATCAGAGCCTCGTCCGCCTCGGGCCGCGCCGTGACCACGTTCAGCACAGGCAGCCGCGCCCGTGCATCAGCCAAGGTCAGGCCGGGGCTCAGGCCCTGCCGAGCGGCTTCGGGGTCGACGGCGCTGAGGCGCAGAGCCCCCTTGACCTTTTCCGCTAGGACGACTGGCCCGCCCGCTGCGTCGTCAGGCGCGGCGGCGGACCCAGGGCGTTTCAGCCGGTCGGTGGGCAGCCAAGGGAGCCACACGGCCAAGTAACGTCGGCGGCTCGACGAACGACCGTCCTTCACGGTCCCACTCCATCATCCAGGTTTCAAGGCGCGCGCCGGCTCGATTCCGCAGCAGGGTCGCGCAAAAGGCGGGACGACCCGGAGCGCCGCCCTCCATCGGGGTCGAGGCCGCGGATCGCACCGACCACCGGCTTTCCGCTGCGCTGGGCTGCGGTGCGGCCCCCGCCCGCACCAGAAACAGCCGCTTGCCCCCGTTGCGGGCAGCCAGTGACAACCGCCGACTGGCGGTCAGACTGAAGGCCCGATCCTCTCCCCATGTGCTGAGCAAGACCGTGTGGACGCCCCTTGTCCTGAGCGCGTCTTCTGCGACGCCGAGCAGGGCGCGGACATCGCGCGTGCGGACCAGCAGCAAATCCTGGGGCGCGACGCCCATATGGCGCACCCCTAGGCCATGAAGGCGGCCGATCTCGCATTCGCTGCGGTCATGAATGGCCCAGACCATTTCCTGGCCGTTTGAAATCGACAGAATGACCCCAAGGCCGAAGCCGTTGACGCTGACAGCGTCGGCGCTGCCCTCAGCGTAGAATTCATGGACCCCGGGGTGGTCGAGGAGAGACCAGAAGGCCTGCCGCCGGGCATCTGGGGCAATGGCCCGGGGCGCGCCGGGGCGGCCCAGTCCTACAGACTGCAGGACATTGGATCGTGTGTTCTCCATTTGTTCTATATGGCGCTCGACGCCCCCGGTGAGTCAAGCCGGCAAATGCGACCTTGGAGCTTCGTTGGGGCGCCAAGGTCGAAGAATGTCGGAGACCGACCGTGACGACGGGTTGGGTTTAGGCGGTCACCAGCAGCGACAGCTGCCGGGCGTCCATGTCGCGGCCGCCTTCCTCGATCTCACGGTCCAGCAGGCGGGTGGGATAGTCGCCCGTGAAATAGTGGTCGGTGAACTGCGGCTGCGTCGGGTTGCGCGCCTCCTGGCCCACGGCGCGGTACAGGCCGTCGATGGAGATAAAGCCTAGCGAATCCACCTCGAGCTCGCGGGTCATCTCCTCCAGCGTCATGTTGGCGGCCATCAGTTGGCTGCGCTCGGGCATGTCGATGCCGTAGAAGTCGGGATAGAGGATCTGAGGGCTGGCGGAACGCAGGTGGACCTCGGCCGCGCCGGCGGCGCGCACGGCGCGAACCAGCTTCAGCGATGTGGTGCCGCGCACGATGGAATCGTCGATCAGCACGACCCGCTTGCCGGCCAGCGCGGCCTTGTTGGGGCTGTGCTTCATGCGAACGCCCTTCTGACGCGCGCCCTGGCTGGGCTGGATGAAGGTGCGGCCCAGATAGTGGCTGCGGATGATGCCCATCTCGAACGGGATGCCGCTTTCCTGGGCGTATCCGAGGGCGGCGGGGACGCCGGAATCCGGCACGGGCACCACGATATCGGCCTCGACCGCGTGCTCGCGGGCCAGCATCCGGCCCATCTCCTTGCGCACCTCATAGACGGACCGGCCGTTCACGATGGAATCGGGGCGCGAGAAGTAGACGTATTCGAACAGGCAGGGGCGGGCGGGGCCGGTGGTGAAGGGCTTGAGCGAGCGCAGGCCCTGGTCGTCGATCACGACGACTTCGCCATGCTCGACGTCGCGCACGAAGTCGGCGCCGATCATGTCCAGAGCGCAGGTCTCGGACGCCAGCACCCAGGCCTCGCCGACCTTGCCCAGCACCAGCGGGCGGATGCCCAGCGGGTCGCGCGCGCCGATCATCTTGCTGCGGGTCTGGGCGACCAGGGCGTAACCGCCCTCGATCCGGCCCAGGGCGTCGATGAAGCGGTCGACGATCTTGGCCTTACGGCTGCGGGCGATCAGGTGAAGGATGACCTCGGAGTCCGAGGTCGACTGGAAGATCGCGCCTTCGCCGACCAGCTGACGCCGCAGAAAGTGGAAGTTGGTCAGGTTGCCGTTGTGAGCGATGGCGATGCCGCCCTGGTCCAGGTCGGCGAACATGGGCTGGATGTTGCGCAGGAAGCTGCCGCCGGCGGTGGAGTATCGGGTGTGGCCCACGGCCGCCGGGCCGGGCATGCGCTGCGACAGGTCCGCACCGCCGAAGGCCTCGCCGACCAGGCCCATGTGTCGTTCGGTGTGGAAGCGCGCTTCGCGGACGCTGGCGATGCCGCAGGCTTCCTGACCGCGATGCTGCAAGGCGTGCAGGCCCAGCGCCACGATGGAGGAACCCTCGTCGCCGTCGGCGCCCCAGACGCCGCACACGCCGCATTCCAGACGCAGGGCGTCATCTTCGGGATCGCGCGCGTGGGCGCGATGAACAACGGGTTCGGCGATCATGTGGTCCATCGTCGGGCTCCGATTGACCGGTTTTGGGGGCGCGAGGGCGAGGTATTCCTGGATTAGGGCCGGGGCAAGTCCGGATCGTCGGAAAAGCCGCGTCGGATCGATCCGTCGACCAGGGGGGTGACGGCGTCGACGCCCCGGCCGAGGCCCGGCAGGATCCACTGGATGGCGTGGGCGGCGCGGACGCTGAGACCATAGGAGAACGCCTCGTCCAGCCAGCGCGGAGACCGGTCGCCGGGCAGGCCGGCCGCCACCGTCAGGTGCACCGCGCCGATCAGCAGCAGGCCCCGCGTCGCGCCGATGACGACGCCGAACAGCCGGTCGATCGCGCCCAGCGCGCCGTGCGCCTTGGCGCCCTTGGACAGGGCCGAGCCGACCAGACGCAGCAGGAAATAGACGAGAAAGAAGCCGACGATCACCGCCACGACCGAGCCGATCCAGTCGGGATCGATCAGGCCGCGCATGACCGGGGCCGTGACGGGCAGGGCGATCAGGGCGACGAAGGCGGCCACGATGGCGCTCAGCAGGCTGACCAGTTCGCGCACGCCGCCGCGCACCGCTCCGGCCGCGACCGAGGCGATCAGCACGATGGCGACGAAGAGGTCGTATCCGGTCACGGCGTCAGTCGTAGCGGTTCTGCGAGATTCGTTCGACGACTTCCGTCAGCCGCGTCATCGAGGTCAGGCTGACGCCCGGCGCCTTGACGGTCAGGGGCGGCGTCAGGGCCTGGTCGAAGCCCAGCTTCTGCGCCTCGCGCAGACGGGCCTCGGCGCGGCCGACGGCGCGGACCTCTCCCGACAGGCTGATCTCGCCGAAGGCGACGCAGCCCTGGGGCAGGGGCAGATCCACCGCCGAACTGATCAGGGCCGCCGCAGCCGCCAGATCGGCCGCCGGTTCGCTGATCCGCAGGCCGCCCGCCACGTTCAGATAGACGTCCTGGTCGCCAAAGCCGAAGCCGCAACGCGCCTCCAGCACGGCCAGCACCATGTTCAGCCGCCCCGTGTCCCAGCCAATGACGGCCCGGCGCGGCGTGCCGTAGGCGGACTTGGAGACCAGGGCCTGGATTTCGACCAGCACCGGACGCGAGCCCTCGATGCCGGCGAAGACGGCGGCCCCCGGCGCGCGGTCCTTGCCTTCGCCCAGGAACAGGGCCGAAGGATTGGCGACCTCGCGCAGGCCCGCGTCGCCCATTTCGAACACGCCGATCTCGTCGGTCGCGCCAAAGCGGTTCTTGCCGGCGCGCAGGATGCGGAAGGGATAGCCGCGCTCGCCTTCGAAGCTGAGCACGGCGTCGACCATGTGTTCGACCACCCGCGGGCCGGCGATCTGTCCGTCCTTGGTGACATGGCCGACCAGGACGACGGCGACGCCCTGCGACTTGGCCAGCCGCACCAGCTCGCCGGCGCAGGCGCGCACCTGGGTCACCGAGCCGGGACCGGCCTCATGGGCGTCGGACCACAGGGTCTGGATGGAGTCGATGATGACGATGTCGAACGTCTCACGCCTCAGCGTAGCGATGATCTCGCGAAGCGCCGTGGCCGAGGCCAGGTTCACCGGCGCGGCCTCCAGACCCATGCGTTTGGCGCGGGCGCGGATCTGCTCGATGGCCTCCTCGCCCGAGATGTAGGCCACCTTGGCCCCGCGCAGGGCCGCCTTGGCGGTGACCTCGAGCAACAGAGTGGACTTGCCCACGCCGGGATCGCCGCCCAGCAGCAGGGCCGAACCGGGGACCACGCCCCCGCCGCAGACCCGGTCGAACTCGGTCACGCCGGTCAGGATGCGCGGCGGCTCGGGCGTGTCCGACTGCAGTGTCTCGAACTGCACGCCGCGCGTTCGGCTGACCGCCGCCGGTTTCAGCGCGCCGGGCGGGGCCGAGCGGCTCTCCTCGACAATGGAGTTCCACTGTCCGCAGGCCCCGCATTGCCCGGACCATTTCCCGTGCACAGCCCCGCAGGACTGGCAGACATAGATCGCACCGTCTCTCGCCATGGGTGGTGCTTACAGCATGGCCGGGCAGGGCGTCAGCCGCCGTCTGAAGCGGTGCGTCCGATGCTGACGCAGACCCGCATCGCTTGACTTGGCGGGACGGGGGCGCGACCTAGCCGCCTCGTATTCCAAGGTTTCCGATCCCATGACCGTCAAGGTTCGTTTCGCCCCGTCGCCCACGGGCCGGCTGCACGTCGGCAATGTGCGCACCGCCCTCGTGAACTGGATGTTCGCCAAGGGGCAGGGCGGTCAGTTCGTGCTGCGCATCGACGACACCGACCTGGCCCGCTCCACGCCCGAGTTCGAGCAGGGGATCGAGGATGATCTGACCTGGCTGGGTCTGGTCTGGGACGAGCGCCACAACCAGTCCAAGCGTTTCGATCGCTACGAGGCCGCGGCCGAGGCGCTGAAGGCGGCCGGGCGTCTGTATGCCTGCTACGACACCTCCGAAGAGCTGGATCGCCGCCGCAAGGTGCAGCTGTCGCGCGGCCTGCCGCCGATCTACGACCGCGCGGGCCTCAGCCTGACGGATGAGCAGAAGGCCGCGTTCGAGGCCGAGGGCCGCAAGCCGCACTGGCGCTTCAAGCTGGACGGCCGGCGGGTCGCCTGGGAAGACCTGTCGCGCGGCCACGCCGAGGTCGATACGGCCTCGATGTCCGACCCCGTCCTGATCCGCGAGGACGGGCTGTTCCTCTACACCCTGCCGTCGGTCGTCGACGATCTGGACATGGCGATCACCCACGTGATCCGGGGCGAGGACCACGTCACCAACACCGGCGCGCAGATCGAGATATTCGAGGCCCTGATCGCCGCGGGCTGGGCGGGCGTTCTGCCGGGCTTTGCGCATATGCCGCTGCTGGTCGGCGCCGACGGCCAGGCGCTGTCCAAGCGCCTGGGCTCGCTGTCGATCGCCGACATGCGCGACCAGGGCTATGAGGCCATCGCCATCACCAGCCACCTGGGGCGGATCGGCACCTCGGACCCGCTGGAGGTCGCGACCTCGATCGAGGCGCTGGGCCAGGGCTTCGCCTTCTCCAAGATGGGCCGGTCGCCGGCGCGCTATGACACGGCCGACTTGGACCGTCTGAACGCCCAGGCGCTGCACGCCCTCAGCTATGCCGAGGCTCAACCGCGGTTGCAGGCGTTGGGCTGCGATCTGGGCGAGGCGTTCTGGAATGCGGTCAAGCCGAACCTGGGCAGGTTCGGCGAGGTCGAGCAGATGGCCGCCATCGTGCGCGGCCCGGTCGCGCCGGTCATCGAAGACGTCGCCTTCGCCGAGACGGCGCTGCGTCTGCTGCCCGAGACGCTGGACGATCAGGCGTGGAGCGTCTGGACCCAGGCGGTCAAGGCCGAGACGGGCGCAAAGGGCAAGGCCCTGTTCATGCCGCTGCGGCTGGCGCTGACGGGACAGGCGCATGGCCCCGACATGGCGGCGATCACGCCCCTGATCGGCCGCGAGGCGATTCAGAAGCGGCTGCGCGGCGAGGCGGGCTGAGGCCCAAATTGCCGTCTCCCCGGCGAAGGCCGGGGCCCAGAACTGCAATCGAAACGTCCGAAGTCGACGCCTGATGCTCTGGACCCCGGCTTTCGCCGGGGAGACTGGCGAATGTCCGGGCGCGCTAGGCGGCCCGGCCCTTTAGGCGTTGCAGGCGGCCAGTTCGGCTTCCGTCAGGGCCACGCCCTTGTAGGTGAAGGCGGTGACCGCGCCCAGACGCTGGGCGACGCGGCGGCAGGCGCGCGGCGCGGGCTGGTTGGAACCGCCGGTCGCGGTGCAGGCCGAGCCTTCGCAGCGCCAGGTGGCGCCGTCGATGATGGTGCGGCCAGCCGGAGCCTTGGCGGCGTCCGCCAGGGTGGCGCTGCTGGCCGGGGCTTGAGCAAAGGCGGGAGCGGCCGCGAACAGGGCGGCGGCGACGAGAAGGGCGCGCATAAGGCGTCTCCGACAAAGAACCGGGGCGCGACAGGGCCCCACCGCGTCAATGTCCGTTTTCCAAGAAAACTGTCAAGGCGCGTTTCGAATGAAAACGCACGGACGAGACTGACCAATGGTTACTTATCGCTGATCATGTCGCAAGTGCGGCCGTATCGCGCATCTCTGACAAAGCCTCCAGCACGCCATCGACATCGTCGCGAACGATCCAGGCGTCCAGGAAGGCGGCCGGCGTCATGCCTTCCGCGACGCTGTGACGCATGAGGGCGAAGAAGCCGTCCCAGAAGCCGTCGATGTTGAGGAAGATCACCGGCTTGGCGTGCAGGTCCAGCCGCTTCCACGACAGCAGCTCGACCACTTCTTCCAGCGTGCCGACGCCGCCGGGCGCGACCACGAAGACGTCGGACTGATCGTACATCAGCTGTTTGCGCTCGTGCATGGAGGTCACGACCACGGTCTCGACCTCGTCGAACAGCCGCTCGCGGCTGCGCAGGAAGGCCGGCATGATGCCCACGACCCGGCCGCCCGCGTGGTGAGCACCCCGCGCGGCCGACCCCATCAGGCCCACGCCGCCACCGCCATAGACCAGTCGCCAGCCCGCTTGCGCCACGCCTGCGCCGAAATCGGCCGCGGCCTGGTGATAGTCGGAGCGCACCGCTTCTGAGGCGCCGCAGAACAGGCAGACGGACGGACCATCGAACGGTTGGATCGGGACAGGGGACAGCGGCATGGGATCTCCAGGGCGGCAGACAAAGGCCTGCGCGCGCGTTATCTGAGCGTGTCGGACGGCATAGAGGGTCGCACGCGATGATCAAACGTCTATGTCCGGTGTTGGCGGCGGCCGTGCTGTGCGGGTGTTCCCCCGAGCCCAGCCAAGAGAGGCTCGTCGAGACCGGGCAGGGCGACGCCTGGCTACAGCCGCCGGCCGTCGAGCAGGTCGCTCGCACCCCCTCGGGACTCTCAGTCAGCGGCGTGACAGGACCGGGCGCCCGCGTCGTGCTGCGCGGCGGCGAAGGACAGGCGTTCGCGGCGACCGCCGCCCCATCCGGGCGGTTCGACATTCGCCTGAATGCCGGCGAAGGCGACCTGATTCTCACGCCGGAGGTGCAGCATGGGCAGGCGCGGGCGATTTCGCCGGACAGGCTCGTCATTCTGTCTTCCGGGACGACGGCTCTGCTGAGGGTGGGTGACGCCACCCGTCGGCTGGACGAGGTCAGGGGAGAACTGGACGCGGTTGATTGGGATGGTCGGCTGATGGTTCTGTCTGGTCGAGTCCAACCAGGAGGGCAGGCGGCTGTGTCGCTGGACGGCGCTGCGCCGACCATGCTGCCGTCCGACGCAGAAGGCCGCTGGTCATTGGGCGCAACGACCGCTCGCGAGGTGCGGGTGGACAAGCGGGCGTACCGAGTTCCCCTCATGGCCGGCGACGCTCCTGGCGTTGAACGGTCGGGAGATGGTTGGATTGTCCGGTGGTCGCCGCCAGGAGGGGGACGACAGGCGGTCTGGCTGCCGGATCGATCTTAAGGCGCGGTTAACCAAACTGGCTGAAAGACAGGACTGTCTTCGAGCCTTGGCCGAGGACACCCACCATCACCGAACCACTGCCACCCGGCGCTGCTGCGCCGGGCTTTTTTTTAGGCCGCCTGGGCCGGTGCAGGCAGTTCGCGCAGCGAAACCGGCTTCTGGAAGTGGTAGCCCTGCAGATAGTGGGCCCCCGCCACGCGAAGGAAGTCCGCCTGTTCGCCGGTCTCCACGCCTTCGCAAACCACCTTCATGCCCAAGGCTCGTCCGACGCCGACGACGGCGTGAATGATGGCGGCGGACGCAGTGTCCATGCAGCAGCGCTCTACGAAACTCCGATCGATCTTGAGGGTCGTGAACTTGAGCTCTCGGAGGGCGTGCAGGCTCGTGTAGCCGGCCCCGAAATCGTCCAGGGCCACGCCGAAACCGGCTGAGCGCAGGGCCTCCACAGAAGTCCGCGCGCGGCTGATGTCGAGCATCGCCGTTTCGGTCACTTCGACCTCGAGACGCGAGGCGGGGAAGGCCAGCCTGCGGGCCAGGTCCGAGACGCGTCGCGCGAAACCGGCCTCTTGGAACTCGGAGGCCGAGGCGTTCACGGAAACCCGCAGGTCGGGACGGTCCCTGGTCTCGGTCATGGCCCGCTCCAGGACGAAATCGGTCAAGCGCGCAACGGCGCCTTCGGCCTCCAGCTTCGGAATGAACTCGTCGGGGAACCGACGTGTCCCGTCCGCCTCGGTCCAGCGGACGAGAGCTTCGACCTTGCCAGAGAACACGCCGGTCCGCTCGAAAATCGGCTGGTAGACCACATGCAAGGCGCCCTGGCGCAGGGCGGCGTCCAGTTGATCGGCCATGCTGATGGAGGACGTGCGATCCGCAGCCAATGCGGCTATCGTCGCCCCGACCGCAGCCTCCAGCGCCGAGAGCGACGGCGCCGATGCGTCGCGCGCCTTGGACTCGACCTCCATGGCTTCGGCGGCGACTGCGCGGGCGCCAAGGCTCAGGCTCATGGACTTCAGCGCGTGAGCCGCGCGCGCCACTTCAGCGCCGTCGCCCCTTGCAGCGGCGGCCACGGCTTCGGCCAGACGCAGCGGGGCGTTCTCGAGATACAGGGCGTGGACGCGATCGACGAAGTCGGCTCTGCCGCCCTCGGCCATGGCGAGCAGATCGCGGCGAACGACCGGATCGAAAAGGGCCGGATCGACTCCCGATGCCGGCACGGTTGCGCCCGAAGTCGCAGGGGACCCTGCGGGAGCTGCGCGGTCCTGAGGCGCCGTTGCGCGTTCGGGGTGAAACCGCGCGAGCACGCGGCGCAGGTCATCAAGCGTGAACGGCTTGTGGACCACGTCGTCCATGCCGCAGTCGCGCCACGCCTGGGCGCCCGCGCCCACCACATGCGCCGTCAGAGCGACGATGATGGCGCGCGCGCGGCCGGACGCGGCTTCGTCGATGCGGATCCGGCGCGTGGCCTCGAACCCGTCCAAGATCGGCATGGACCCGTCCATAAGCACCAGATCGAAAGTCTCCAGGCCCAGCCGCTCGACCGCGTCGGCCCCATCAGCGGCGGTGAAGGTCTCGACCTGAAGCTGAGCCAGGGCTTCGCAGGCCACCTCGCGGTTCACCTCGGAGTCGTCGACCACCAGAACCCGCAGACCGGGGAACACGGGATCGTCTGATTGGCGCGATGGGGCCTCGTCCAGCGCCGGCGACTGACCGTCATGCATCTGGTTGAGGAGCAGGACGACGTCCTGGCCTCTCAGCGGGCGAGAGAGAACGCACGCGCCCGGGTGATCCAGCCGGGTCGCTTCCGCCGCCGCCTCAGTGTCCCTGACGACGACCGTGGCGCGCAAGTCCGCACCGGCCGCGGTCTCCACGAAGCGAGCGTCGGCCTCGTCATCCACAGCGGTCACGCCGAGCGCCTGGAGGTATAGGTTCAGCGCCTTGCCGGTCTGGCCGCCAATACGAACGGCGACCCGCCAGTCGGGTCGGAAACGCGGCATGGCCGGCGCATCCTGAGCGGCGCTCAAAGGTATGGAGAAGCCGAAGTTCGAGCCTCGCCCTATTGCGCTGTTCAGTCGCCACTCGCCGCCCATCGCCTTCACCAGACGATCGCAGATGGCCAGGCCGAGGCCGGTGCCGCCGTGCTTTCGCGTGGTCGTCTGATCGACTTGGGTGAAGGCTTCGAAGAGGGTGTCGAGCCTGTCCTGGGGAATCCCCGGACCGGTGTCGCGCACCGCCAGCATGATGCGCCCGGCCGCGCGGGGGTCGCGGTAGGCGGCGATGAGCACGCCGCCGGTGTCGGTGAATTTGATGGCGTTGTTGGCGAGGTTGCTCAGGACCTGCCGAAGCCGCGTCGGATCGCCCAGCACGGCCGGCAGCCTCGGATCGACGAACACGGCCAGGTCTAGGCCCTTGGCCTGCGCCTTTTCGGAGAAGAGGCTGGCGACATCTTCGGCGATCTCCGCGAGGTCCATGGGGATGGACTCCAGATCCATCTTGCCCGCTTCGACCTTTGAGAAGTCCAGGATGTCGTTGATGACGTGCAGCAGAGATCGGCCGGACTTGGCGATGACGTCGGCGTGGCGCTGCTGGCGTCGCGGCAGGTCGGAGGCGGCAAGAAGATCGCTTAGCGCAAGAATGCCGTTGAGCGGGGTTCGTATTTCGTGGCTCATCACGGCCAGGAAGTCGGACTTGGCGGCGTTGGCCTGTTCGGCGGCGTCGCGGGCGACGACGAGCTCCGCAGTTCGATCCGCGACCTGGGCCTCCAGGGTCTCCACGTGCGCGGCGATCCGCGCATCCCGCTCTCGAATGCCTTGCAGGAGCGTGTCAAAGCCCGACACCAACTCTGCAACCTCTCCTTCGGCCTCAATGTCGACCGCCGTGGAGTAGTCGCCGCTCTTGTCCACACCTCGTATCAGTTCGGCCAGCGCCGTTATCGGACGGGCGATCCGTCTGCCCATGCGGGTCGCAACGAACAGGCCGGCGAGCAGGGCGGCCAGGGCCCCGGCCAGGGTGGCCCAGAGCGTTGAAAGAAGGCGATGCCTCAGTTCGGGCGTCTGACCGAAGACGGTGACCGAGCCGACGGTCTGATCCTGGGCCAAAATGGGGGCTCGGGCCTCAAGCGATCCGGTGTTCAGCAGCGACCAGAGCGAGGGATCCCCGCCGCCCGACGCGCTCGCGTCCGTCACCAGTCGCGCTCCTGAGCCCGTTTCGGCCACCATCGCCCCGCCTGCATCGTCGACCCGGGCGTAACTTACGCCGGGCATCTGCGCGATCGAGCGGACGGCCTGGAACGCTCGCCCGCGATCATTCTCGACAACGGCTTCCACGGACAGGGATGCGATGACTCTTGCGGTCTGCGTCAGCCGGCCCGTCTCGAGCGCGGCTTGGCGGTTCAGGTCCATCCAGGTGGATATCAGCATCGTCACCACGAACGACGCCGTCAGCGCGGCCAGAACCAGCAGGATCAGCCGACGGCCAATTGAACCGGGCGGAGGCGGGCGAAATCGCGACACGAGACATCCAGGTCTGTTACGTCGCCGACGATACGGCACGTTAATGACCCGAGGCTTAAGCTGCCGGCCTGGTCGGGGGATCAGCGTGGGGGCGGTTCGCCTCCGGGACGAGTGACATGAGTGACTTTTTCTACGTCCTGGACGAGGAGGCTCGGCTCCTGTTCGTCGATGACGACCCGATCCTGCGCGAATTCGCACGGGTGAATCTGGCCTCCGCTGTCGCCAGTGTGGATGTCGCCGCCGATGGGGTCGACGCCCTGGAGATGCTGGCGGCCCAGCGCTACGACCTTGTCCTGACCGATCTCGAAATGCCGCGCATGGACGGGTTCGAACTGCTGGCCGCCATCCGCGCTGATCCCCAGCTTCGCAACCTACCGGTGGTGGTGGAGACCGGCCGCGAGGATGTCGAGGCGATCGATCGCGCCTTTCGCGCCGGTGCGACGGCCTTTGTGACCAAACCTCTGAACTGGCGGCTGCTCAGTTATCAGCTGCGCTTCACCCTGCGGGCGGCGCGAGCTGAAGCGGAATTGAGGGCGGCGGCGAGCCGGCTGGTGGCCATGGCCCGCCGGGACGCGGCCTGAGGGATCAAACCCGCCCCATGACCGGGAGAAGCGCGCCGGTGACGCCTCCAGCCGATTCGGACGCGAGGAACAGAATGACCGTCGCAAGTTCGTCGGGGCTTACCCAGGCTGAAAAGTCGGCGTCGGGCATGTCTGCGCGATTCTGCGGCGTGTCGATGATCGACGGCAGGACGGCGTTCACCGTCACCCGGCCCTTCCACTCCCGAGCCAGCGATTCTGTCAGACGATGGACACCGGCCTTGGAAGCGGCGTAGGGTGCCATGCCGGTCTGTGCGTCCAGCGCCCCGGCCGCCCCGACGTTGACGATGCGCCCCGCCGACGAATTAGCCAGATAGGGCAGGGCGGCGCGACAGGCGTTGACCGCAGTCGTCAGATTCACGGCCGTCATGCGCGCCCAGACGCTCGGATCGGCGTCAGCGACAGGCGACCAGACAAAGCCGCCCGCCGCATTGACCAGTGCGTCGACGCCGCCGGCTTGGGCGGCGAGTTCGCCCATGACCCGGTGCGTCGCCTCCGCGTCGGTGAGATCGACGTCCTGCTGATCCAGGCTGAACACACGCCAGTCCTCGGCGGCGGCGCGCCGAGCGACGCAGGCGCCGAGAACGCCCAGGCCTCCGGTGACGACAAGCGTGCGACGGGCCATGACGGCTACTCCTTAAGTCGACGGGCTTCGCCTAGCGGCTAGCAGATCGAAGGCGGGAGAGGGAGGGGCGTCGGCCGGCCTTCAGGCGCCGCGGGCCGCCTCGGCCGAGACGCTGCTCGAGCGGCGCAGCATCTCAGCGAAGGCCAGCAGCCTTTCCAGGGCCTCGACATCCAGCCCGTCGCTGCGCCGGTCGCCGCCCTGTGCGGCCAGAACGGCGAGCTGATCGACCATGTCGTCGAGGGTCTCGGGTTGGCGTGAGAGGATGACGCATTCGGCTTCGTCGAGGTCGTCTTCCTGTTGAGCGGTAAGGTGTTCAGCCTGGATAAGCGATCTCCAGACGATCGCGGCGGCGTAAGGGTTCATGTCTGCCTCGCGGCGCTCGCGCGCCTTAGCGCCTGGCGTATCTGGCCCATCGCGCTTCGGCGACGCCAGCCATGGCCAGGACGATGATGATTGCCCACAGGAGCAGGCGCAAAGTGACGGCGGGCCAGAGCCGCTCGAACTCGAACGCGGCCCAGGCCACGTGCGTCAGCATGGTGACCAGCTGGACGCCGGCGGCCAGGATCAGCCACCATCGAGATTTCCAGAGCGCCAGCGCCGTCAGGGCGAAGAAGCCGGCGGCGGAAAGTCCGGTCCGGGCCGCCCAGCCGTAATCGCCGACCAAGGGCGCCCCGAACGTAAGGGCTGCAAGGACCAGCACGGCCAGGCGTTCGGGCTCACGCCCCTTCCAAGCCAGGGCGACCCAGGTGAGCGCCGTCACGAGAAAGAGAAGATGCTGGACCGAACTCAGCACGTGGTCAGCCGGCCCTTCGGAATTCGACCTGATTGAGAAATCCGGTTGGCTCCAGCTTCTTCTCGAGCGGCCCGTCCATGCGCCAGCCGATCTGTTCGTGGGCAGCCACGCGGGCCAGGGCCGAGTGACTGGACACCATGTCGCCCCGCGCCGCGGCCAAGGCGGCCAAACCCGAGACGGCATCGGCCAGAGCCTGTTGCCCGACTTCGGCCGCCAGTTTCTCGGCGCGCCTCGCCTCAATCATCGCCTGGACCAGGGCGTTGGCGTCAAGGATCGCCTGGTCGAGCGAATGTTCGGCCTGATGCAGACAGCGCGCCACCCGCACGCCGGTATGATAGTTCTTCATTGCGAAGGTCGCCCCTGAAGTTGACACAGGCGTCAGAGGGCGTTGCCGGGCGCCAACAGACCGGCCCGCTCCATCGCGGTGGCCATGATCAGCACAATCCCGGCGAGGAGGACGGCGACCCCGATCGCGACCAGCAGGATCAGCATCAGCCGCATCCGCCGGCCAGGCGGCTCCGGAAGCGCGGCGAAGACCGCTTTCCAGACCCTGGGCCCGCCGTCGACCGTGTCCGCCGACGCCAGGTCAGGAGGGACGGATGCGGGCGGCTCCGCCATCGGGAGCGTTTGCCCTACGTAATCGATACCGAGGGCGCGCATGGCGTCCCGGCGGTTCGAAACCCCGAGGCGGGCGTAGGCCTCGCTGAGGTGCGCGCCCACCGTGCGCGGCGACATGTCGAGCTGCGCGGCGATTTCCTTGTCCGTCAGACCTCGGGCCGCCATTTCGATGCAGTCGCGTTGGCGAGGCGAAAGCGGCAGCATGTGGGCTCCTTCAGGCACGTCTGGAAACCGCCGCCTGGGCGGGGCGGGATCCCGCAGCATAAGCTTCGCCTCTGGCGGCTTCGTCTTCAATGGGGCGTTGGTGCACAGGCAAGAGGGGAGCCCAGCCTTAGACGACAGCCCGAACTTAAATCGTCCTGGCGCCTGCAAGCGCTTTCGCAACGGACACCACCACCGCGCGGTTCGCGGGCGAAAGTTTTGCATAGGTCGCCGCGAGGTCGCGAACGCCCGGCGTCATCTCCAGATCGACGTCTTCGTCCCCCGGGAAGAGTGAAATCACCGGAACGCCCAGAGCGGCGGCGATTCGCACGAGCATCGAGGCCGAGATCCGGTTCACCCCGCGTTCGTACTTCTGAATCTGCTGGAAGGTCACGCCGATCGCCGATCCCAGCTCGCTCTGGGTAAGCCCAGCCCCAGTTCGCGCCGCCCGCACGTTCTGGCCCACGGCCACATCGACGGGGTCAATGCCGTCGGCCATGCGACCCCGAGAGGTTGCGGTCTTGATCAAGGTTTCCAAGATGGTCTCCAGATGCAGGGAAGGCGATGCGTCCTGTTTCGCGACGCCTCGACAACCTAAACCAAGCGCTACGGTTGCGCCACAGGATCGAGGGAAGCGAGCGGGATGGAGGCGCAGCGTTTAAGGATCAGGGGGTGCAGGGCGGGGGCCGAACAGACCAGGCTCGACTGCCGCGGATCGGCGCGATTGAAGCGCCAGGGTCGGCCGTGGTGGTCGCTGACGCGCGCTCCCGCCTCCTCGGCGATCAGGGCGCCGGCGCAGACGTCCCAGTCCCATTTGGGCGACAGCGCGATGGCGGCGTCGAACGCGCCGGCGGCGACCAGGGCCATGCGGTAGGCCAGGGCATTGCGCTTCTCAAGCCGCATGACCGGCCAGGGTTCGGGCCAGTGCGGCCCCTCCATCAACCGGGCGTCAGCCAGGACCGAGGCGTCATCCAGCGTCTCGGTGTCCGAGGCGGTGATCGCCCGGCCGTTCAGCCGCGCGCCGTCGCCCAGCACGGCTTCGAAGGTCTCGTTGAGAGCCGGCGCATGGATGACCGCCGCGACAGGCCTTCCGTCCTCCACGACCGCGATCGGAATGCACCACCACGGCTTGTTCTTCATATAGGCCACGGTGCCGTCGATCGGATCGACGACGAAGATGCGCCGGGCCTGAAGGCGATCGGCGCTGTCGGCCGTCTCTTCGGACAGCCAGCCGTAGTCGGGGCGGGCGCTCAGCAGGGCCTCGCGCAGCAGTTGATCGACCGCCAGATCGGCGCTGGTGACGGGCGAGCCGCCGCTCTTGGACCAGACTTTCAGGCCCGCGTCCCGCTCGGTCAGGGCGCTTTCGCCGGCCGTCAGCACGGCGGTGCGGATCAGCTCCAGGTCGGCGCGGCGATCCAGCAAGTCCTGCGCGGCGGCGGCCTCGGTCATTTGCCCGCGATGGCCACCGCGTCGAACAGAAGCGACGGGCTGTTGAACGATCCGCGGAACTCCAGATCGGAGCCGCGCTGCAGCCGGGCATAGAGGTCGATCAGTTTGCCGGCGACCGTGACTTCGCTGACAGGATAGGCGATTGCGCCGTTCTCGAACCAGAAGCCCGACACCCCGGCCGACCAGTCCCCGGTGTTGGGGTTCAGCGACGGCCCGAACATGGAGGTGACCAGAAGACCGGTCCCGGCGTCACCCATTAGGGCCGCCAGATCGCGCTCGCCGGCCTCCAGATGCAGATTGTGCGTCGAAACGCCGGGCGGACCGGCGAGGCCGCGCGAGGCGTGGCCGGTCGAGGCCAGGCCCAGCTGGGCGGCGGCGGCCGAATTCAGCAGCCAGGTGGTCAGCCGTCCATCCTGGACCAGAGCGCGCCGTTCGACCGCCACGCCTTCGTCGTCGAACGGGGTCGAGCCCATGCCGCGCGGCCGGAACGGGTCGTCGATCAGATCGACGCCTTCGGGCAATACCGCCTGGCCCATCCGGTCCTTCAGGAATGACACGCCGCGCGCGATCGATGGGCCGGAGATGGCGCCGACCAGAGGCGACAGCACCTGGGTCGCCACGCGATTCTCGAAGATCACGGGAGCGGTCGTCGAGGCGATCTTGCGCGGTCCCACGCGGGCCACGGCGCGCCGTCCGGCCTCGCCGCCGATCTCGTCGGCGCCGGGCAGGTCCGACAGGTGCCGGGACGAGCGGTATTCTCCGCCGCGCTCCATGGCGCCGTCCTTTTCGGCGATGACGCCGGCCCCCAGCGAGAAGCCGCTGCCGCGATAGACGCCCTCGAAGCCGTGCGAGGTCAGGTGCCGCCAGGCGCTGGTCGACCACGAGGCGTGACCGCCCTCTGACTTGGCGACGCCTTCGACCGCCAGGGCGGCGGCTTCGGTCTCGGCGGCGGCGGCCTCGAGCTCGGCGGCCGAGCGTTCGGCGGGATCGTAGAGGTCGAGGTCGGGGTAGGGGCCGTGCGCCAGCCGGTCCTCGGGGGCCAGGGCGGCATAGGGATCTTCCGGCGCGAGCCTGGCCATGGCGACCGCGCGTTCGACCAGCCGCGTGCGGGTCGCGTCCGAGAGATCCGAGGCGGACACGGAGGCCTGACGGCGGCCGATGAAGACGCGCAGGCCCAGGTCGCGCGCCTCTTCACGCTCGACATCCTCGAGCTGGCCGTTGCGCACGCCGACCGACAGGGCCTGGCGCTCGGAGGTGACCGCCTCGGCGGCGTCGGCGCCAGCCTTCAGTGCGGACTGGATCAGATCGGACAGCAGGTCGGGGAGGGCTTCAGTCATGCCCCGATATGGCGGACGGGGCGGGGCCTCGCAACCGCGCGGCTCAGATGACGGCGAAGGCGATCAGCGCCACGGCCGCCGTCAGCAGGGCCAGCCACGTCAGCAGCATGCCGAGCACCCGGCCAAGAGACGGGCCCTTCTGAAACAGCAGGCCCGCCGCATGGACGGCCCGCCCGACCAGCAGGGTCGCGCCCAGAGCATGGATCATCCAGACGGGGGAACCGACCAGGGCCAGAAGGATCAGCGCGACCAGGCCGGCCGGCACATATTCCGTCGCGTTGCCGAAGGCGCGCGCGGCCGCCGTCATCTCGGGGTGACCGCCATCGCCGAACGCCACCAGATGCCGCCGCCTGCGCCTGACCACCAGACCGGACAGGCCCAGCAGGAAAAGGATCAGGAGACCCGCCCACAACGCCGCCGCGTGCAGCGCCAGATCGACGCCGTGGATGGCTTCAAGAACATCGACGCTCATTGCTCGCGTCCAATCGGATAGAGGCGGAATCGCTGATCGTAGAAGGGCGTGCGCTCATAGAACCAGGCCAGGCGCGCCGCCGCATTGGCCCCGAAATCCGGCTCTTCGGCCAGCTTGGCTTCGAATTCGGCCTTCAGCGCGGGATCAGCGGCCAGCATCCGGTCGGCCAGCGGGGCGATGGCGTAGGCCTCGATGTATTCGACGCGGTTGAGCACCTCGGGGATCATGCCCCAAGCGAAGAAGCCCTCGGAAGACTGGGGCTCCAGAAGCAGGATGGCTACATCGCCCAGCGGCTGATCAGTCGGCACGCGCACCGAGCCGGTCGGGAAGGTCCAATCATGCCGCTCGACCTCGACGGTCTTCACGCTGATCGGCACATGGCCTTCGTTGGTCCGTCCCGACAGCACCGGATCGATCAGGCGCAGCATGTCAACCGCGACCCTGCGCGGAGCCTCCAAGGTCTCCATTTGGATCCCGTGCAGCCGCAGCCGCTCGATCAGGTCAGGCCGATGGCCCGGCACCCAATAGGCGCGCGGCCGGTCCAGCATCAAGGTCGGCCGTGATCCATAGAAGGGCAGCTGCCACAACTCCGGGTCGGGCTCGCCCAGCCAGCGGATTTCGTCGCGCCCGGAGGCCTCGCTGCGATAGGTCTCATAGCGGATGCCTTTGAAGGTGCGGGTGTAGGCCGGCTCTGGATTGCTTTCGAAGTTGGCGGGGACCTGGGCCGGGCGGAGGGCGCTGTCGCCGACGATCGCCTCTCTGAGGCCGGCGCCCTGTTCGGCTAGAATGTTCATCGCCGCCTCAAGGAACACGTATGTGCCGAGCACGCGCTGCGCGTAGGGCTTCAGGCTGTGGTTCTCGATCAGAATGGTGGGGACGTGGGCGGCCGACCCCCAGCCGTTCGAGAACCGTTCGCCCAATCCGCCGTCGTTGAGCCCGGCGCGTGGGTTTTCATAGTCGATGCCGAACACGAGTTCGCCCGGGATGTGCCCCTGGGCCTCAAGCGTCGCGTTCATTGCCGGCTTGAACGCCTCGTCCAGCCACGAGGCGGTCGCCGGACTGCGGCTCCACACCCCGTTCTCGCCATTGTAGCCGTAGGTGACGTCGTACTGATAATCCATGCCGTCCGTGACGTGGATGTCGACGTAGAGGTCCGGGCGGTACTTCAGGATCAGGCTGCGCACAGCCTGCATCTCGGCCTGATCCAGCTTCATGTAGTCACGGTTCAGGTTCTGGTTGGTCGCCGTGTGGCGCCAGCCCTGGATGCGCGGCCCGCGCTGATTGGGACGGGAGTAGACGCTGGCCCGCTCGTGACCGTCGACGCTCAGGATCGGGATAAGGATCAAGTTGACGCGGTCCAGCAGGTCCGACTTGCCGTAGAAGGCCATGTCGCGCAGCAGCATCATCCCGGCGTCCTTGCCGTCGATTTCGCCGGGGTGGATGCCGGCCTGGGCCAGCAGCACTGGCTTGGACGGATCGAACTGGGCGCCGTCCTTGGAGGCGATGACGGCGTAGATCGGACGGCCTTCGGGTGAAACCCCGAACTCTTCGATGCGGATCAGGTCCGAGGCCTGATCCAGCCGGTCGAACCAGGCGCGCGTGTCAGCATAGTTCGGGCTGAAGTCGAGGGCGGGGTCACGCTCGAAGTCCGTCGCCCAGCGATCGCCGGGCTCGCGCAGCAGGGCGCGGCTGGCGCCGTTCCATTCCGGCGCCGGCGGCAGGAAGGCCTGATCCCACGGCGCAGCGTTGGGCACGGAACGGTCTTGGGACATGACGGGACTCGCGGTCAGGGCGGCCAGGGCCGAAATCAGCAGGACATTGCGCATTCGGTTTCCTCGGCCAATCTGATGGGATCGGCAAGTCATGCGGCGCCGGGCGGCGACCACCCGCCGCTGGCGATCAGCACGCCGGCTGCGCGCGCGACATTCCACAGGGTGTAGCCCAGCACCACGACCATCGCCGCCACCACTACGGGACGCCACGGCGCGATCGCCGCCGTCGCCGTGCCAAGGACGAAGACCGCCAGGCCGATCCAGAGGCGGGGCGAGCTCGCCATCTGGGCGAAGCCTGGATTGGCCATGGCCAAGATAATGACCAGCAGGGCCACGATCAGATTGGCTATCAGGATGCAGGTGAAGACCAGCCGCCGGTGCGACCAGAAATGCTCATCCAGATCAATGCGTCCGTGCGCGCCCTCGGCCGAGGTGCGCGGAAAAGTGACGCTGGCGGCAATGTAGAAGGTCGCGGCGATCACCAGGCTCATAACCAGCAGCGCCATGTTGTAAGGCGCTCCGCGAAAGATCGCCCAGGCTTGGTTCCAGAAGGTGGTGATGTCGATGGCGACGAAAATCGCCAGCATCGGCGTCAGCCAGCCGAATCGGATCCGCTGGCGCTCATGCAGGACACGCGCGAACCCGCCGACCAGTTCGGCAACGGACAGGCCCAGAAGCAGGCCGTAAAAGCTGAAGAAGAACTCGAATGCGCTCAAGACCGCCCCCCGGCTGATCGATCAGCAGCCTATTTCCAGATCGGCGTCTTGTCGCCAGGCAATCCCAGCCGATCCCACATATCGGACACGCGCTCGACCACCGCCTCGTCCATGCGGATTTCCTGGCCCCATTCGCGCTTGGTCTCAGGCTCCCATTTGTCGGTGGCGTCCAGACCGATCTTGGAGCCCAGGCCGCTCTCGGGGCTGGCGAAGTCCAGATAGTCGATCGGGGTGTTCTCGATGACGGTGATGTCGCGGGCCGGATCCATCTTGGTCGAGATGGCCCACATGACGTCCTTCCAGTCACGGGCGTCGATGTCGTGGTCCACCACGATGACCCACTTCGTGTACATGAACTGGCGCAGATAGCTCCACACGCCCAGCATCACCCGCTTGGCGTGGCCCGGATAGGCCTTCTTCATTGACACCACGGCGATGCGGTAGCTGCAGCCCTCGGGCGGCAGCCAGAAGTCTACGATCTCCGGAAACTGCTGACGCAGCAGGGGGATGAAGACCTCGTTCAGCGCCTCTCCCAGCACCGAGGGCTCGTCCGGCGGCCGGCCGGTGAAGGTGGTCAGATAGATCGGGTCGCGGCGCATGGTGATCGCCGTCACCTGGAACACAGGGAAGGTCTCGACCGAGTTGTAGTAGCCCGTGTGGTCGCCATAGGGGCCTTCCGCCGCGTGCTCGTTCAGCAGCACATGGCCCTCCAGCACGATCTCAGCGTTGGCCGGCACCATCAGCGGCACCGTCTTGCACGGGACCAACTCGGCCTTGGCGCCGCGCATCAGGCCGGCGAATTGATACTCGGACAGCGTGTCCGGCACAGGCGTGACCGCCGCCAGGATGGTTCCAGGATCAGCGCCCAGCACGACCGCGCAGGGCAGGGGCTCGGTCGGCCGGGCCTTCTTGTGCCGGGCGTAATGCTGCGCCCCGCCGCGATGCGCCAGCCAGCGCATGATGGCCTTGTCCTTGCCCAGCACCTGCATCCGATAGATGCCCAGGTTGAAGTCGTCCTCGCGGTCGTCGGACGGCCCCTTGGTGACGACCAGGCCCCAGGTGATCAGCGGCGCCGGCTCGCCGGGCCAGCAGCCCTGGATCGGCAGGCGGGTCAGGTCGATCTGATCGCCGGTCAGCACGACCTCCTGCACCGGCGCCTTTTTCACCGTCTTGGGGCGCATTGCCATGACAGTCTGCATCAGGGGCAGCATCTCCATGGCGTCGCCCAGACCGCGCGGGGGTGTCGGATTGCGCAGAAAGGCCAGCAGCTCGCCGACCTCACGCAGCTCGGCGGCGGTGGTGCGGTTCTTCTTCTCCAGCGTCACGCCCATGGCGACGCGCTTCACAGTGCCGAACAGATTGGCCAGACAGGGAATGGGGCTGATCGAGCCGTCCGGCATCACCGGCTTTTCAAATATGACCGCCGGGCCGCCGTTGCGCAGCAGCCGGGTTTGGATCTCGGTCATTTCCAGATGCGTCGAGACCGGCTCGGCGACGCGCACCAGCTCGCCCTCCGCCTCTAGAATGTCGATGAAATCGCGAAGGGACTTGTAGGCCATGGGCTGACGCTTAAGCGGCCCGGCGGTCCGTGTCACCTCGTCCAAAGACGCGATCCAGCATGACGAGGAACAGGCCGATGACCAGGAACACCGCCAGGACCAGGCCGGCCCAGCCCGCCGTCCGCCACCAACCCTGCTGGTCGACGTTCAAAAACCAATAGGGCCACCAACTGCTCGTCAGGCCGTGAACCAGCGTCCAGCCTGTATAGGCCAGTGGGTAAGCCAGCCATTTCAGCGGGTCGATCCAGCGCAGCCGGCCCTTGGGCGTGAACAGCAGCCAGTCGGCCCAGAAGGCCAGCGGCATGATCGTGTGCAGCGCCACATCCGCGACCAGCTGCCACCCTTGAGGATCCCAGACGCGCGCCAGCAGCAGGTGGTAGATCAGCCCGACAACGCCGATATAGAGCGCCACGGCGGCGCGCACGCCCTCGCTCCCGGCCCAGCGCCCCAGGCCGGTCCGCTCCCACAGCACGGGCGCGGCCAGGGCCACGACCACCAGCACGTTGGTCAGGATGGTGAAGAAGCTGAAGAACCGAAGGGTGGCGTCGCCTACAGCGCCGGCTGGCTGGCCGCCGATCATGAGGCCATACTGCAGCGCCAGGGCGCCCGCGCCGATCAGGGCGAACAGGGTGCGCCAGGCGCGCGCGAAGCCGGGGCGGTTGATCGTCATCGCGCGCAGCAGGCGCGCGTCGCGACGCGCTGTCAATCGGCGGCGAAGCTGCGATCCCCGGCAGTCCATTCCAGCGCGAGCAGGCGGCATGCGGAGGCCAGGGGGCGTCTGCCGCGACGTTCGTCCAGGCGGATCAGAAGAGCCGCACGACCCAGGCTCATTTCGGCTCCGATTGCATCGAGCACGGCCCAGAATTCCGGTTCCAGCGCGACCGAAGTGGCGTGGCCGGACAGCAGGACTGATCGCTTGACCAGTCCGCTCAAGGGGCGCGCACGCCCACGAGCACGATGTCCGCCCGATCCGGCGCGCCGCGCGTCAGCACGGAATGGCGGGTGTCTGTCGTGAACCGGAGCACGCCAGCCGGGTCGCGGATTTCCGCGCGCACGGCGTACTCATGGCGCGGGTCCAACTGGGCGGCGTCTGTGGACAACCGTACTGAGTAAGGCGGTGCTCGCCCCTCCAGTTCCAGCGCTGTTTCCGCCAGAGTCCTTGACGGCGCATCGGCCAGGCTGACGTCGGCCAGAGTGACGCGCAGCGTATGGCCGGGCGGCAGAAGGATGCGCTCGCGGTAGGTCACGGTGACATCCACCCCGCGCTGCTCCGACATGATGGGGGGCGTGGCCGCGCATCCGGCGATGACGGCGGCGAGCGGGGCGGTGAGGGCAAGACGCATGGCTTCTCTCCTGGCCGTAACAGTCTAGCCCATAACGGCCGCCGTCACAGAGCGATGCGAGACGTGTAGCGCGCGCAGCAAAACCGGGTGCTAGAGGCCGTTCGTGAGCACTTCGAATCGCACCGCCATGCCGGCTTCCGTCTTCGCCCTCGGAGGTGTGGCCGTCTGCGCCCTGATCTGGGGCACGACCTGGTACGCGATCACCCATCAGTTGGGCGCGGTCGACCCTGTCGTGTCCGTTGTGATGCGGTTCGGCCTGGCTTCCGTAGTGCTGTTCGCCGTGGTCAAGGCGACCGGCGGGCGCATCGGCCTGACGGCGCGTCAGCATCTGGCCGTGCTGGGGCAGGGCGGCTTCGCCTTTTCGGTCAGCTACCTGTGCGTCTATCGCGCGGAGGAGAATATCGCGTCGGCCATCGTGGCGGTGATCTTCGCGGCCCTGGCCTTCGTGAACCTGATCCTGTTCCGCCTGGCCTCGGGTCAGAAGGCGGCGAAGACGGCTTGGCTCGGCGCCGCCCTGGGCGTCATCGGGGTTGCGGTGCTGTCGGGCGGAGAAATTTTGGCGGCGGGCCTCAGCGAGCGCGCCGCGCTGGGGGTCGGCTTGTCCTTAATCGCGGTCATCGCCTCGGCCTTCGGCAACTGGTTCGCTTGGCGCGGCCAGCAGGCCGGGGCGGGCGTTCTGGCGGGCACCGCCTGGGCCATGGCGTACGGGACGGTCTTGCTCGGCCTGTTCGGGTTTGTGACCGGCGTGTCCTGGGCTGTGGAGTGGACGCCGGCCTATGTCATCTCGCTGCTGTATCTGTCGCTGTTCGGCTCGGTCATCGCGTTCGGACTGTATTTCACTATCGCCCGGGCGCGCGGCTATGCGCTGGCCAGCTACATCTCCGCTCTGACCCCGCCGATCGCCATGGGCGTGTCGGTGCTGTTCGAGGGCGCGAGGTTCGGGCCTTCGGCGCTCGTGGGACTGCTTCTGGTGCTGGCTGGGCAGTTGGCCCTTAGCTGGGCGCCCAGGAAATCCGCCTCGGCCTAGTCGTCGTCGCGGCGATGGCCGTCCAAGGCGGTCTTGGCCTTTTCGCGCTCACGATCCGCCGCCTCGCGCTCGGCTCGGTTGCGGCCGAAGGTCGTGCGGTTGATCTCGGCCGTGCGCTTGGCTTGCACCTTTTCGCGCGCCTTGCGCGCCCGGTTCAGATTGACGATCTCGCCCACGATAACGCTCCGCCGATGTGAACCGGACCCGCCAGCGCGTGTTTAACGCCCAGGTCTGAAACAGAAGGAGACGGCCATGCTAGACGCTTCGCTCATCAAGGAACATCAAGAAGTCGTTGGCTCCGACGGCGGTCACGTCGGCCGCGTCGACCACGTCAAGGGCGACCAGATCGAGCTGGCCAAGCTCGATCTCGCCGGCGGCTTCAAGCACCACTACATTCCGGTCAGCTGGGTCTCGCGCATCGAAGAAGACAAGGTCTTCCTCAGCCTCACCAAGGACGAAGCCAAAGACCGCTGGACCGAGAAACACTGACCATGCCCGGGTCGTCGGCCGCTACAGGTCGGCGGCCCAGTCGGTTGCGCGCACCAAGCTGTCGATGATGCCGGGTTCGGATGAGGCATGGCCGGCGTCCCCGATCACCTCCAGCCTGGCTTCGGGCCAAGCCCGGTGCAGGCGCCAGGCTGCGTCCATGGGGGTCACCACATCGAAACGGCCCTGAGCGATCCAAGCGGGAATGTCTCGGATTCGGTCGACGTTTCGAAGAATCCAGTCCTCGCTCTCGAAGAATCCGCCGTTCGTAAAGTACCAGTTCTCGATCCGCGCGAAGGCTACGGCGAAGTGCGGCTCGGCGAACTTGTCCGGCAGACCCGACGGACCCTGGACCGACACGGTCTCGCCTTCCCAGCTGGACCAGGCGATGGCGCAGCGTTCCCGCTCGGCCACGTCGTCGCCCAGCAGCCGCCGGTTGTAGGCCGCCATGAGGTCCCCGCGCTCCGCCTCAGGGATAGGGGCGACGAACCGCTCCCAGGCGTCGGGCAAGATCATGGATGCGCCATCCTGATAGAACCACTCTAACTCCTTGCGGCTCATCAGAAAGATGCCTCGCAACACCAGGGCGATCGCTCGATCAGGATGGGTGATGGCGTAGGCCAGCGACAGGGTCGATCCCCAGGAACCGCCGAACACCACCCACCGATCGACGCCAAGGCGCTCGCGCAGTCGTTCGATGTCCTCAATCAGACGCCAGGTCGTGTTCTCTTCCAGAGAGGCGTGAGGTCGAGAGCGCCCACAGCCGCGCTGATCGAACATGATGATCCGATACCGCGCCGGGTCAAAGTAGCGCCGCATGGTCGGATTGACCGCACCGCCTGGCCCCCCATGCAACACGATGACGGGGCGGCCCTGCGGATTGCCGCTCTCTTCATAGTAGATTTCGTGTACCCCCTCGGTCGCCATGAAGCCGGAAGCGTAGGGCTCGATTTCGGGGTGCAGGTCGCGGCGGGGGGCGGTCGGTGCAGGAAAGGCCATGGAACTCCAGAAGAGACGAGAAGGGGATCAGCCGGCGTTGCGATGTCGGCGCAGACCGGCGAAAGCGAGCAAGACCCAGGCCGCCAGCATCAGCAGGCCGCCAAGCGGGGCGACCGCGCCCATGGCCGACAGACTGAGCAGGCCGAGCGCGCAGAGCGCCAGGCTGAACACCAGCCCGCCCGAGGCCCCCAGCCATCCCGCCAGGTGGATCGTGCGGGCGCTCGACAGCGCGCAGGCGACCGCGAGAACGGCATGCAGCAGCTGGTACTGAGCCCCCGTGGTGAGCAAGGTCTTGACCTGCGGCGACGCTCCGTGCGCGGCGAAGGCGCCCAAGGTTACGCCCAGAGCGCCGTTCAACGCGGCGAAGACCAGCAGATTGCGGGATGGGGTCATGGTCGAGTCTGAAGCCGCCCGTTCCGACGTCAATCACGCGCGGGCCAGGGAAGCCGGATCGCGCCCCATCATCGCCTCGGCCGCAGCCTTGACGGCGCGCCGCACCTCATCGGCAGGCGCGCGGGAGGGCGCGCGCAGAAGGCCGATCGAGGGCGTGGCCTGCCCATCGCGCAAGCCATTGAGAACTCGATAGAGCAGTTGGCTGCCGGCGTCCTGTTCTGCCTCAGAGGTCGAGCTTGCAGCCAAGCCGGCGGCGTTGAGTGCGCGGACCATTTCGGCCACAGGGGCCGTGGCGCGCACGACGCCCGGTCCGGTCGGGGCCAAGCGCTCGCCATTGTCGGCGCCCCGGTTCTCCGCTCTCATTTGAACGCGGAACCCGTCGTTCGATCGACTACGTCCGACCAGCAGGAGAGCGCGACAGTTCTGATTGTCCAGCAGATCGGTCAGAGCCTGAAGATCGGCGCGCTCGGGTGTCACCGTGCGCGCCCCTTCGGGGCTCCAGGGCTCCCCGGACAGGTCTTCGAAGAGGTCCCACCCTGCGTCGTGGCGCTCCCACGCGCAGATGACGATGGAGGGGCGGCGATCGCGCGGCGTCGGTTCGACGTCAATGTTCGTCATGGCCCCTCCGCTGCGCTCTGCAACAGCGGGAAGAGAACTCGCCTCATCGCAGCCCCGGCGTCAAGCATCTTGGCTCAGGCCAGGTCGCCGATGGCCGCGTCCAGCAGCATGAAGGCCCGCCCGCCGTCCGTGGATAGGCGCGCCAGCACTTCCGCGTCGTCGCGTCGGGAGGCGGCGGGCGCCATGGCACGGCTCATGGCCCGCACATAGGCTTCGGCCTCGGCCTGCAGGCCAGAGTCGGCCAAAACGCGGCGCGAGACGCTGCGAACGGCCGCAGGGGCGACGCGACGCACGATATGCCGAGCCGCCTCCGCATCGCCGGACGCGAGGGCCCGCGCGGCCTCTTCGACCCGAGCGCGCGGCAACAGGGCGTTCGGATCAACGCCCATGCGGCGGATGGCGGCGGTAATGCGATCGGTCAGATTGTCGAGATCCCGCTCGACCGGGGGGGGCGCGGGCTTCTGATCCGGCTCCGGCCGCCCGAGGTCCGCCCAGTCCAGCCCGGCGTCGCCGCGGACAGAACTCTGCGAGTCGGCGCCTTTGGGGGCGGCCTCCAGCTTCAGTCGACCGCGCAGGCCGTCGCGTTCCTCGGGGCGCGCCGGCTCTGCGTCGAGGCCCAGATCTCGGCGGCGCGGCGCGGCGTCGCCGGACACCACGCCCATCAGCTTCACCGCCTCAGTCAGCATGTCGTAGTTGCGGCGCACCCGGTCCTGGAAGCCTGCTTCGACCGCAGCGGTGTCTTCGGCCGCCTTGCGAGAGGCGTCCGACAGAGCGGCCAGTCCCTGTTCGACGCTTGTCCGTACAGCCTCGACGCGGTCGCGCGCCTCCTGGGGCAGGCGCGCGGTGCGTGCGTCGACCTGGGCCACGGCGGCGTCGACGTCTGACAACGCCCTGGCCATTCGCTCCAGCATGGCTTCGAGGCGGTTCAACACTTGCTCGCCGGTCTGATCCACCATGTCGGCCGTTTCGCCGACGATGCGGCGGGCCCCTTCGATGCGGGCGTCTGCAGCCTGGTCGGCCTTCTGTGCGGCCTCGAACAGGGCCTCGCCGAGGCGATCCGCCCGAATCTGCGCCTGATGGGCGGCGTCTGCGGCTGCGGCTCGCGATTCGTCGGCTGTCGCCTTCATCGCCTCCAACGCCCGCCGGGTCTCCTCGATGAGAAGATCACGAGATTCGGCGGCGAGGGCCTCGAAGCGGTCGAGCGCAAGCTTGGTGGCGTTGTCAAAACCGTCGGCCTCGCGCTGCGACATCTCCACGAGGGCCTTGAACTGATCGCCGGCGGCTTCGACCAGTTCGCGCATCGACTGACGGGTCTGGGCCGAGACGCGGTTCAGTTCGCTGGACGCCTGGCGGGTGGCGGACAACTGCTCCACGAGCTGGGCCCGCTGGCTTTCCACCTGGGCGGAGAAATCCTCCTGATCGGTGCGCAGGGCGTAGGCGGCGGTGACCAGGGATGCGCGCTGCTGTCCAAGCCCCTCCTCGACCGCGTGGATCTGCTCGGCGACTCCAGAGCCGGCGGTCTCCAGTCGCAGCGTCTGACGAGCCAGGTCGTCGGAGGCGGCGCGGGCGGCGTCCTGGGCCTCGCCCGCAGCGGCGGCCAGGTCCGCGGCGCGGGCGGCGAGGGCGGCCTCCGCTTCGCGCAGTTGGGCCTGAGCCAGGTCGGACGCGTCGCCGACCATGCGCGACTGACGCTCGACCGCCTCGACCACGCCGGCGGCCTGGCGGTCCAGGCGTTCGCCCAGTCCGCCCATGGCCTCGCGTTCCGCGCCCAGCTGTGCCGCCAGCTCGCGCGCGGTTCGGCCGGCGGTTTCTGCGGCCTCGTTCAGACGTCGGGTCTCCTCGGCCAGAGCCTCGCGCAGCAGAGCCATGTCGTTGCGCGCGCGCTCAGCCGCCAGAGCGGCGTGGTCGATGTCTCCGCGCAAGCCTGTAAGCACCTGACCAGCCTCGCGGGCGGCGAGGGCCGTCGGAGCCACCAGGGCATTGGAAAGGTCGCGAGCGCGACGGGTTTCGAGCGCCAGGGCGGCTGCGTGTCGCGACGCATGCGCCAGCATAAGCGCCAGACCGACCGGGGCGAGGGCGACGAGTGAGAAGAGCGCGACGCGCAAGGCGTTCAGCTCCGCGCCGCCGGCGCCGACCTCGTACGCCAGCCACGACGCCACGCCGCCGATCCACAAGACCGACGCGAGTGCGGCCAAGGCGTAGGCGTGACGAGCCGGCTCTCCGCGCGGTGCATGGTCGGGCAGAACGGGAGTGTGCGAGGGAGAGGACACGGCGGGCGGCGCGTCGGCCGAGCGGGTCATCTCGACGCCGGCAGGTGTGGCGTCGCCTTGCAGCCGCGCCTGCTCAAGCCGACGACGCTGGCGTTCGGACATGGGGCGGTCGGCAGCTTCGGGCTCGGGTACGACCGGCTCAGCGCTCGGTTCGATCGGCGCCAGGGACGGATCAGGCGCAGCGTCGACGCCGACCGCATCCGGCGAGGGTTCGGCTTCAGTCAGATTCAGCGGCGGCCGTCGGCGGGATTTCATCGGCGAGCAATCTCACGAACTGACGGCCCTGTCGGACGCGGCCGCGGGCGGCGAACCTAGCGGCTGCAGGGCACGGCGGAAACCCGCAGAACGACTGAACCGGGGATGAAACCGAAGTGCGAGGCCTAGCAGTGATGTTCGATGGGAGCAGGCACGCTATTGGGCGCCGTTGCGGCGCCCGCGCAATCCTCGACGCGCCGGACTTCCTGAGGCGGGGTGCGCGGTGTCTGCATGTCGACGCCGAACTGCGACAGGGCCACCGAGGCCAGAAGCGCGACGAAGCCGGCGATCAATTCGATCAACGCCTGCACCTGCGTCGTTCCTTCTCCAAACCTGTGTGCTTTATGCTCGTTTTTCCGCTCAAGCGCAAACAGGCCGCGTTGACCGCAACGGGCGCCCGTGAAACGGATGAAGCTCAGGGCCGACGTTCGCCGTAGCGTCACGAATCCAGCGCAGAGGAAGCGGCATGGCCGCAGACGCCGACATCG
Source organism: Brevundimonas sp. MF30-B (assembly GCF_004683885.1). NCBI lineage: Bacteria > Pseudomonadati > Pseudomonadota > Alphaproteobacteria > Caulobacterales > Caulobacteraceae > Brevundimonas > Brevundimonas sp. MF30-B. The sequence goes on along the minus strand of NZ_CP038440.1, from coordinate 1,913,378 downwards.
CCACCGGCGCCTATGAGGGCGACCTTGCAGGTCCCGGCGCTCCAGGCGTCTGGCGCAGCGAGGTCGCGCATCGATTCGCCGTGCTCATGGAAAATGAAGCCTATTTCGACGCCCTGTCGTCGGCGCTGCACAAGGCGCAGAGGTCGATCGTCGTTCTGGGCTGGCAGTTCGACCCGCGCACCCATCTGGATCCGGAGACCCGGCCGACCGACCGTCAGGCGGAGATCGGTCATCAGCTCCGCATGCTGGTCAAGCAAAGACCAGAATTGGAAGTCCGCCTGCTGATTTGGAAGTCGCCGCTCGTGATCGCGGCGTCGCAAGGTTTCTATCCGCACCGAGCGCAGGGGTGGTTCCGCAAGCGCATGATCGAGTTTCGGCTGGACGCCCCGGGCCCCATGGGAGCGTGTCACCATCAGAAGGCGGTGATCATCGACGACGCCGTGGCGTTTTGCGGCGGAGGAGATATCTCAACCGACCGCTGGGATTCGGTCGAACATCTGGACGGCGACCCGCGTCGCTGTCGACCGTCGGGAGACATCTGCGCCCCTCGCCACGAAACGATGTGCGTCTTCGACGGCCCCGCAGCCCGCGCGCTTGGGGATCTGGCGAGAGAGCGCTGGTTCCGCGCCACCTGGGAGCGGACGCTGCCGGACAATGCGCCGGGTGATCCCTGGCCGGACGGCGTCGAACCGGACATCCGTGAAGCCCCGGTCGCGATCGCGCGCACCGAGCCGGCCTGGGCGGGACGCGCCGAGGTCCGCGAGAACGAAACTCTGTATCTGGAGGCGATCAAGCGCGCCCGGCGGCTGATCTATCTGGAGAACCAGTACTTCACTTCGCCGATCCTGGCGGCTGCTCTGGCGGAACGGCTGGCGGAGCTGGATGGACCTGAAATCGTACTGGTCTCAACGGGCCGCAGCCCGTCCTGGTTCGACAGCTTCACGATGGACACGGCGCGCGCTGAGGTGCTGTACCGCCTCGAGGCGGCGGACAAGCATCATCGTTTCTCCGCCTTCAGCCCACGCACCGTCGCCGGCGAACGGATCATCGTGCATTCGAAGGTCGCCGTGTTCGACGACCGCCTGTTGAGGATCGGGTCGACCAATCTGAACAACCGATCCATGGGGCTCGACACGGAGTGCGACGTGGCCGTCGAGCCGCGCGACGAAGCCGGCCGAGCCGCGATCCGGCGCTTTCGGCACAGGAGCATCGGTCACTTCATCGGCGTTTCCGGCGAAACCTTCGATGCCGCCGAGGCGGTCATGGGCTCGGTGGGAGAGGCCGTGCGGCGGTTCGACACCGGCCGCATGTTCGCCCTGGGCGCACAGGAGCCGCGCTGGATCGAAAGAGCGATCGCTGAGTGGCAGCTGGGTGATCCCTCGTCCAGCGCCGACGCCTGGAGACCCTGGCTGCGTCGACTGCGCTCGCAGCGTACCCGCCCGAAGTCCGAAGGGGGGCAGGCGCCGGGCTGACGCTAGGCCCCGATCTCGAAATCCATGACGAGCGGCAGATGGTCCGAGGCGGCGCGGGCCAGCGGCGAATAGGGCGCTCGAATGCCCGTGACCCGAACCTCCGCGCTGACGAAGAAGTGGTCAATTCGAATGGCCGGAAACCCGGATGGGAAGGTCTTCACCGAGGGCTTCAGGCCCAGTCGTCTCTGAGCGTCGTCCAGGCGTCGGGTCAGGGTGCGGTAGGGCCTGGTCAATGACGTGGCGTTGAAGTCTCCCGTCAGGATCGTGGGGCCGTCGCAGGCCCCGACCCACTCCGGTCCGATCAGGGCGATAGCCTGGAGCCGTTGCTCGCGCGGGACCAGCCCGAGGTGGGTGTTGATGACGTTGATCTGCGCGCCGCCAAGCTCGATCCTCGACCAGAGCGCGCCTCGCGGTTCGAGGCCCCGAATGCCGCGAATGGTGGGAAGGGCCTGAGCCTTGACCAGGACCTCCGGGTGAGGCGTCAGGATGGCGTCGCCATAAAGCTCCTTCTCCACGCGCATCGCCGGATGGAACCTCGACACCATCGAAAGGCGGGAGGCTATCTCTTCGGCCTGATCGACCCCGCCCGTCCGCGCGCGCCCGACATCCAGCTCCTGGAGGCAGACGATGTCCGGCTCGTGTTCGGCTATGACATGGACGATGCGATCGACGTCCAGACGTCTGTCGACACCCAGACAGCGGTGCACATTGTAAGTCAGAAGACGAGGCATGAGATCCCGGCTTGGCCGCAGCTCTTTCGGAGGTGATTGCGACCCTAATCGGGCGTTACAGCACGATCAGCCGATCAGCCAGTTCATTACGGTCCCTGGGCGCCGGCGGAAACTCCTGAGCCAGCACCTGGCCGCAGAGCGCGATCGCGATCTCGAACCCCTCGACCGGACGACCCTTTTTGAGCTGTCGCGTCATCGCTTCGACGGCATCCCCCCAGACCTCGCGATCCACCCGCTCATGGATGCCTTCGTCGACGATGATCTCCACACGATGATCCTCCAAGGCCGCGAAGATGAGCACCCCAGTGCGATCCTCGGTGTACTGAAGCCCATGGGAAAGGAACTGTTGCATCGCTGCGCGGCGGACGCGGGCGCGTCGCATGGGCCGCGGCGTCAGACGATAGCGGACCGCGGGAATGGAGACGACCATGAACACCGTGAGGAACACAGCGGCCTGCAGGACTCCATAGGCGGCGAGCGCCTTGCCGATCGTGATGTCGCGGGCCGCAAGATGGCCCGCTTCCCAACTGTCGGCGATGCCCGGAAACCAGGCGGGGTCGAAGCCGAGCGGGATCAGAAGAAGCGGCAGGATCAATGCACAAGCCGCCGCCCAGGCCAGAGGCACGTCGCGGTAGGACGACACCTGGCGCGCGATCACGCAGAATATCTCGCCCGAAGTCGTCGCCTCGGCGCGACGGATCGCATCGGCGACGCGGCGATGGTCATGATCCGTGAACTGCATCACCATCCGCCCGAGGCCCCGCCGCCGCCAAAACTTCCGCCTCCGCCCGAAAAACCACCGCCGCCGAACCCGCCGCCCCAGCGGCCGCGAGAACGCGTCGGGCCAGTCGACCGACTTAGCAGGTCGCTCGCAGCCCAGATGAGAATCGGCGCGACCCCGCGTCGCCTGCGCCTGCGCCCGCTGCTGGACGCGGCGGCGCCCCAGGCCGCGACGAACATGCATAGAAACACCAGCGCGATGACGATGATCGGGCCCGCCGGAAGACCCGTGCGCGGCGCCTGGGCGCGGGCTGCGAGCGCCTCGGCGTCCGCTCGCTCCATGCGCAGCTGACGCTCGATCGCGTCGGCGCCTCGCAGAATGCCTGACTGAAAAGCGCCTCGCCTGAACTCTGGGAGTATCTCGTCATGGATGATGCGGGCTGAAAGGGCGTCAGTCAGCACGGGCTCGAGGCCGTAGCCGACCTCGATCCGCACCTTGCGTTCGACCGGCGCCACGATCAGCAGCACGCCGTCGTCGCGACGTTCCCGGCCGATGCCCCACGCGCGGCCAAGCTGATAGCCGTAGTCCTCGATTTCCAAGCCCTGGAGGCTGTCGACCGTGACCACCACGACCTGGGCCCCCGAATCGGCCTCGAGCGCCGACAGGTCGCGAGAGAGCGATTGGCGCGCGCCTTCGTCCAGCAAGCCCGCCTGGTCGACCACTGGACCTTCGAGTGGCGGGAAGCGGGGTTGCGAGCGAAGATCGCCTGCAGCCGCCAGACCAATCAGCAACGCCAGGCTGGCTAGCGCCAGCGACACCAGCCTCACTGGGCGGCCGCCGCAGGCTGGGCAGGAGCGCCCAAATCGAAGGTCACCGTCGGTGCAGTCTGAGCCGCCGCCGATGCAGCAAACAACTGCATGGGCTGGGCGCCCGCGTGCGCAGTCTTGGCCCACAGCACGGTCGGGAAAGTGCGCAGCGACGTATTGTAGTCGCGCACTGCTTCATTGTAGTCGCGCCGCGCGATGTTGATCCGGTTCTCGGTGCCCTCCAACTGGGCCTGAAGGGTCAGGAAGTTCTGGTTGGCCTGGAGCTGCGGATAGTTCTCCACCACCATCAGGAGGCGCGAGAGGGCCTGGCTCAGTTCGCCCTGGGCGGCCTGGTAGCGCTGGAAGGCGGCGGGATCGTTGAGCGTCTCGGGGCTTACGGTGACCCCCGTGGCGCGGGCCCGAGCTTCGGTGACCTGGGTCAGGGTGGTCCGTTCCTGAACCGCTGCGGCCTGGACGGTGGCGACCAGATTCGGGATCAGGTCAGCGCGACGCTGATATTGGCTCTGGACGTCGGCCCAGGCCGCCTCGGCGCGCTCCTGCTTGGTCGGAATGGCGTTGTAGCCGCAGGCCGAAAGGGGCGTCGCCACAACCACAGCGATTGCAAGAGCCCGAGCGCCAGAACCGATCATTGAAACCTCCCCCTCGCGATCGAGGGGCGCAGATATCAACGTTCCGGACCGCCCCTTCAAGTGGATTGAGATAAATCCTCAGGGTCAGACCCGGTTGCACGACAGGCGGCGGCGTAGGTGTTGGCGAGCAGGCAGGCGATCGTCATTGGTCCTACGCCGCCCGGCACCGGGGTGATGGCGCCCGCGACACGCGCCGCCTCCTCGAAGGCGACGTCGCCGACGACGCGTGTTCGCCCCTCGGCGGCCTTGGCCGGGTCACGGGAAGGCACGCGATTGATACCCACGTCGATCACCGTGGCGCCCGGCTTGATCCAGTCGCCCCCGATCATTTCCGCTCTACCGACGGCCGCGATCAGTATGTCGGCGGTGCGGCACAGCGCGGCCAGGTCGCGCGTCCGGGAATGGGCGATGGTGACCGTACAGCTTTCGCCGAGAAGAAGCTGCGCCATGGGCTTGCCGACGATGTTGGAGCGGCCGACGACGACAGCGTTCAGGCCGGATAGAGAACCGAGCCGATCCTTGAGCAGCATCAAGCAGCCCAACGGCGTGCAGGGCACCAGACCGGGCAGTCCAACGGCCAACCGGCCGGCGTTGACGACGTGGAAGCCGTCTACATCCTTGTCGGGGTCGATCGCATCCAGCACAGCCGCAGCGTCGATGTGGTCGGGCAAAGGCAGTTGGACCAGGATGCCGTGGATGCCCGCGTCGGCGTTCAGCTCGGCGATCAGGTCCAGCAGTTCAGCCTGTGTCGCGCCTGCCGAGAGGCGATGGGTGTCGGACCGCATGCCGGCGCGAAGGGTCGTCTCGCCCTTGTTGCGGACGTAGAGCTGGCTGGCGGCGTCCTCGCCCACGATGACCACCGCCAGGCCTGGCGTGACGCCGTTCGCAGCCTTTAACCGCGCCGTCGCAACGGCGACGCGGTCGACCAGGACCGCAGCGAAGGCCTTGCCGTCGATGATGTCGGCGCGCGCAGGTTCGTCCGCCATGGCGGGCCTCCGGATTCTGACGAAACTTCGATGCCGAGCGATTTACAGATCGGCTCGCCGCGCGTCTATGATCGGTCATTCATTTCAGGGACCCCTCCATGCGCAATCGCTATCTGGCCGCCGCGTCCGTCTGCGCCGTGTTGAGCCTGCTGGCCCCCTCCGTCACTGCGCAAACGACGCAGCCCCTGGAGCTAGGACGGGCGGTCGAGGGCTCTCTGAGCGAGGCCGACGCGTCGGCCGGGGCCGGGATACGCGCGGACTATCGCCTGAGGCTGCGCGCCGGTCAGCGGATCGAGGCCGTTCTGCGGTCAGATGCCTTCGACGCTTGGCTAGGGATCTATGAAGACGCCGCCGACGAGCCCTTGGCCAGCGACGACGACGGTCTGGGGCAGGGGACAGACGCCCGCTTGCGCTTCGCGGCGCCGCGTGACGGCGTCTACGTCCTGCGCGCGCAGAGCCTGGGCGGGGATGAGACGGGGGAATACGTCCTGTCGGTGTCGGAACGAGCAGCGCCGCCGAGGGCCGGAAGGCCGCAGGGCGTACGCGTGGGTTCAGAGACCCAGGGGCGTCTAGACGCGACTGCGCCCGAGGACGAGGAGGGTCGGGCGTATCGAGATTTTTCGCTTCGGCTGAGCCGCGATCAGCGGGTGTCGCTTCGCCTGAACAGCACGGATTTCGACCCGATGGTGCGCATCGGCCGCCTGAGCCGGGGCGGGTTCGACGAACTGGCCGCCAATGACGATGGCGACGACGGGCTTAACGCCTTCCTGGTCTTCACGGCTCCGGAGCGGGGCGACTACGTGATCCGAGCCACCTCGTTCGCCGGGGATGGTGACGGGACGTTCACCCTGCTCATCGGCGACGGACCCATGCGCGGTGACGTGCGCGGGATCGCCGTGGGCCAACCTGCGGAAGGGCGGCTGGGAGACAGCAGTCCGGTCAACGACGCCGGGCAGCGCGCCGACGCATTTCGCTTCGACGGACGTGAGGGCCAGCGGGTACGGATGACCCTGACCTCGGGGGACTTCGACGCCTATCTGGAGCTGTTCCACGAGCTGGCGGATGGTTCGCGTGAATCTCTTGGGTCGGATGACGACGGCTTGGGCGAGGGCACGGACGCTCGGCTGATTCGCGAACTGCCGGCCGACGGGAGCTATGTGGTGGAGGCGCGCGCCTTCGGCGGAGGAGGCGAGGGGGCCTACCGCCTTTCGCTCGACGAACTGCCGCCGCCTCCGAAACCTGAGCCCCTAGCTTTCGGGCAGACCGTGCAGGGGGAGGTGAGCGAGGATGGCTCGGTTGATGACAATGGGCGCCCCTTTGCGGCCTATCGCTTTTCGGCAGCGCAGGGCCAGCGCATACGCGCGATCATGCGATCCGGGGATTTCGACGCCTATCTGGAATTGGGAGAGGCGGTAGAACCCTTCGTCGCTTCGGCCAGCGATGACGACGGTCTTGGCGAAGGCACAGACGCGCAGCTCAGCTATACAGCGCCGGCGACGGGTGACTACATCATCCGGGCCATGCCGCTGGGGGCGGGGTCGTCAGGGCTGTTTTCACTGGAACTGATCGACCGCGGGCCGCAGCCCGCGGCGGGGAGCCTGTTGATCGGATCGACCGTTCGCGCCGTGTTGGATGACGACGACACGCTGACTGAAGACGGCGCGCTGGCCGACATGTACAGAATTCAGGGGAAGGCGGGCGACAAGCTGCGCCTGACCATGGTGTCGAATGCGTTCGACGCCTTCGTTGAGATCGGCCGCGAAGCCGAGCCGTTTCGGCGCCTCGCGTTCGATGACGATGGTCTGTCGGACACCCACGCCCGGCTGGATTGGACGGCCCCAGAAGACGGAGTCTATGTCGTCCGCGCCCGAAGCTATGGCCCAGCCCAGACCGGGCCGTATGCTTTGACGATCGAACGCCAGCCCTGAGCCGGCCTAGTCGGCGTCCCAGCGAAATGCGGGGTCCAGCCAATCGCCGATGCGGCCGTCGGGTCGCGCCAGGGCGTGGATGCGGGCCATCTCGTCCTCGGTCAGATTGAAATCGAAGATGTCGAAATTCTCGCGTGCCCGAATCTCTTTGGTCGTCCGCGGGATGGCGATGACATCCTGCTGAATCAGCCAGCGCAGGGCGACTTGTCCAGGTGTCTTGCCGTGGGCTTCGGCGATGTCGCGGAGGGCCGGGTCGTCGGCCACCCGGCCCTGGGCGAGCGGAGACCAGGCGGTGATGGATGATCCCAGAGCCGAAGCTGTTGCGATCAAGGTCTTCTGCGACAGGAAGGGGTGGTACTCCACCTGGTTGGTCATCAGCGGCGCGTCCGACAGTGCCGCGGCCCGTCGAAACTCGGCCGAAGGAAAGTTCGACAGACCGATATGGCGGGTGAAGCCGCGGCGTCGCGCATCGTTGAGAGCCACGACGGTCTCCGCCAGCGGCGGGCGGGCCTTGGGCCAGTGCAGCAGCAACAGGTCGGGCGTGAGGCCCAGCCGACCGGCGCTCTCTTCCGCCTGCCTCTGCAGATCGCCGTTGCGGAAATTGTCCACCCAGATCTTGGTGGTGACGAACAACTCGTCACGCGCGACGCCGGAGTCGGCGATGCCCTGACCCACTGCGGCCTCGTTGTGGTAGATGAAGGCCGTGTCGATGTGGCGATAGCCGATCGCGATGGCCTCCGCGACCATCCTGCGGGCGTCTTCAGGCTCGAGCTGCCAAGTCCCGAAGCCCAGAAGCGGAATTTCGGTCCCGGATGCGGTGTTGCGTGCTGGCTCCTGCGCCGACATGGCCTTGCTCCTTTAGCGATCGTGGGGCGGGGAACATGGGGTGTGTCGCAATCGACGCTAGTGGCCCACGGCTCATCAACGCATTGGGGATCGGCCGATGATCGACATCTGCACGGGTTGCCAGCGAGCGACGCGCAGGCGCGCCGATACGACGATGGTGGGTGATGTAGGGTTCGAACCTACGACCCGCTGATTAAGAGTCAGCTGCTCTACCAACTGAGCTAATCACCCGGACCGATCGTCTGGCTTCGGCGCTTGGCCGAAGGGGGCTGCATTTAGAGGCTTGCGCTGCGGGGCGCAAGCCGTTTCTGAAGGATCTGCCGTCCGACAGGGCGGCGCCGAGGGGGAGGGCGCCATGGCTCTGCGAGACCTGACTGGGGCAGTGGATTTCAACGTCCTTGAAGCGACGACAGGCGGCGACGACGCCGTGTCGGAGGAGGTGCTGGACCTGTTCGTCGAACAGGCGGCGCTTTGGTCGCGGCTGCTGCGCCCGGAGATCGAGGGGTGGCGGGACGCCGTACATACGTTGAAGGGCACGGCGGGGGGCGTGGGAGCGCGCCGCCTGGCCCTGCTGTGCGCCGAAGCGGAATCGGCCCCATCGACCATGGCGCCGGCGGCGCTTGATCGCGTACAGGGGGCGCTGGACGAGGTGCTGGCCGACATTGCCGCCTATCGCCACGGCTTGGCGCTGCGCGGCCTCAGGTCATGAAACAAGAAAGGCCCGGGCGGACCCGGGCCTTTCCAGAAGTCTGAGGCTTCAGCCGATCAGGCGGCTTCGGCGGCCGGTACGATCGGTTTCTTGGCGCTGAGCGACTTGGCCAGCAGTTCGACAGCCGCGTCCTTGTCGATCTTATTGGCGGCGGCGACTTCGCGCGCCATGCGGTCCAGCGCCGATTCATACAGCTGGCGCTCGGAGTAGGACTGTTCCGGCTGGGTGTCGGCGCGGTGCAGGTCGCGGACCACTTCGGCGATCGAGATCAGGTCGCCCGAGTTGATCTTGGCTTCGTACTCCTGGGCGCGGCGCGACCACATGGTGCGCTTGACGCGGGCGCGACCCTTCAGCGTGGTCAGGGCGCGGGTGACGGTGTCGTCGGCGGCCAGCGAACGCAGGCCGGCCGTCGCGGCCTTCTTGGTCGGAACGCGCAGGGTCATCTTCTCGTGGTCAAAGGTGACCACATAGACTTCCAGGCTCATGCCCGCGACTTCCTGCGTCTCGACGGCGGCGACCTTGCCGACGCCGTGGGCGGGATAGACGACGGCGTCGCCGACCTTGAACTCCAGACCGCTTTTGTTCGTCATGTCAGTCCTTTCCCGGCAACAGGGAAGGGCGAGGCGAAGGCGCAGGGACAACAGATCGTCCGATCCGGCGAGGGTCTCGTCGGGGCGGATGAACTCACTTGTCGAAGCGGAAACGGATCACCAAACCTCTGGCCGACCCCGCCTGCTATGGACGGGATTCATTCGCAAACGCGGGCGGCGCGAGGAATTCGCTTACCGCCCGACCCAATGACAGTAACCTATCACAAAATGCGCGAATTTCAAAACATCCACAGCGCGGGACACGCGCCGCGGCGAATCCCCGTGCCGAAAGCGGTCAGGATCCCTTCCCGGGCTTGGGGCTGAAATACTTCTCGAACTTGCCGGTTTCGCGCTCGTACTGCTCGCGGTCGGCCGGCGGCGTGCCCTTGACCGTGATGTTGGGCCAGGCCTTGGCGTACTCGGCGTTGATCTGCAACCACTTGCCGTCCGGCTCGTCCTCGGTGTCGGGCACGATGGCGTCGACCGGGCACTCCGGTTCGCACACGCCGCAGTCGATGCATTCGTCAGGCGCGATGACCAGGAAGTTCTCGCCCTCGTAGAAGCAGTCCACCGGACAGACCTCGACGCAGTCCATGAACTTACATTTCACGCAGGCGTCGGTGACGATGTAGGTCATGGGCGAGGGGCGCGCGGCGTCAGGTTGGGAGAGGCCGGGGACATGGCCGCCGCCCGCCGGCATGTCAACACCGGCTTGACGGCAGACGTACTAATCCGCATCAATGGCGATTACAGATCGTCCTTTCGGAGACCGCTGATGAAGACCCTGTTCAAACCCCTGCTGGCTGGCGCGGCCGCCCTCAGTCTGCTGGCGTCCGGCGGCGTCGTGGCGCAGTCGGCCAACACCAAGAACCCCGCCGAGGTGCGCGCTGGCGCCTATGCGCTGGACTCCGAGCACGGCAAGATCACCTGGAAGGTCGATCATCTGGGGTTCTCGACCTACATTGGCCAGTTCGTGAACGTGCAGGCTGAGCTGACCATCGACCCGGCCAACCCCTCGGCCGGCACGTTGACGGCGACGATCCCGCTGACCGATGTGGCGTCCAACTCGGACGGGTTGGATCGCCACCTGCAGACGGCGGACTTCTTCGACACGGCCAACCGTCCGACCGCCACCTTCCGTTCGACCCGCATCGAGATCGACAGCGAGGATCCAACCGAAGCCGACGTCTATGGCGAACTGACCCTGCGCGGCGTGACGCGGCCGGTGAAGATGGAAGTGCAGTTCAACCAGGCCGGCCCCGCCATGGGCGGCGGCTACAAGATCGGCTTCGACGGGGAGGCGACGGTCAAGCGTTCCGAGTTCGGCATCAACTACGCTCTTCCGGCCATCGGCGACGAGGTGAAGCTGCATCTTGAAGGCGAGTTCGTCCTCAAGACCTAGGGGCGTCCAGCAGGCGGTCTGGCCTCAGGTTCGTCAAGAAGCTGGTAAAGGGCGCGGGCCTCTTGCGGAGGGCCGCGCCTTTCTCCCAGACCCGAAATCCGGAGGGCGAGCAGGCGGCCGCCCTGGACGAAGACGAGTTCGTCGTCGACGTGCACAGAGCGGCTTGGTTTGTCGAGGCGGGTCTGGACGCCGTTATGGGTGAGCCGCACGGCGCCCCGCTCAACCATGGCGGCCGCTAAGGTCCGGGTCTTGGCGAAGCGTGCGCGCCATAGCCAGACGTCGACGCGGCAGGCGATCGCGGGGCGGGGAGGCTTCAAACCGGCGTCAATGGCCATCCGCCAACGCGAAGCGTCGTACACGAGGCGGCGCCGGCGGCGCCGGCGGCGCAGGAGGCGGGGGCGGCGTTGCGCGGATGATTCGAACACTGGCGCCGCTGCAGGCGCGCACGGTCAGGCCGCCAGGCAGGCGAGTGGTCTGATCCCCGCACGCCCGACCGATCTGGTCTTGGGTCAGTCCTCGGGCGCGTGTCAGATCCGTGCCCCGGATATCGGTGCGGTTCATCTGGGCGCCGGTGAAGTCCGCCCGGGTGAAGGTGCCGCCGGTCAGGCGCGCGCTGTTCAGTTCCGACCCCCGGAAGCTGACGCTGGTGAAGTCGCCGTTCGATAGATTGGCGGCGTTGATCTCGGATTGGGAAAGGTCGGCCCGCGCGGCCCGAACATTGGCGAGCGTCGCCCCCATCAGTTCAGAACCTCGCAGATTGGCGTTGTTCAGCTCCGCCCCGTTGAAGTTCGCCCCCATCAACTCGGATCCCGACAGATTGGCATTGCCCATCCGGGCGCGCACGAAGCGCGATCCCTGAGCTTCCACGCCTGACAGATTGGCGTTGGTGAAGTCGGCGTCCGAGAAGTTGGCCCCGGTCATCGACACGCCGCGCAGGTCGGCGCGCGTGAAGTCACTGCTGGAGAAGTTGGAGCCCATCAGTTCCGCGCCGCGCAGATTGGCGCCAACCAGGGTCGCATTCAGGAAGGAGGCACCGGTGAAGGTGGCGCCCGACAGATTGCGGCCCGACAGCTCGCAGGCGGTGCAGGAGCCGCCCAGCGACACCATCCGCGCCACCGATTGATCCTGGATCACGATCCGCATTTCGCCGCCCAAGGCTGGCCCGGCTGCCGTCAGCGAAAGGGCGCCCGCGAGCGCCAGGGCGAACGCCGAGGCGGGGGAGAGGCGACGGATGGGGGACGGTTGGGTCTTCATCACGATACTGGTGTGCGACCAACGCCCCGGAAAACCTACTTAAATCGCGGTAAGGTCAGCGGCGCTCAACAGGCCGGAATGCGCATTCCCCGCGGCAACACGGTCGCTTCGTCGCCACAGGCCTGGCTCAGCTGGCCTTGGGTGAGACCGCGCGCAGATCCCAGTTGGGCGCCCGACAGATTGGCGCCCGACAGCCGAGCGCCCGCCAGATTGGCCCCATTCAGATAGGCGCCGACCAGGCTGGCGTTGGTCAGGTCCGCGCCCGACAGGGATGCGCCGGTCAGGACCGCGCCATAGGCCTCGATGTCGCGCATGTCGGTGTTGGACAGGCGCGCGTTGCTGAGCACAGACAGGGAGATATCGGCCTGGCGCAGGCGGGCGCCAGCCAGATTGATCCCGCGCGCCTCCAGGCCTGAAAAGTCTCCCTGGAAAAGGTTGCAGCCGGCGCAAGCGGCGCCGCCTCGGACGCGGGCGATCTGGCCCGCGCTCTGGGCCAGGGCGGGGGCGGCGGCCGACACTACGGTGGCGGCGAGGGTCAGCGCGGCGGCGAGGGTCTTCATGGTGAGCTCCGTTTCACCCCGGGACTAGCAAGAAGCGGGCCGGTCGGCGCCTACAGCCCTTGAAGCCGGGGCGCCGCGCCGCAGGCGTCGCACTCCCACCCGCCGCCGCGCTGCTGCAGGGCGAAGTCGCCGCATTGCGGACAGGCCACGGCGTCCACGACGGGGGCCGGCGTCTCGGCCGTTTCGTCGCGCCGTCCGAAGGGCAAGACGACCAGATTGTCGGGTGCGGCGCCGCGGGCGAATCCCTTGGAGATGAAGCGGGCGGCCGGCACCAGTTCCTCGGCCTTGCCTTGCCCCAGGCCGTCGGCGTCCAGCGGATCCGCGTCGGCGTTGGCCAACTCGGACCGGCCCAGATAGGACACGCCAAGCTCGCGGAAGATGTAGTCCAGGATCGAGGTGGCCGAGCCGATCGAATCGTTGCCGGTGACGCGCCCCGCCGGCTCGAACCGGGTGAAGACAAACGCGTCGACAAACTCGTCCAGCGGCACGCCGTATTGCAGGCCGATGGAGATGGCGATGGCGAAGTTGTTCATCAGGCTGCGGAAGGCGGCGCCCTCCTTGTGCATGTCGATGAAGATCTCGCCGAGCTCGCCTTCCTCGTACTCCCCGGTGTGCAGATAGACCTTGTGGCCGCCGACGGCCGCCTTCTGGATGTAGCCCTTGCGGCGGTCGGGCAGTTTGCGGCGGGCGCGTTCGCGCTCGACCACGCGTTCGATGACTTCGGGCTCGGGCGGCGGGGCGGCCGCTTCGGGGCGAGTCGGTGCGGGCTCGACCAGCTCCAGACGCCAGTTCGACGGAGGCGCGGCGCGAGACAGGGTGAGCACCACCTGACCCTGTTCAAGGGCGGTGGTTAGCGCCTCGGCGGCCGCATCAAGGCCGTCGTTCCAGTTCAGAACGATTTCGGTCGGTTGAACCGCGCCGAGGCCGCGCGCCAAGGCGAGATCCAGCGTCCTGGTCCAGGCCGCCGGAGATGTCAGCGGGCCGGCGAGCGCCTCGGGAGCGTCTGTCCAGGCGGACAGGTCGGCGTGACCGAAGACATAGGCGCGGGCCTCGTTCAACGAGTCAGGCGTCAGATTCAGGCGCGGCAGGATGGGGCCCTGGTCGGGATCAAGGCCCAGCACATCGCGGATGAACCCCTGGTCCAGCACGGGCGGGGCGAAGGCGTCCTCGAGCTGGTCGACAGCGGCCAGGGCCGTCTCGACGGCCGACAGCTCCAGGTCGGTGAACCCGCAGGTGCGCAGCGCATCGTGATCTACGCCGGGGGCGCCTGCCAGGGTGCGCCGCCCGAACAGATGACGCTCCGCCGCCTCTAGATCGGCGCCGGTATGGTTGAGGGCGCGGGCTACGGAAGGCCGCAGGCGCCACACGATCTCGTCGTCGGCGGTCTGAAACGCGTCGCGCAGGCTGAAGGCCGCCAAGCCGAGGCGCAGGGCGGTCTCTGCATCCTGGCCCGGCGCGGCGGCTATGCCGTCGGCCTTCAGCGCTTCGCCCAGAGCCTGGGCCGCCTCGGCGGCGGGCTCGGGCTGAGCCAGGGCCCAATCGGCAAGGCCGTAAAGCGCCAGGGTCGATCCGCCTGCGTGGCGGGCAAGGTCGCTCAGCCGCGCCGCCGTGTCCGGGGCCGACAAGCTTGCCAGAAGGGGCAGGGCGACGGCGACCGCGCCTTGAGCGGGGTTGGCCAGGGCCTGGGCGATCGCCGTGTCCGACGTCAGCACCGCGCCGCTGTCGAGCAGGAGCGCGGGCAGGGCGGCCGAGGTCGCCTCATCTAGATCGGCCGCGAGCACGACGATCGGCGCGCGAGGCGCCACGGGCGAAATCAGAGCTGAGCGCTCGCCCAGGGCTGCGCGCCGGATGTCCAGATCGGATGCGCCGCAACGCCGAGCGGCGAGTGCGGCGCGCATCAGGGCCGGATTGCGGGCCGGGTCGGCGCAGTCGCCGGGCGCGCCCTCGCAGCGGTCGACCGCATCCGTCACCGCTTCGAGCGCCCGCTGTAGAGCGGCGAGCGCACCCTGAGCGCGCCTTTCCGCGGCGATCTCGGCCGCGCGAATTCGGAAACGCGCCGCTCCGTCCGGACGTGAGACGTCCAGCAGGACAGGCGTTGGCTGAGTCTGGGCCTCGGGCGCGATCAAACCGGCGCGGACGGCGGCGACCAGGGCGTCGGCCTGGACGCCCTTCGCCAGTGTCGCGGCCCAGGCAGCCGGAGCGCCGCCCAGCAGGCGGTCGGTCCGATCGGTCGGCAGCTCGTGCGCCTCGGCCCAGTCCAGCCAGGCATCGATGCGCGCCTGGGTCCAGTCGGCCGGGACGCGAAGGCGGGCGACCCCGCTGGGGCGTTCGATCTCGCGCGATTCCAACGGCGAGCGTGAGCGCGGCGTCTCGGCGCGGGCGGTCGGCGGCATGTGCGGCTCCCCTGCAACTCTGGGCGAAGATCGCGGCCAAGCCTAGGAGCGGAGCCGACCGCGCGCCATACATTTAGACGAGGGAACCGGGGTTACCCCCAAGATGTTGATGTCGACTGATCGCCGCTTTTGCGAGACAGCCGTCGCCTTGATGGTGGACGCACGCCGCCGAGGTTTCTATGATCGGCTGCGTCGCCGGACCCCGCCGCGCGGCGGATTTCGCGTGGATTGAACGACGTGCTCAGCAAGATCTTCACCTGGTGGAACGGCGCCACGATCGGCACTCTGTTCACGATCGCCAAGCGCGGCTCCCTGGTGGGGACCGACGAGTTCGGCAACCGCTATTACGAGTCGCGCGACACCGTCAGCTATGACGGCCGCAAGCGCCGCTGGGTGATCTACGAAGGCTACGCCGACGCGTCGAAGGTGTCGCCCGATTGGCACGGCTGGCTGCATTACACCTTCGACCTGCCGCCGACCGAAGAGCCTCTGCCGCGTCGTGCATGGGAGAAGGACTATCTGCCCAACCTGACCGGCACGCCGATGGCCTGGCGGCCTAGCGGGTCGCTCGCCGCGGAGGGGCGCCGCCCGGCCGCGACGGGCGACTATCAGGCCTGGACGCCGGGCGAATGAGACGCGCCGCCGCCCTGATCGCGGCGACCGGCTTGCTGGCCGCGGGCGCTGCGGGGGCCAACGCCCTGTTGGATCAGCCCCAGGACGCCCGCCCGGTCCAGGACCCGGTCGGCGACCTGCTGCGCGACACCAGCCGCGCGCCCCTGCAGAACCCGAACCAAACGCCGCCGCCGCCCGCCGGGGCGCCAGTCGAGGCGGCGCCCGAGGCGGCGCCGGCTCCGGCCGCACCCATCGTTATCGCCGCGCCTCCCGTCGAGATCGCGGCCGCGCCCGAGGTCGAGGAGGGGCCCGAGGAAGAGGCGGCCCCCGCCGCGGCGCGTCCCGTCGAGCAACCGGCGACGCCGGGCCCGCGCCAACGTCGCCGCGTGGCCATCGTCCAGGCGATCGACAAGGTCACGGCCGAGACGATGAAGTTCGAGGTCGAGGTTGGCGGTCGTCCGGTGCGCTTCAAGAACGCGCTGATCTTCAGCGCCCGCGCGTGCGAGGTGTCTGGGCCTGACGAGGCCCTGGAAGACGCGGTCGCCTATCTGGACGTCTCGGTCCAGCCGCGCGCGCAGGGCTCGGAGGCGCGTCAGATATTCCGGGGCTGGATGTTCGCCTCGGCCCCGGCAGTCAGCGGGCTTCAGCATCCGCTCTATGACGCCTGGGTCGTGGGCTGCAAGGCGTAGGCGACCGCTTCGGCTCCCGATATCGGGGCGCCCAGCACGGCCATGTCGGGCTTGACCGCGAGGGCTGGCTTCAATCGGCGCAGATAGGCGGCCTGGGGCGTTTCGATTGCGCCGAACTGGCTCAAGTGATCCGTCAGGAACTGGGCGTCCAGCAAGACGAATCCGGCCTGGCGCAGGCGCGCGACCAGATGCACCAAGGCCACCTTTGAGGCGTCGCGGGCCCGGCTGAACATGCTCTCGCCGAAGAAGGCCCCGCCCAGGGTCACGCCATACAGGCCGCCGACGAGAGCCTCGTCCCGCCAGCATTCCAGACTGTGCGCGTCGCCGCGCGCGTGGAGGTGGAGATAGAGGCCGCGGATCGGGGCATTGATCCAGGTTTCCTCGCGATCCTTTCCGGGGGCGGCGCAGGCGTCCAGCACGGCGGCGAAGGCGGTGTTCAGCCGGACATCGAACGGTTCAGCGCGAACTGTGCGGCGCAGACGCGAGGGAATGTGGAAGGCGTCGAGCGGAATGACGCCGCGCTGGTCTGGCTCGACCAGAAACACGCGGTCGTCGTCGCGCGCCTCCGCCATGGGAAAAACACCGCGAGCGTAGCAGCGCAGGAGTTCGTCCGGGCCGAAGCCTTCGGGCGGACCGCCTGCGCTGAAATCCGGCTCGGTCAGGCCTCGCCCTTTTGACGTTTCGCCCACTTTTCGAGCCAGTGGATGTCGTAATCGCCGGACAGGATGTCGGGCTCGGCCAGCAGCTTCTGGAACAGCGGGATAGTTGTGTCGACGCCGCCGACGACCATTTCGCCCAGCGAACGGCGCAGGCGCGCGATGCACTCCTCGCGGTCGCGGCCGTGGACGATCAGCTTGCCGATCAGGCTGTCGTAGTAGGGCGGGATCGAATAGCCGGCGTAGATGGCGCTATCCAGCCGCACGCCCAGGCCGCCCGGGGCGTGGAAGTCGGTGATGGTGCCGGGCGAGGGGGTGAAGGTCTCGGCGTTCTCGGCGTTGATGCGGCATTCGATGGCGTGGCCTTCGAAATGCACGTCGTCCTGGGTGAAGCTGAGCGGCAGACCGGCCGCGATGCGGATCTGTTCGCGCACCAGGTCGACGCCGGTGATCATTTCCGTAACCGGATGCTCGACTTGCAGGCGGGTGTTCATCTCGATGAAGAAGAACTCGCCGTCCTCCCACAGGAACTCGATGGTGCCCACGCCCAGATAGCCGATGGCGGCGATGGCCTTGTTGACCGTCTCGCCGATCTGCTTGCGGCCCTCGGCGGACAGGGCGGGCGAGGGGGCCTCTTCCAGCACCTTCTGGTGGCGGCGCTGCAGCGAGCAGTCGCGCTCGCCCAGGTGCACGACGTTGCCGTGGCTGTCGGCGATGACCTGGATTTCGATGTGGCGCGGCTTCTGGAGATAGCGCTCCATGTAGACGGCGCCGTTGCCGAAGGCGGCCTTGGCCTCGGTCTGAGCAGTCTGGACGGCTTCGACCAGATCGTCGGGCGTCAGGGCGACCTTCATGCCCCGACCGCCGCCGCCGGCGGCCGCCTTGACGATGAGGGGGAAGCCGATGGACTTGGACGCCTCGATGGCGGCCTCGACCGTTTCGACTTCGCCGTCAGAGCCCGGAACCACTGGAATGCCGGCGTCCTTGACGGTCTGTTTGGCGGTGATCTTGTCGCCCATGACCCGAATGTGGTCCGGCTTGGGACCGATAAAGGTCATGCCGTGCGCCTCGATGATCTCGGCGAAGCGGGCGTTTTCGGACAGGAAGCCGTAGCCGGGGTGGATCGCCTGGGCGCCGGTGATCTCGGCCGCCGCGATGATCGAGGGAATGTTCAGATAGGACTTGGCCGCCGGTGCGGGGCCGATGCAGACGCTTTCGTCGGCCAGGCGCACCCACATGGCGCCGCGGTCGGCTTCCGAGTGCACGGCGACGGTGGAGATGCCCATCTCCTTGCAGGCGCGGTGGATGCGAAGCGCGATCTCGCCGCGGTTGGCGATCAGGACCTTGGTGAACATGACTGGCCTTACGCCTCGAGCAGGACGAGGGGTTCGCCGAACTCGACGGGCTGGGCGTCGCCGACCAGGATTTCGGCCACCACGCCGTCACGCGGCGCCTGGATCGGGTTCATGGTCTTCATGGCCTCGACGATCAGCAGGGTCTGGCCCTTTTTGACCTTGTCGCCCGGCTTCACGAAGGCCGGCGCCTCGGGCGAGGCCTGGAGGTAGGCGGTGCCGACCATGGGCGACTTCACCTCTTCGCCGGCGCGGGCGACGATGGTGGCGGGATCGCTGGGCATGGACGCCGGCGCGGGAGCAGCGGCCGGCGCGGCGGGAGCAGCGGCGGGCTGCGGCGCATAGTGGATCGGGGCGGCGGCCACCGTGACCTCGCGCTTGACCTTGATCTTCAGGTCACCGCGCTCGACTTCGATTTCGGTCAGATCGGTGTCGTTCAGAATGTCGGCCAAGCTGCGCACCAGAGCGGCGTCGATTTCGCCGACGGCGTCATTCTTGAGGGTCTTCTTGTCGTCGGCCATGGTTCAAGCCTCCTGATGGGGTTGCGAACGGGCCGACGCCGGGGCGCGTTCCCGCGCGAGCTCCAGCGCCGCCTTGACGGCCAGTTCATAGCTGAGCGGGCCGAAGCCCGAAACGACGCCGGCGGCGACCGGCGAGACGAAGGAGCGATGCCGGAAACGCTCGCGCGCGGCCGGATTGGACAGATGGCACTCGACCACCGGGATCGACAGGAGGCGCAACGCGTCCAGCAGGGCGACCGAGGTGTGGCCGTAGCCCGCCGGATTGATCACCAGCGCCCCGGCGCGGTCGCCCGCCTCCTGAACCCAGTCGATCAGCTCGCCCTCATGATTGGTCTGGCGAAACACGACCTCGGCGCCCTCGGCCGCCGCCACGCAGCGCGACTGTATGTCGGCCAGGGTGTCCGACCCGTAGATCGCGGGTTCGCGCGTCCCAAGCCGGTTGAGGTTGGGGCCGTTCAGGACGTAGAGGACAGTGGGTTCGGCCATGCGCTCTGACAAGGGTGGAGGCCCGGCGGGCCACGATGAATCGGGCGCGCCTTGTAGCGGACGAAGGGCGCGGGTTAAAGCGCGCATGAAACGGGTTGACGTAACGGCATGCAGATCGAAGTCAACGGCGAGCCTCGCGACACATCCGCGTCGACGATCAGCGATCTGATCGCCGAACTGGGCCTGGACGCACGCAAGGTCGCGGTTGAGCGCAATCTCGAGATCGTCCCGCGCTCTCTGCATGCCAAGACCGGCCTTGCGCAGGGCGACCGGATTGAGCTGGTGCAGTTCGTCGGAGGCGGCTGAGGACCTGCGGGAGGCGCCGCATTCCCGCGCACCGCACCGCATATCCGGCTGGCGCGACACCGCCTGGATCGCTAGGACCGGGCGCATGACCGATGCATATGCCGACACCTGGACCGTCGCGGGACGCACCTTCTCCTCACGCCTGATCGTGGGCACGGGGAAATACGCTGACTACGCCCAGAACGCAGCGGCGGCAGAGGCGGCGGGCGCCGACATCGTCACCGTGGCGCTGCGTCGAGTAAACCTGTCGGACCCCAGCCAGCCCATGCTGGTGGACCATCTGAAGCCCGAGCGGTTCACCTTCCTGCCCAACACCGCCGGCTGCTTCACGGGCGAGGATGCGGTGCGGACGCTGCGGCTGGCGCGCGAAGCCGGGGGCTGGAATCTGGTCAAGCTAGAGGTGCTGAGCGACAGTGCGCACCTGTATCCTGACATGATCGAGACGCTCCGGGCGCTGGACCTGCTGGTCAAGGACGGCTTCGACGTCATGGTCTACTGCACCGACGATGTCGTGATGGCCAAGCGGTTGGAGGAGGCGGGCGCCGCCGCCGTCATGCCGGCCGCCAGCCCGATCGGCTCGGGGCTGGGCATTCAGAACCGGGTCAACATCCGCCTGATCGTTGAGCAGGCCAAGGTCCCCATACTCGTCGACGCCGGGGTGGGCACGGCTTCTGACGCCGCCATCGCCATGGAGCTTGGCTGCGACGCCGTGATCGCCAACACCGCCATCGCGGGGGCTCAGGATCCGATACGCATGGGCCGGGCCATGAAACACGCCGTCATCGCGGGCCGCGAAGCCTATCTGGCTGGGCGGATGCCCAAACGCATGTACGCCAGCCCCTCGTCGCCGCTAAGCGGCCTGATCTAACGAGATGCCCAGGCCGCGAGGCCTATCTCCAGGTCCGCGATGAGATCGTTGGGATCCTCGAGTCCAATATGCAGCCGCAGCAGCGCCCCCTCCAGCTTCGGCGGGTCGGCGCGTAGAGCCAGTTGACCGGTTTCATGGGTGATCAGGCTCTCGAAGCCGCCCCACGAGTAGCCCAGGCCGAATAGGGTTAGCGCGGTCATCAGGGCGTGAGCCGACGCCGCGTCGCCTCCATTCATGACGACGCCAAGCAAGCCGGCCGAGCCGCCGTAGTCCCTTCGCCAAAGGTCATGGCCGGCCGCGTCGGGCAGGGCGGGATGCAGCACTCGCGCAACTTCGGGCCGGGCGGCAAGCCAGCGGGCGACCTCAAGGGCCGAGCGGCCCTGTTCGGCGTATCGGACGGGGAGGGTGCGCAAACCTCGCAGGGCCAGCCAGGCGTCGTCTGGTGAGACGTGCCAGCCGAGATCCTCCACGGTTTCGGTGATGGCGCGGCCGAGCTTGGGATCGCAGGTCGCGACCGACCCCATCAGCATGTCGGAATGGCCGGCGACGTATTTGGTCAGGGCCTGGACCGAGACGTCGACGCCCTGCGTCAGGGGCTTGAAGGCGAGCCCAGCGGCCCAGGTGTTGTCCATCACGCTCAACACGCCGCGAGCGCGACAGACCCCCGTCAGCGCTCGAACGTCCAGCATCTCGAAGGTGAGAGAGGCGGGGGATTCGATCAGCACCAGACGGGTGCGTTCACTGATCAGGCCCGCAACGGCGGCGCTGTCCGCCACGGCCGGGTGGAAGCGTGTGCTCACGCCTCGCGCGGCCATGTGGCGGGTCAGGAAGCGGCGGCTCGGGCCGTACAGGCCGTCGCTTGTCACCACCTCGTCGCCGGGCTTGAGCAGAGCCAGCAGGGGCACGGTCACCGCCGACAGGCCCGATGGTGTCAGATGGACCTGCTGCGCGCCCTCCAGATCGGCCAGGGCGTCGCAGAGCGCGCGAGCGGCGGAGCCGCCCTCCAGCCCGTAGACCGGACCCAGCGCGGGGTCGCGCATTCGCTCGGGCTGGTCGCTCAACATTGTAGAGGCCCGCTCGATCGGCGGGTTCACCGGGCGGCGGCCAGCTCCGCGCTTCGTAGCCGAGGCGATCAGGCGCGTGCGGTCGGAAAGCGGCTTCATCTGAACCTTCACGGGGTTGCGGCGAGGGCCCGACAAGGCTCTAAAGCGGGCGGGGGCGCAAGCGGAAGAGGGCGCCATGCGGATCAAGACGACAGGGCTGGCGGCGATCACGGCTGCGCTGGCTCTTGCGGGATGCGGCCGAGGGGACCGGTCGGTCGAGGAGGCGCCGGCGCCGGACGGCGACCCGCAGATCGCCGCGCGCCCTTACACGCCCGGGGACAGCGACACGCTGCGCGCCGTCAAGCAGCGAGGGCGCGTGAACTGCGGGGTCAATCCCGGCCTGATCGGCTTCGCCTACACCGATAATCGCGGCGAGTGGCGCGGTTTCGACGTCGACTTCTGCCGCGCGCTCGCCGCCGCTGTCCTGGGCGACCCGCGCGCGGTGCGGTTCGTGCCTCTGAACGCCGAGCAGCGGTTTGCGGCCTTGCGCGCCGGGCGAGTCGACGTGCTTTGGCGCAACACCTCCTGGACCCTGACGCGCGAGGCCGGCGATGCCCTCACCTTCGCGGGGATCAACTATTACGACGGCCAGGGCTTTCTGGTCCGGCGTTCGCTGAACCTGAACAGCGCGGCCGAGCTTACCGGCGCGCGGGTGTGCGTGCAGGCCGGCTCGACCAGTGAACTGAACGTCGGCGACTATTTCCGCAGCCGAGGGATCGAATACCGCCCGGTGGTCCTGCGCACCGAGGAAGAGGCGCGCCAGGCCTATGCTCGCGAGGACTGCGACGCCCTGACGGCCGACATTTCGGCGCTCGCGGCGGCGCGGGTGAGCCTGACCAACCAGCAGGCGCACGCCGTCCTGCCAGACGTCATCTCCAAAGAGCCGCTGGGCCCCGTGGTGCGGCGCGAGGATGAGGGGTGGGCTTCCATTGTCCGTTGGACGTTGAACGCGCTCATCCTGGCTGAGGAACTGGGCGTCACCGACGACAATGTAGCCCAACTGGCGCGCGAGAGCGGCGATCCGCGGATCCGCCGCATGCTGGGCCGCGAAGGCGAGTTCGGCGCCATGCTCGGCCTATCGAACGACTGGGCGCAGAAGGCCATCGCCGCCACGGGCAACTATGGCGAAATCTTCGACCGGAACCTGGGCACGCAATCAACGCTCGACCTGGCGCGCGGCCTCAATGCACAATGGAACGCTCGACCGGGCGGCCTGATCTACGGCCTGCCGATTCGATAGACGACACGACGCGCCCCAGGCGCCGACCTCTAGGGGGAAGAATGGAAACGCAAGCAAAGCGCGGCTTGCCGCTGCACTGGCTGATGCTGATCGGCTTCATGGTCGGTCTGGTGGGCGGGCTGATCGTCCACGTGGCCGTCGGCGCCGACGCCGGCTGGGTCGTCTGGCTGACCAGCAACATCACCGGACCGGCGGGTCAGATCTTTCTGAAGCTGCTGTTCATGCTGGTGCTGCCCCTGCTGTTTTCGGCTTTGGTGGTCGGGGTGGCCGAGATGGGCGACCTCAAGACGCTGGGCAACACCGGGATCAAGAGTCTGCTGTTCACGGTCGTCGTGTCGGCTATCGCCGTCGTTATCGGCCTGGTGATGGTCAATGTCTTCCGTCCGGGCGACGGGATCGATCCGACCATCGCGCAGCAGCTGCTGGCCCAAGGCGCCAGCGGCGCTGCGGCCATCGTCGGCAGCGCGCCTGAGTCTGTGCAGGCGGCCGACTTCTTCCTGGACTTGATCCCGTCGAACGTCTTCACCGCCATGGCGAACAACGAGATCCTGCCGGTCATGGTCTTCGCTCTGTTCTTCGGCGTCGGCCTGGTCATGGCCAAGAGCGCCGCGACGGACCGCCTGAAACAGGGGATCGAGGGGGTGTTCGAGGTGATGATGAAGCTCATCAACCTCGTCATCAAACTGGCCCCCTTCGCCATCGCCGCCCTCATGTTCAATCTGGCCGCTCTGTTCGGCTGGGACCTTCTTATCGTGCTGGCGCGCTACGTGGCCGTGGCCGTTGGCGCCATGGCGATCCACATGTTCGTGGTCTATCCGATCTTCGTCGCCACCTTGGGCGGGGCGTCACCCTGGAAGTTCTTCAAGGATATCCGTGAGGCGATCGTGGTCGCCTTCTCGACCGCCTCGTCCAATGCCAGCCTGCCGGTGTCGCTGAGGGTCGCCGAGCAGAACCTGGGCCTGCCGCGCAAGATTTCGCGCTTCGTGCTGACCGTGGGCGCGACCGCCAACCAGAACGGCACCGCCCTTTTCGAAGGCGTCACGGTGCTGTTCCTGGCCCAGGTCTTCGGCGTCGAACTGACCATGGCCCAACAGTTCATCGTCATGCTGGTCTGCATCCTGGGCGGCGTGGGGACGGCTGGCGTGCCCGCGGGCTCGCTGCCGGTGGTGGCCATGATCCTGGCCATGGTGGGCGTGCCGCCGGAAGGCATCGGCCTGATCCTGGGCGTCGACCGCTTCCTCGACATGTGCCGCACCACGCTGAACGTCACGGGCGATCTCGTGGTGGCCCAGGTCGTGTCGCGCGGTCACCAGGACGAACCGGAAATCCCCGACGGCGAGCCGGAGCCTGTCGCGCCCCAGGTCGCCTGACCCTATCTTGCGACCCGGCGTCATCCAGCCCAGGATGACGCCGGAGCGCGGGGAGGCGGGACATGCGACTGATGCTGCTGGCGGGCGCGGCGATCGCCGCTCTGACGATCGGCCCCCAGGCCGTGGCCGACGCCACCGCCGACCGCGCCGCGCGCGATTTGATCGAGCGTCCCCAGGTCTGCGGCCGGGTCGGCTCGGCCGTCGACGCCGCGCCCAGCGCCGACATGGTCATGGTCGACGGCTTCGGCACTGGCGGCTTCAAGATCGACACCGCCAATCCCGAAGCCCAGGCCTGGTTCGACCACGGCGTGAAGCTGCGCTGGGCGTTCGAGCACTCCGAATCCGTGCGAGCCTTCCGCAAGGCGAGAGCGCTGGATCCGACTTGCGGCCTGTGCGCCTGGGGCGAGGCCTGGGCTCTGGGGCCGAACCTGAACGGCGGCGGCAATGACAAGGCGTCACTGGACGCCGCCCTGGTCGCCGCGCGGGACGCACGCCGTCTGGCTCGCGGCGCCACGCCGATGCAGAAGCGCATGATCGACGCCCTGATCCAGCGCTATTCCGGCCGCGAGGAGACCCGCTCCGAGCGTTTCGCCCGCGCCATGGACCGGATCGCGCGCGCTTACCCTGATGACGTCTCGGTCGCGGCTGTGACCGCTGACGCCTGGATGCTGAACGCCGACGAATGGTGGGACGAGGACGGCAAGGCCGCCGATCCAGGCATCACCCGCGCCATGCAGGTGCTGGAGCACGCTCTCTCGGTCAACGCTGACGATCCGGGCGCTATCCACCTGTACATCCACCTGACCGAATGGTCCGACGATCCGCACAAGGCGATCCCGTACGGCGAAAAGCTGGCGCGGCTGGCGCCGGGGGCCAGCCACCTGGTGCACATGCCGTCGCATACCTTCTTCCGGGTCGGGCGCTATCGCGAGGCGATGATGTCCAACGTCCAGGCCGTAGCGCTGGACAAGCGGTACGACCGGCTGGCGACGCCGCCGGGCGGGGTGAAGGGCATGCCGCTGCACGGCCACAACATCCACTTCGGCATGGGCGGCGCCCTGATGGCCGGCGGCGCCGAGGAGGGACTGAAGCTGGCCGACGGCTTCCTGTCGACCTATTCCGAACTGGTGCAGCCGCCGTCCCAGGACGAGGGCGACCGGCTGCTATGGCGTCAGATGATGGCCAACAACGCCTATGCGCTCTACGGCCGCTACGCCGATCAGGCCCAGGTGGCGGCGCTGGCCGAGCCGGACGCCGAGCGGCCCATGATGGTGATCAGCTGGCGCTATGCGCGTGGTGAGGCCGCGGCGCGGAGAGGCGACTCCGCTGCGGTGCGCGCTGAAGCTCAGGCCATCCGCGACATCCGCGACGCGACCGACCTCACCGGTCCGCAGGCCGAGATGCGCGCCGCCTTCTTCGAGCTGTCGCAGCGCGTGCTGGAAGGCCGCGCGGCCATGATCGAGGGCAATGCGCCCGCCGCCATCGCCGCCTTCACTCGCGCGGCCGAGATTCAGGCCATGGGCGGCTCAGAGGGCGGCGATCCGCCGATCGTCTGGTATCCGACGCGCCGCAGTCTGGCCGCCGCCATGCTGGCGAACGGCGATGCGGCGGGCGCCAGGGCGAAGATCCTGGAACTCCTGACCGACTGGCCCAGCGATCCCTACAGCTATTTCGTACTGGCCGAAGCCGAGACGGCGCTGGGCGATCTGGCGGCCGCCGAGACGGCGCGCAGGCTGGCGGGGGTGGAATGGATCGGCGGCGACATGTCGCTGAGGCTGGCCTAGACATCGACCTGGCGGCTTGCGTCCGACCGGGCGCGACCTGATATGCTGATCGAAGGCGCGCGGCCGACCGAGTCGCGCGCCACGGCATCCCGAGAAGGCTGAGAATGCGCGATCCGATCGAACTGATGAACATGAACCTGGTCCCCATGGTGGTGGAGCAGTCCAGCCGGGGCGAGCGGGCCTTCGACATCTTCTCGCGTCTGCTGCGCGAGCGGATCATCTTTCTGACGGGCCCCTTCGAAGACGGCATGGCGTCGCTGATCTGCGCTCAGCTGCTGTTCCTGGAATCGGAGAACCCGAAGAAGGAGATCAGCATGTATATCAACAGCCCTGGCGGGCAGGTGACCTCGGCGCTCGCGATCTACGACACCATGCAGTACATCAAGAGCCCGGTCTCGACCGTGGTCATGGGCATGGCGGCTTCGGCCGGCTCGCTGATCCTTGCGGCCGGCGAGGCCGGTCAGCGCGTCGCACTGCCGAACGCGCGGATCATGGTGCATCAGCCGTCGGGCGGCTTCCGTGGTCAGGCCTCCGACATCGAGCGCCATGCTGAGGACATCCGCTACACCAAGAAGCGGCTGAACGAGATCTATGTCCACCACACCGGCCGGACCTATGAGGAGGTCGAGAACACGCTCGACCGCGACCACTTCATGAGTGCGGACGAGGCCAAGGCCTGGGGCATCGTCGACCACGTCTACGACAAGCGCGAACAGGCCGACGCCGATGGGGTCAAGACGCCCTGATCGCTCGATGAATCTGACACGCGACACTGAAGGCACAGTCGAGGTGGATGGAGAGACCTATTGCTGGTCTCTTCGCCGCCAGCCGCGTCCGACCCATGGCAATCAGTGGGAAGGGCTGGCTGTGACCTTGCGGCATCAGGACTTCAAACGCGAGGCCATCGTGCAGTTTCCGCCGCCCTTGCGTCCCAACGGCAGGCCGGACGTGGAGAAGCAGCGTGTAGACTTGGACGCCGTTCGCAACGCGGTCACCGCCTCGATCGATGCGGGCTGGGATCCGGCGTCGCGCGGCAAGGCCGTGACGTTTGACGTGGATGCACAGGGCCGCTGACGATTCAGGGCCGCTGGTTGAAGATCCTGAAACCCGGCTGGTCGGCGATCGCCAGCATTTCAGTGTCGCCTGAGGTGTCGCCGTAGGCGGCGGCCAAGCGGACATCATCCCCATAGGCAGCTCGAAGACGGATCACCTTCTCCTCCCCGCGGCAGTTCGGGCAGGCGAAGGCTCCCGTAACGCAATCGTCCGCATCGAAGGTCAACTGGGTGCCCAGAAGGGCGTCCGCGCCCAGGCGGCGGGCGAACGGCTCGACCGTGGTTTCAGGCGAAGCGGTGACAATGACACGCCAAGCCCCGCGGCGGCCCCACTCGTCCCAGGCCGTGAGCGCATCGGGGCGCATGAAGCCGGCCCAGCGGTTTTCGGCGAACTGTTCGGCCTCGGCTCGCAGAGAGTCACGACGGACTCCCATCAAGAACTGGCGCACTGAAGCCGCCTTGATCCGTCCCCGATCACGGTCGCGCACATAGGCTGCGAGCGCCGGCCCCATCCTCACCAGTCCCAAGGTCCAGCCGCTCAACCCGGAACGCCACCGTAGAAAATCAGTGAAGCTGTCGCGGATCGTCAGGGTGCCGTCGAAATCGAAGGCGACGATCGGCTGTCCTTCTCGGGGCTGGCGAACGACCTCTGCGATTCCCATGTCAGACATTCGCCGTGATCCCAATCCATCGTGCTTCGTTGCACGGGGCGGCTGGTCGACGCATCTCTTCGGGGTTGTGGCGGCGGCTGCGATGGGTGATTGTCAATTTCTGAAGACCTTCGCGTTCAGAGTCGGCGACTCGATGCGGAGTAAGCGCCTGGGAGCCCATGTCGGGTCCAAAGGCGGGAGTGAGAAGGGTCTATGACCAAAGCAGCCGGCACAGACGCCAAGAGCACCCTCTACTGCAGCTTCTGCGGAAAGAGCCAGCACGAGGTGCGCAAGCTCATCGCCGGGCCGACGGTGTTCATCTGTGATGAATGCGTCGAGCTGTGCATGGACATCATCCGCGAAGAGCACAAGATCGCCTTCAAGACCTCCAAGGACGGCGTGCCTACGCCCAAGGAGATCCGCGACGTTCTGGACGACTATGTGATCGGCCAGAACCACGCCAAAAAGGTGCTCTCGGTCGCGGTGCACAACCACTACAAGCGCCTGAACCACGCGACGAAGAACAACGACGTCGAACTGGCCAAGTCCAACATCATGCTGATCGGGCCGACCGGCTCGGGCAAGACGCTGCTGGCCCAGACGCTGGCGCGCATCATCGACGTGCCGTTCACCATGGCCGACGCCACGACCCTGACCGAAGCCGGTTACGTGGGCGAGGATGTCGAGAACATCATCCTCAAGCTGCTGCAGTCGTCAGACTACAACGTCGAGCGGGCCCAGCGCGGCATCGTCTACATCGACGAGATCGACAAGATTTCACGCAAGTCTGACAATCCGTCGATCACCCGAGACGTGTCGGGCGAGGGCGTGCAGCAGGCCCTGCTCAAGATCATGGAAGGCACCGTCGCCTCCGTGCCGCCGCAGGGCGGCCGCAAGCATCCGCAGCAGGAATTCCTGCAGGTCGACACCGCCAATATCCTGTTCATCGTCGGCGGCGCCTTCGCCGGCCTGGAGAAGGTGATTTCCGCGCGCGGGGCAGGGGCCTCGATCGGCTTCGGCGCCAAGGTCAAGGAAGTCGATGAGCGTCGCACGGGCGATATCCTGAAGGGTGTCGAGCCGGACGATCTGATGCGCTTTGGTCTGATCCCGGAGTTCATCGGCCGTCTGCCGGTCTTGGCGACGCTGGAGGATCTGGACGAGGCGGCGCTGGTCACCATCCTGACCGAGCCCAAGAACGCCCTTGTCAAGCAGTACAAGCGTCTGTTCGAGATGGAGAATGTCGAACTGACCTTCACCGACGACGCCCTGTCGGCGGTGGCCAAGAAAGCCATCACCCGCAAGACCGGCGCGCGTGGTCTGCGTTCGATCCTTGAAGGCATTCTGCTGGAGACGATGTTCGAACTGCCCACCTTCGAGGGCGTCGAGGAGGTCGTCGTCAACGCCGAGGTCATCGACGGCAAGGCGCAGCCGCTGATCATCTACTCAGAGGCGTCCAAGAAGAAGGCTGACGGCGCGGCCTGATCGCGTTCGGAAGTCGCAAACGGACAAGGGGCGGATCAATGATCCGCCCCTTTTCGTGTCCTCAGCCCGGGGTGCGCGGGTGCAGGTTGGTTTCCTCAGCCCGCGTCTTTGCGTTATCGCGGGTCTCCTGCGTCACCGGACCGCCCGGACCCGAAGCCAGCCCCTGAGTCGCGCGGGCGCCTGAGGCGTCCATCGTCTCGGTTGAGGCGGCGTCACGGCCGGCGTCGGTCGCCGAGGCGGCTGAACCGCTGGCGGTGCTGGAGCCCGCGCCTGACCCGGCTGTCGAACCCGAGCCGGTCGTCGTGCCGCCGGTCGGCACGGCGTCGTCGACGGCAGGGGACGGGGCGGGAGCTTCCTCACGCTGGCAGGCGGCGAGGCCGAGCAGGCCTACGGCCGAGGCGACGATAAACAGGCGCATGGTGGTTCCTCCCTCTCAATGCGTGTTCGCTGAACGGCGAAGCTCGAGGGAAGTTGCCGAGCGCGGCGGCGGCGCCACAGCGACTGGCGGGGAAATTTCTCAGTCAAAGGCCAGCCAAGCTGCGGCTGTTTGCGTGGTCTGAACCTTCCTCGGGTTGATCATGCGTGCGAGTTGTTCACGACAAGGTTTTCGCCCAGTGGGCGGTCACGCTTGAACCGGGCGTCCGCGAGGCCACATACTTCCCTGAAAGCCGCCGGAAAGGCGGGCCGAGTCGCAGCGAGAAGGTTTCACGCCGGATCACTGCTTCGCGGCGGGCCGGAGATCAGCAAGGGCCCCGGAAAGTAGGCATATGTCCGAGAGCAAAATCCTCCCCGTTCTGCCGCTGCGAGACATCGTGGTGTTCCCCCACATGGTGGTCCCGCTGTTCGTGGGCCGCGAAAAGTCGGTGCGCGCGCTGGACGAAATCATGAAGGGTGAGAAGCAGATCCTGCTAGCCACCCAGAAGAACTCGGTCGACGACGATCCTTCGCCCGAGGCCATCTATCCCGTCGGCGTCCTGGCCACAGTGCTGCAGCTGCTGAAACTGCCGGACGGCACGGTCAAGGTGCTGGTCGAGGGCAAGGGCCGCGCGCGCCTGACCCGCTTCACCGACCGCGAAGACTATTATGAGGCCGAGGCGGTCGACATCGCTGACGAGCCCGGCGAGCCCTCGCAGTCCGAGGCCCTGTTGCGCGCCGTCATCGAACAGTTTGAAAACTATGTGAAGCTGAACAAGAAGGTGCCGCCCGAGGCCCTCAGCTCTATTCCCCAGGTCAGCGACCCGTCCAAGCTGGCCGACAGCGTCGCCGCGCATCTGTCGGTCAAGATCGCCGACAAACAGGGCCTGCTGGAGACCTTCGACGTGCCCCAGCGGCTGGAGAAAGTCTATGGCCTGATGGAGGGCGAGATCAGCGTCCTTCAGGTCGAGAAGAAGATCCGCAGCCGCGTGAAGCGGCAGATGGAGAAGACCCAGCGCGAATACTATCTCAACGAGCAGATGAAGGCGATCCAGCGCGAACTGGGCGAGACCGACGATCAGCGCGACGAGATCATGGAGTTGGAGAAGCGCATCCGTAAGACGCGCCTGTCCAAGGAGGCGCGCGCGAAGGCGGAGGCCGAGGTCAAGAAGCTACGCAACATGAGCCCGATGTCGGCTGAGTCGACCGTGGTGCGGAACTATCTCGACTGGCTGCTTTCGGTGCCGTGGGGCAAGGCCAAGCAGAAGCCCATCGACTTGGCCAAGGCCGAGGACATCCTCGAGGAGGATCACTACGGCCTGGAGAAGGTCAAGGAACGGATCGTCGAGTATCTGGCTGTCCAGGCGCGCACCGGGAGCCTGAAGGGTCCGATCCTGTGCCTCGTCGGCCCTCCGGGCGTCGGCAAGACCTCGCTGGCAAAGTCGATCGCCAAGGCCACGGGACGCGAATACGTGCGCATGTCGCTGGGAGGAGTCCGCGACGAGTCTGAGATCCGTGGACACCGCCGCACCTACATCGGCTCCATGCCCGGAAAGATCATCCAGTCGATGAAGAAGGCCAAGACGACCAACGCCTTCGTGCTGCTGGACGAGATCGACAAGCTGGGCGCCGACTGGCGCGGCGATCCGTCTTCGGCCCTGCTCGAGGTGCTGGACCCGGCGCAGAACTCGACCTTCGGCGACCACTATCTGGAGGTGGATTACGACCTGTCGCAGGTGATGTTCGTGACGACCGCGAACAGCCTGAACATGCCCCAGCCTCTGATGGACCGCATGGAGATCATCCGGGTCTCTGGCTACACCGAAGACGAGAAGGTCGAGATCGCCAAGCGTCACGTGTTGCCGAAGCAGTTGGAAGACCACGGTCTGAAGGCCGGCGAGCTGATCGTGCCCGAAGACCAGATCCGCGAGTTGATCCGCTACTACACCCGCGAGGCCGGTGTGCGGTCTCTGGAACGCGCCCTGGGCGGCGTGGCCCGCAAGGCCGTGCGGGAGATGGCCAAGACCGGGGCGACGACCATAACCGTCGACAGCGAAAAGCTGGCCGAATACGCGGGCGTGCGGAAGTTCCGCTATGGCGAGACCGACGAGAACGATCAGGTCGGCATCGTCACCGGTCTGGCCTGGACGGAGTTCGGCGGCGACATCCTGACCATCGAGGCGATCAAGATGCCGGGCCGCGGCCGCATGACGGTCACCGGCAACCTCAAGGAGGTCATGAAGGAGTCGATCTCGGCGGCCGCCAGCTATGTGCGGGCGCGGTCTCTGGCCTTCGGCGTCAAGCCGCCGGTCTTCGAGAAGACCGACATTCACGTCCACGTGCCGGACGGCGCCACGCCCAAGGACGGTCCGTCGGCCGGCGTGGCCATGACGGTGGCCATGGTCTCGGTTTTGACGGGCGTGCCGATCCGCAAGGACATCGCCATGACCGGCGAGATCACCCTGCGTGGCCGCGTGACCGCCATCGGCGGCTTGAAGGAGAAGCTGCTCGCCGCCTTGCGTTCCGGGGTCAAGACCGTGCTGATCCCGCAGGAGAACGAGAAAGACCTGGCCGACGTGCCTGACAATGTGAAGGACGCTCTGGAGATCGTCGCGATCTCCACCGCCGACGAGGCGCTGAAGTGGGCGCTGACGGGCACCCTCACGCCGGTGGAATGGGACGAGGCGGCAGAGCCGCTTCCGCCGCCCGCTGCCGGGCCATCGGACAATACGACGGTCAGCGTCAGCCACTGAGCGAAAAGAAGGGCGGTCGGACCTCGGTCCGGCCGCCCTTTGTCTTGCGCAATGTCATGCCGACAGGCAGAAACCGTCAAATCGGGCGGCTAGCTCAGCTGGTCAGAGCACCTCGTTTACACCGAGGGGGTCGGGGGTTCGAACCCCTCGCCGCCCACCAACATTCTGAAGTCACAGGTGTTCCGGCCGTTCCGCCTCCGAACGTCTTGATGTGATGATTATCTGATTCAGGCATGGCCTCTGCTCGACGAAGGAGGCACGCCGACGTCAGCAGTCCGGGCACTCCGGCGGGGCCAAAGCGCTACAAGACTGAAGGCAGGTTGGAAGGGTGGGGTGGCCACTCAGCAGCGCATGACAGTCAGCTTCGCACAGGCACTTCTGGAAACAGTCGTCTCCGATGCAAGCGGCTTTCGACGGGGTGGCGGTCGCTGTGGCTAAAAAGGCGGAGCCGCTGATGGCAGCGGCGACGACAAACATCCGGTAGATGGGCTTCACGGTTCCCTCCTGTCACCTCGCATTGAAGCACTGACCAGCGCATCACAAATGCAGCCCAAGATCAAGGCGCGCGCACGCATGACGAGCAGGGCTGCCGCGCAACAACGGGTTTGGATGGGTTCGCCCCTGCGATTACCCTATGGCCGCAACAGTTCAATGCGCGCCCGCCATTCGGCACAAGGTGCAGCGGCGAGTAAGCCGACTTCTCACCAGGATTTCCGCGCCTTCCTCAGGCGGTGGATTTGGTGGGGATCTCGATCATTGCCGACATAGCCAAAAGGCGACGCCTGCCAGTTCCAGAAGCAGAGTCGTCGGCTCTCGTCAGACGGAAGCAGGGATTCAGGCGAGCCGCAAGAACTGCGGCCGCCGCCTGACCCCCCTTTGTCTAGAACCGGAAGCTTGCGCGAAGCAGCAGGCTGTAGCGCACATAGTCTTCAAGCAGTTCGGCGTCACCGGTAATGGACAGCATGCCCAGTTCATTGCCGACATTCAGGCGGAAACCGATGATCGGTCCGCCGCCTTTGATCGAGCCCGGCGTCAGGCGGAAGTCTGGCCCCCCAGACGCGAAGCGCGCGATGGTGTCGCCGGCTTCCACCGAGATGTTCTGGCGCCAGCCGAGACGCAGTTCAGGTCGGATGTTGCCGTCCCGGCCAAAGCCGTAACCGACGTTCATCGCCGCCACTGCAGAGAACAGGTGGCCATTGCGCTTGTCGAAGTCGAGATCGAAGCCGTCGCCGCCGCCGCTTTCGGTGTGGGCGTCCTCACTGAGCGAGAAGTATTCGAGATAGACCTCAGGACGCACATTCACGCGACCGAAGTGGCGCTCGTAGGAAGCCCCGCCGGCCGCGGCCAAGGTGAAGCCGTGCCAATCGGATTCGGTGCGCAGGTTCAGGCCCTCGCCGATCAGTTGCCGGGTCGAGTCGAAGGTGGCGTAGCCTGCCGCCGCTCGGGCCCACGTGCTCCAGTACTGCCCCTGCGCACGCCAGTAGGCGCCCAGTTCGAACAGACTGGCCGAGAGAACTTCCTCGGCCTCGGCCTCGGGATCCTTGAGGTCGGACGAGGTGAACGCCGTTGAGATGCCGAACGCACCAAGGCCGGTGCCCCGCTCGACCCCGCCGGCGAAGCCGAAGCCTTCCGAACGGAAGCCGTAGCTGTCGGTCTTGTCCTTGTCGGCGTAGAAGTTGATCTCCTGCACCCAGGCGCTGGTCTGACCCGGCGCAGCGGTCGCATTGCGACCGGTAAGCGCGCGCGTAACGGCGTCGACGCCGGATGCCAGCGACAACAGCGGCCCGCCGGAATGGTCCGGCAGCATCTGTTCGTAGAGGTCGATGAAGCCTTCGCGGTCCAGCTGATTGATGAACGCCCCGCGAAGAGGGTCATTCTGTTTCAGGGCTTCATAGACTGCGTCGAACGCCTGTCCTTCCACACGAATCAAACTCGCTTCGTCCGCAGTTCTGCGTCGAACATCGACGAACAATTCGCCCGCAGGGATATTGGCGTCGGCTTCAACTACAAACAGATAAGGAGAGTTCGCCTGGATTTCGTCGCGATCAAGGCCCGAAACGGAGAGGGAATTCGCCCGAACAATGCTGAAACGCGTGGGATCGTCGATCAGGGAGTTGAAGCGCACTCCAACGGACGAGCCTTCAGCCAAAACGGCCTGTCCAGTGACATCGAACCCGGCGTTTGTGTTGCCCGAGGCAGGGTCGAGCGTGACGATAAGGGCGCCTTTGTCGCCTAGCGAGAGCGACGATATATTCTGTGCGGACGTGTTCCGTGAGTCGAGCCTGCCGTCGGCTATGTTTATGTCGAGTTGGCCGTCCCCGCTGTCTATCTCTCCTCTGACTACCGCTCCGCCGGAGATCAACAACTGGTCGGCGCCCGCGCCGAAGAAGATATCTCCAGCCACTGTGCCGTTTCTGATATCGACGACGTCTGCTCCAGAGCCCAGCAGGATGGATCCCACGATGGATGGTTCACGCGCATCAGGAACGCCGTCGCCATCCGCGTCGGCGTCGGTGTTGCCATCTTCGGCGATGATGCCGTCCTGGACGATGGTTACGCCAGTGATGTTAGCGCTCACGTCGATTGCGTTAGTAGATCCTGTCACGGGGCCGTCAGACGTCAGCAGGGAGGCCTGAATCGAGCGATAGTTCGTTATGCTCGTCAGGGTTCCGCTCAGGTCCAGGACGCCGAACACGTTCGCCGCGTTACCGCTTCCGGTGGCTTGCAGAAAACCCCGGTTCTCCAAGGTTGTGACGCTCGCACCGGCTTCTAGGAGGATGTTCGCAACTGTGTCCGCCCCATCAGTGGTGCCTACGGCATTCATCACGCCCGTATTCACAAGCTGCGGCGTCGCAACGCCGGAGCCGACTCTGTAAGTCACCGAATCGGCTTCGAACGACACAGTGTTGACCGTGCCCTCGTTTCGGATGCCGCCCTGAACCGTGACCGCGCCGCCGCCATCTGCGCCGAAACGAACACCGGTGGCGGAGACTTCATCATAAACGCCGAACGCGTTGATTTCGCCGCGATTTATGAAACCGAACGCGTTGTCCTCATCACCCGCGACGCCCAGGGTTATCGCTCGATCAGTCGCGCCGATCAGAACCGCTGGCGCTGATCCGCTCGTGGTTATGAGCGCTGTGGTTTCCGACGCGTCCGGGATGCCGTCGCCGTCCTGATCCGTGTTCTGGGATTCCGGATCGCGTTGCGGCGGAGCATCGATGATAACGCCACGTCCCACGTTTCCGGCGACGACAACGGCCGGCCCCCCTTGAAGGAGGTCGTCGGGATCTAGTTTCGAAATGAATTCAGGTGTCGCACGGGTCGGATAGCGATACCCTGTGGTGGTGATGTTGGCCTGGATTGCCACCCGATCGGTGACATCCCCCCCGATGAGAACCCCTACAGCGTTTTCACCCGTTGCGTTCAGCCTTCCGCCGATGTTCACGGGACCGTCGACCGTAGCCGTCGTTCGAACCGCCACTGTGTCGTCACCGACGACTTGGATGGTGCCGCCAACGATCTGGAGACGGCCGTTCAAAGCGCTTTCGACGGAAATGCCATAAGACGAGTTGCCCTCCACGCCGATGGCCCCGCCGCCTTCCACCAAGATGTCGCCGGTGACCGCGCCTGGCCCGCTCACTCGGACCCCGTATCGACCACTGCCGGTGGCCCAAGGGCCGTCAAGGTCGCCATCGCCGTCTGTGTCCGGATAGACCGTGATGTCGTCCGTCACCTGTATCACACCGCTGATCCGAAGGCCGGTCGTGACGCCGCCTTGGATATGAATGGCGGCGACATCGCTCTGAGCGTTCTCCATCGTGATGGAGGACCCGGTGTCCATTCCGACTGTGTGATTCGAATCGACCGTGATTGCGGCGCCCGATGTCACAGATATCGAACCGCCATTCGCCAGACGAATGTTGTCCGGCCCGCTTCCGGTCGCGTTAGACGTGATTATTGGGGTGGTGCGAGCGCTGGATATCACGACCTCGGCCTGCGCGCCCGCGGCGATCATCAGAGGGGCGATCGCAACGGCGGTCGCAAGAAGAATACGCATTCGGAAGAAAACCCCTGTGGCCACGCGCGCAAGGTGCGACGCCGCCCTTAACAGGGTTCGCGCCAGCATGTCTCAAGTTTCTCGAATTTGAGGCGAATGCAAGGCCGACGACGTTCCGCGGACGGCTTTGTGAAGGCTCTTGAGCTTGGCCTTTCACGAGAGTAGGGGCGGATCATGACCTCCGCAACCAAGACGCGGCGACGCATCCAAAGACGTCGGTCAGGCGTTGCAGCCGCCGGACGTGACGGAACCCCGAACATGAGCATGACCGGTCTCGATGTGCAGGAAAGCGAGCTGCGCCTGATCCGCGACGAGGACGTGATCCAGACGCTGCGCGCTCTGAAGGTCGCCTCCGCAGTCGACGATCGACCGCGTCTGGTGGACACGACCATGCTGTTTGCGCCGCGCTCGGGCGGGGTGAAACGTTATCTGCTGTCCAAAAAGGCCTGGCTGGAAGCCAATCGGCCGGGCGTGGCCCACACGCTGATCGTCCCGGGCGCCACCCATAAGGCGGGATCAGACGGGGTGGTGCGGCTGCACGCCGCCAAGCTGCCGTTCGGCGACGGCTATCGCTGGCCTAGTTCGGTGCGCAAATGGGGCGCCTGGGTGGCGGCGGCCAAGCCCAGCATCATCGAGGCCGGTGATCCCTACACGCCTGGCCAGGGCGCCCTTGAGGCGGGTCAGCGCGCCGGCTGTCCCGTGGTCGGCTTCTGTCATTCGGACCCGGCCGGCCTGGCGGCGCTGCATTTCGGCGAATGGGCCAAGAAGCCGGTGGAAAAGCGCTGGGCCAAGCTGTTCGGCCAGTTCGATCGCGTGGTGTCGCCCAGCCGATTCATCGCGCGCCGGCTGGAGGAGGCCGGCGTCGGAAACATCGTCATTCGGCCGCTGGGCGTTGAGATCGACACCTTCCGGCCTGACCGCCGCGACCGAGAGTGGTTGTTAAAGAAGCTGGATCTGCCCGCCAGCGCGCGGCTGCTATGCTTCGCCGGCCGACCGGCCCGAGAGAAGAACATCGACGTGCTGATCGACGCGGTTCAGATGCTGGGCGATCCCTATCACCTGGTGCTGGTCGGAGCGGGCGCCGGCATGCCGGCCGAGGAGCGAGTGATCTCGCTGCCCTATGAAAAGGATCCGGCGCGGGTGGCGCGCATCATCGCCAGCTGCGACGCCTTTGTGCACGCCAATGACAAGGAGCCTTTCGGCCTCATCGTGCTGGAGGCCATGGCCTGCGGCCGGCCCGTGGTGGGCGTCAACGCCGGCGGCGTGGCCGAGACGGTCGACGAATCGGTGGGCCAGCTGTCGGCCAGCGCCGATCCGCGCGCCTATGCCGAGGCGGTCGCGGCCCTGTTCGAGCGCGACATCGACCTGATCGGGCGGAATGCGCGGGTGAAGACGGTCGAGCAGTTCGCCTGGAACCGCGTCTTCGAGGACCTGAGCATGGTCTATGGCGACCTTACGGGCCAGGCGGCCTTCGTGCAGCCGGGCGAGGCGTTGCCCGTTCAGTGATCCGCTGAGCGTAGAAACGAAAAGCGCGCGCCGATCACTCGGTGCGCGCTTTTTCGTAGGCGATTTGAGGAGGGAAGGGCAGTGCGCCATCCCTTCGTTTCGGAAGGAATGGCGCGAGTGACGGGGCTCGAACCCGCGACCTCCGGCGTGACAGGCCGGCACTCTAACCAACTGAGCTACACCCGCGTTTCCCGGCCGAAGCAGCGTTGCGCCCCAGCGAGGGGCGTCGTTTAGGCGGCGCCCCTTTTCACGTCAACACCCTTTTTCCCGAAATCACCGCACGGGTTGGACAGGGGCCGCCGGACCGACGGGATTGGCCGGCTGGACGGCCTCGGCGGGCGTGGGCATGATGTAGTGAACGCCTGCGCCAGGGCCCAGCGGAAGGTTCAGCGCCGCCCAGCTCGCGGTCAGGATCGAACCCACGATCAGGAAGGCGAGCGAGTAAGGCACCATCAGCGCCATCAGGCTGCCCAGACCGAACGTCTTGTCCCACCGCTGGCAGAAAGCCAGGACCAGCGGGAAATAGACCATCAGGGGCGTGACGATGTTGGTCACGGAATCGCCCATGCGGTAGGCGGCCGTCGTCATCTCGGGGCTGATTCCCAGCAGCATCAGCATGGGCACCAGGATCGGCGCCAGCAGCGCCCACTTGGCCGAGGCCGAGCCGACGAAGATGTTGATCAGGCCGCTGACGATGACGATGGCGAACAGCAGGCCGAAGGTGTTCAGGCCCGAGTTGCTGATCATCTCGGCGCCCGCGACGGCCATAATGGCCCCCAGGTTCGACCAGTTGAACATGGCCACGAAGTGGGCGGCGACGAAGGCCAGGACGACGTAGGGCGCCATGTCGGCCATGGCCTGGGTCGTCATCTTCACGATGTCGCGGTGCGACTTCACCGTGCCGGCGGCGACGCCATAGGCCACGCCGGTGGCCAGGAAGAGGGCGAAGAAGGCCGCCACCAGCGACTGATAGAAGGGCGCCAGCCGCTGAGCCGAGGTCTCGCCCTCCGGATCGAAAAGGGCCGCGCCGGGCGCGAGGGTCAGCCAGGCCCACACGCCGATGACCGCCAGCAGGGCCAGGCCAGCCCAAACCAGACCCTTGCGCTCGGGATTGGAAAGGTCGCCCTCGTCCAGCTTGACCGGGGCGTCCGCCGACGGTGTCCAGGCGCCCAGGCGCGGCTCGATGATGCGGTCGGTCACCCACCAGCCCAGCGGCACGAACATGCAGGTCATGGCGATGATGAACCACCAGTTGCCGGCTGGATTCATCTGCCAGGACGGATCGATCAGGTGCGCCGCTGTTTCGGTGATGCCCAGCAGCAGCACATCCAGCTGTCCCGGCATGATGTTGGCAGAAAAGGCGGCCGACACGCCGGCGAAGGCCGCCGAAATGCCGACGATCGGATGCCGTCCGGCCGCCGCGTAGAGCACGCCTGCCAGCGGCACGAGCACGACATAGCCGGCGTCCACCGCGTGGCTGCTAAGGATGGCGATGAAGATGATGATCGGCGTCAGCAACTTGGTCGGAGCCTTGCGCACCCCGGCGCGCATCGCGGCCGAGAACAGGCCGGTGCGCTCGGCCACCCCGGCCCCCAGCATGACCACCAGAACATAGCCCAGGGGCGGGAAGCCGGTCAGGGTGCGCGGCATCTCGACCAGCAGCTGGCGCATGTTGTCGGGCGACAGCAGATTCTGCGCCGTGATCGGCTCCTGCGTCACCGGATTGACCGTGGACCATCCCATCCAGGCGCCCAGCACGCTGATCGCCATCAGCAGGCCGATCAGCCAGACGAACAGGAAGACTGGGTCGGGCAGGCGATTGCCCGTGCGCTCGACGAAGTTCAGAAGTCGGGTGCCGACGCTCATCAAGAGACCCTCAAAACAGCTCTGCCGCATAGGGCAGGGCGAAGGCGCGGGCGGCAACCGCACAGGCCGCGACAAATTGGCCCGTCGAATTGCGAACCGTTCGCACAAAAACCTTTGCGCACATGGGTTTGAACCCCGGCGGGGTTGGGTCTAGAAAGCGCCGATTCCGCCATCCCTCCCTGGCGGACGAGGCTTGTCTCGAATGAACGAATTTCTGTTGGAATATCTGCCGATAGTGGTTTTCGCCGGGATCGCGACCGTGCTGGGCCTGGGATTCATCCTGGCCGCCTGGGTCATGGCTCCGAAGAACCCCGACGCCGAGAAGCTGTCGGCCTATGAGTGCGGCTTCAACGCCTTCGACGATGCGCGCATGAAGTTCGACGTGCGCTTCTATCTGGTTTCGATCCTGTTCATCATCTTCGACTTGGAAGTGGCGTTCCTGTTCCCGTGGGCGGTGTCGATGTTCGACCTGTCGCGCGGCGGAATGATCTTCGCCTTCTGGTCGATGATGATCTTCCTCGGCGTGCTGACCGTCGGGTTCCTCTACGAATGGAAGAAGGGAGCCCTGGAATGGGAGTGATCGCGCCTTCCACGCCCGTGCCGACCCTGCTGGGTCCCAACGGCTCGCCCCTGGCGCCCGCCGGCCAAAGCTATGGTTCCGGCGCGCGGTCGACCGTCGAGGGCTATGATCCCAAGATCCACGACAAGTTCTTCGAGGCGGTGAACACCGAACTGGGCGAGCGCGGCTTCCTGACCGCGTCGCTGGACGACGTCATCACCTGGGCGCGCACCGGCTCGCTGATGTGGATGACCTTCGGCCTGGCCTGCTGCGCCGTCGAGATGATCCAGATGTCGATGCCGCGCTTCGACGTCGAGCGTTTCGGCATGGCGCCGCGCGCCAGCCCGCGTCAGTCCGACCTGATGATTGTGGCCGGCACCCTGACCAACAAGATGGCTCCGGCGCTGCGCAAGGTCTACGACCAGATGCCGGACCCGCGCTACGTCGTGTCGATGGGCAGCTGCGCCAATGGCGGCGGCTATTATCACTACAGCTACAGCGTGGTGCGCGGCTGCGACCGGGTCGTGCCGGTCGACATCTATGTGCCTGGCTGCCCGCCGACAGCGGAAGCGCTGCTTTACGGGCTGCTGCAACTGCAGAAGAAGATCCGCCGCACGGGGACCATCGATCGATGAGCGTTCCGGTTTCCGGCCGCGCGGCCGACATCGCCGTGTCCGAGAGTGCCCTGACGCCGCTGGGCGCCGAGATGGTGGGCGCGCTGGGCGTCGAAGCGCAGGTCGCGTTCGGCGAACTGACCCTGATCGCGCCGCGGGAGCGGATCGTCGAGGTGCTGACGGCGCTGCGTGACCGCTTCGAGTTCCAGCAGCTGTTGGACGTGTGCGGCGTGGACTTCCCCGACCGCGCGGAGCGGTTCGAGGTGGTCTATCACCTGCTCAGCATGACCCGGAACGTGCGTCTGCGGGTCAAGGTCCTGACCGACGAGGTCAAGCCGGTGCCGACCGCTATCGGCGTTTATCCGGCGGCCGAGTGGTTCGAGCGCGAGGCGTTCGACATGTACGGCATGATCTTCTCGGGCCACCCCGACATGCGCCGCCTGCTGACCGACTATGGGTTCGAGGGGCATCCGCTGCGCAAGGACTTCCCGATGACGGGCTATGTCGAGGTCCGTTACGACGAAGAGCAGAAGCGGGTGGTCTATGAGCCCGTCAAACTGACCCAGGAATTCCGCAACTTCGACTTCCTGTCCCCGTGGGAGGGCGCGGAATATCCGCTGCCGCCGCTGCCGGGCGACGAGAAGGCCGAGGCGGGGAGCAAGGCCTGATGACCGACGTCGCAAATCCTTCGGCGGCCATGGACGTCGATCCGTTCGAACACGACGGCCGCACCGCGCATGCGCGCGAGATGGACGACCGCAAGTTCACCATCAACTTCGGCCCTCAGCACCCTGCCGCGCACGGCGTGCTGCGCCTGGTGCTGGAGCTGGATGGCGAGGTCGTGACGCGGGTCGATCCGCACATCGGCCTGCTGCACCGCGGCACCGAAAAGCTGATGGAGGCGCGCACATACCTCCAGAACGTGCCCTATCTGGACCGGCTGGACTATGTCTCGCCGATGAACCAGGAGCACGCCTTCTGCCTGGCCGTCGAGCGGCTGCTGGGCGTGGAGGTGCCGTATCGCGCCCAGCTGATCCGCGTGCTGTTCTCCGAGATCGGCCGCATCCTGTCGCACCTGCTGAACGTGACGACCCAGGCCATGGACGTCGGCGCCCTGACCCCGCCGCTCTGGGGCTTCGAGGAGCGCGAGAAGCTGATGGTCTTCTACGAGCGCGCCTGCGGGGCGCGCCTGCACGCCAACTACTTCCGGCCCGGCGGCGTGCACCAGGATCTGACGCCGCAGCTTGTCGACGACATCGCGCGTTGGTGCGAGGAGTTCCCGGCCGCGTTGCACGACATCGAGGCGCTGGTCACCGACAACCGCATCTTCAAGCAGCGCAACGTCGACATCGGCGTGGCCTCCAAGGAAGAGGCCCTGGCCTGGGGCTTCACCGGCGTGATGCTGCGCGGGTCCGACATCGCCTGGGACCTGCGCAAGTCGCAGCCCTACGAGTGCTACGCCGAGCTGGATTTCGACATCGCCGTCGGCAAGAACGGCGACTGCTGGGACCGCTATCTGGTGCGCATCGAAGAGATGAAGCAGTCGGTGCGGATCATGGAGCAGTGCATCCACCGTCTGCGCAACTGCCCCGGCGATCCGGTCATGGTCGAGGACAACAAGATCGTGCCGCCGCGTCGCGGCGAGATGAAGCGGTCGATGGAAGCCCTGATCCATCACTTCAAGCTGTACACCGAAGGCTTCCGCACGCCGGAAGGCGAGGTCTACGCAGCCGTCGAGGCGCCAAAGGGCGAGTTCGGCGTCTATGTGGTGTCCGACGGCACCAACAAGCCGTACCGGGTCAAGATTTCGGCCCCAGGTTTCCGCCACCTGCAGGCGATGGACTGGATGAACCGCGGCCACATGCTGGCCGACGTGTCCGCCATCCTCGGCTCGCTCGACATCGTTTTCGGAGAAGTGGACCGATGAGCGTTCGTCGTCTCGCCAAGGACCAGCCCGCCTCGTTCGCCTTTTCGGCCGACACCATGGCCAAGGCCGAATGGTGGATCGCCAAGTATCCGGCCGACCGCCGCCAGTCGGCGGTGATCCCGATCCTGTGGCTGGTCCAGAAGCAGGAAGGCTGGGTCTGCGAGCCCGCCATCCGCGCCATCGGCGACCTGTTGGGCATGCCGTTCATCCGCGTGCTGGAAGTCGCGACCTTTTACACGATGTTCATGCTTGAGCCGGTCGGCAAGGCCGCGCTGATCCAGGTGTGCGGCACCACGCCGTGCATGCTGCGCGGCTCGGGCGAGTTGATGAAGGTCTGCAAGTCCAAGATCGGTCCCAAGGACACGCTGTCGGCCGACGGCCGCTTCACCTGGCAGGAAGTCGAGTGCCTGGGCGCCTGCGCCAATGCGCCGATGGCCCAGATCAACGACTATTATTTCGAAGACCTGACGGCCGAGACCATGGCCCAGATCATCGACGATTTCGCCGCCGGCCAATCGCCCCAGCCGGGCAGCCGCGTGGGCCGCACCACGTCCGAGCCCGAGGGCGGCGCCCTGACGCTGACCGATCCTGCGCTGTACGACGGCTCGGCCGCCCAGCCGATCGCCAAACTGCCCAACAGCGAGCCCGCCAAGGAGCCCGCCTGATGTCTCGGCCGGACTTTAACGACGAAGACGCCGTGCGGGCCTATCGCAACGAGCTGCGCGCCGTTGGCCGGCGCGAGCGCCTGGCTGGCTTCGCCCTGGTTCTGATCGGCGCCCTGGCCATTCTGATGGTCGAGCGCGCCGGCTCCGCCGGTCCGACCGTGCAGTGGCTCGGCTACGCCAGCCTGGCCGTGGGCTGGGCGCTGATGCTGGCGGCGATCTTCAAGCGCACCCGTTATCACCGCCGTCGCATGCGTGAGGTCTCCTGATGGTCGGCATTCTTCAGGACAAGGACCGCATCTTCACCAACCTCTACGGCCTCCAGGACTGGACGCTGGACGGGGCGAAGACGCGCGGCGCGTGGAACGCCACCAAGGACATGCTCGACCTGGGTCGAGACTGGATCATCACCAACGTCAAGAACTCGGGCCTGCGCGGACGCGGCGGCGCGGGCTTCTCGACCGGGCTGAAGTGGTCCTTCATGCCCAAGGAGGTGAAGGACCGTCCGCACTATCTGGTCGTCAACGCCGACGAATCCGAGCCCGGGACCGCCAAGGACCGGGAGATCATGCGCAACGATCCGCAGCTGCTGATCGAGGGCTGCCTGATCGCCAGCTTCGCCATGCAGGCGCACGCCTGCTACATCTATCTGCGCGGCGAATATGTGCTGGAACGCGAGCGCATGGAGGCGGCGGTCAAGCAGGCCTATGAGGCCAAGCTGATCGGCAAGAACAACGTCCACGGCTGGGACTTCGACGTCTACATCCACCACGGCGCCGGCGCCTATATCTGCGGCGAAGAGACGGCCCTGCTGGAATCGCTGGAAGGCAAGAAGGGCCAGCCGCGCCTGAAGCCGCCGTTCCCCGCCGGCGCAGGCCTGTACGGTTGCCCGACCACGGTGAACAACGTCGAATCCATTGCCGTCGTCGGCACCATCCTGCGTCGCGGAGCCGAGTGGTTCGCGGGCTTCGGTCGTCCGAACAACACGGGCACCAAGCTGATGACCATAAGCGGCCACGTGAACCGGCCGTGCAATGTCGAAGAGGCCATGTCGATCCCGCTCAAGCAGCTGCTGGAAGAGCACTGCGGCGGCGTGCGCGGCGGCTGGGACAATCTGAAGGCCGTGATTCCGGGCGGATCGTCGGTGCCGCTGATCACGCGCGAGATGTCCGAGACGGCGCTGATGGACTTCGACAGCTTGCGTGAAATGCGCTCGGGCCTGGGGACGGCGGCGGTCATCGTCATGGACCAGTCGACCGACCTGGTGAAGGCGATCGCCCGCATCAGCTATTTCTACAAGCACGAGAGCTGCGGCCAGTGCACGCCGTGCCG
Source organism: Brevundimonas sp. MF30-B (assembly GCF_004683885.1). Taxonomy (NCBI): domain Bacteria; kingdom Pseudomonadati; phylum Pseudomonadota; class Alphaproteobacteria; order Caulobacterales; family Caulobacteraceae; genus Brevundimonas; species Brevundimonas sp. MF30-B. The sequence goes on along the minus strand of NZ_CP038440.1, from coordinate 1,868,466 downwards.
CGAAGGCACTGGCTGGATGTGGCGCGTCCTCGAGCGGATGGCGATCGGGGAGGCGGATCCGTCCGAGATCGACCTGCTGCTGGACGTCGCCGGCCAGGTCGAGGGCCACACCATTTGCGCGCTGGGCGACGCGGCCGCCTGGCCGGTCCAGGGCCTGATCCGTCACTTCCGTCACGAGATCGAAGAGCGCATCGCCAACTACCGCAGCCACCGCGCGAACTTCGCCGGCCACGCGATCGCGGCGGAGTAGGGGATGCGCCTGACCCCGGTCATCGCGATCAGCCTGGTCTCCCTCGCCGCATGCGGCGAGCGGACCGATGTGGCTGCGCCCAGCCCGACCGAACAGGTCGCGGCCCAGGCGCCGTCGTCGGACGGCGTGACCGCTGCGCCGGTCGTGCTGAACGCCGATCAGCTGCGCCAGGTCTGCCGCGCCGCCCTGGCGGCCGTGCACGGCCAGGATCTGTCGGCCGTGCAGGTCGAGGGCCTGACCGGCCAGGTGGTCTCGCTGAGCTGGCGCGCGCCGGTCGACGGCGGGGTCAGCCGCGCCGAATGCCGGGTCGAGGGCGACGTCGCTGCCTGGCGTCTGACCAACACCGCCAATCCCGATCAGGGCCGCTGGATGAACCAGTCCGGCGACCCGGTGACCCGCTTCGCCCTGGACGGCGAGGCTGTCACCATCACCACGACACTCCCGGATGGGACGACCGCCACGGAACAGTACGCCGTGGCCGCTGAGCAAGAGGCCCGCTGATGCCCGTCGCCAAGGTCAACGGCGTAGAGACTGAGTTCGAGCCCGGCATGACCGTGCTCCAGGTCGCCGAGCGCGCCGGACACGAGATTCCGCGCTTCTGCTATCACGAGCGGCTGTCGATCGCCGGCAACTGCCGCATGTGCCTGGTCGAGGTGAAGCCCGGACCGCCCAAGCCGCAGGCGTCGTGCGCCCTGCCGGCCGCCGAGGGCCAGGAGATCTTCACCGACACGCCGATGGTCAAGAAGGCCCGCGAAGGGGTGATGGAGTTCCTGCTCATCAACCACCCGCTGGACTGCCCGATCTGCGACCAGGGCGGCGAATGCGACCTGCAGGATCAGGCCATGGGCTATGGCCGCGACGGCTCTCGCTATGCCGAGAACAAGCGCGCGGTCGAAGAAAAGAACATGGGTCCGACGGTGAAGACCTTTATGACGCGGTGCATCCAGTGCACCCGTTGTGTCCGCTTCATCACCGAGGTGGCGGGCGTGCCCGACATCGGCATGATCTCGCGCGGCGAGAGCGCCGAGATCACCACCTATCTGGAAAAGAACATCGACAGCGAGCTGTCGGGCAACGTCAATGATCTGTGCCCGGTCGGCGCCCTGACCCACCGGCCGTGGCAGTACCACTATCGCCCATGGGAGCTGAAGAAGACCGAGACCATCGACGTGATGGACGCGCTGGGGTCCAACATCCGCGCTGACAGTCGGGGCGCCGAGGTCATGCGCGTGCTGCCGCGCGTCAACGAGGGCATCAATGAAGAATGGCTGTCGGACCGCAGCCGCTATGCCGTCGACGGCCTGCAGGCGCGTCGCCTGGACCGGCCTTGGCTGCGCGAGAACGGCAAGCTGCGCCCGGCCTCGTGGGACGAGGCGCTGGCCGCGGTGGCGGAGCGTCTGAAGGTGGCGCCGGCGGACCGCATCGGCCTGGTGGCCGGCGACCTGCAGGACGCGGAATCGATGAAGGCGGCGCTGGACCTGTTCCGCGCCCTGGGCTCGGCCAATACGGACTGCCGTCAGGACGGCTCGGCGCTGGGCTATGGGCCGCGCGAAGGCTGGCTGATGAACTCGGGCATCGCCGGAATCGAGCATGCGGACGCCGTGCTGATCATCGGCGCCGATCCGCGCGTCGAGGCGCCGCTTCTGAACGCCCGTCTGCGCAAGGCCTGGCTGAAGGGAGGCGCCGAGATCGCCCTGATTGGCCAGCCGGTTGATCTCACCTATGTTTACAACTGGTTGGGGGCTGGAGCGAAGACTTTGGGCAAGCTGCCCAAGGCGACGTCGGACTGGCTGTCCAAGGCCGAGCGGCCTGCGATCATCGTCGGCGCCGGCGCGCTGGCGGGCGAGGGCGGGGCGGCGACGCTGAACACCATCGGCAAGCTGGCGGCCAAGCTGGGCGTGGTGACGGACGGCTGGAACGGCTTCAACGTGCTGCACACCGCCGCCGCGCGCGTGGGCGGCCTGGACATGGGCCTAGTGCCCGCCGAGGGCGGCCTGTCGGCGACCGACATGGTCAAGACCGGGGCGCTGGACGTGCTGTTCCTCCTGGGCGCCGACGAAATCGACGCCTCGGCCACCGGCGCCTTCAAGGTCTATCTGGGCAGCCACGGCGATCGCGGGGCGCACGGCGCCGACGTCATCCTGCCGGGCGCGGCCTATACCGAAAAGCCGGGCCTGTACGTCAACACCGAGGGCCGGGTGCAGATGGCCGATCGGGTCGTCTTCCCCAAGGGCGAGGCCAAGGAAGACTGGGCCATTATCCGCGCCCTGTCGGAGCGCGTGGGCCAGACCCTGCCGTACGACACGCTGGACCAGCTGCGCGCCAAGCTGATGGCCGATCACCCGACCTTCGGGCGCGTCGACTATCTGGCCTCGGCGGGAAACTTCGACGTGACGGCCCTGGGCGCCAAGGGCGAACTGGGCGAGCGCGACTTCGTCTCGCCGGTGCTCGACCCCTATCTGACCAACCCGATCGCGCGCGCCAGCGCGACCATGGCCGAACTGTCCGCCCAGCGCGTGCAGCCGGTCGCGATGGCGGCGGAGTAGGGCGATGACGCTGGGCGGTTTTCCTATCTATCTCTATGCACCGGTCGCCATCGCCTGCGTTCTCGGAGTTGTCATGACGATGCAGTTCGTCGCCTTGGCCAAGACAATGGGCATCAAGGCTGATGATCCCGCCGACTCCAAGCGCCTGAATGCCGCGCTGTTCGGGGGCGAGCAGCAACTCCATGATCTCGGCGTGCATCGTTCCGTGTGGATCATCCGGATCGCCTTCATCGTCGAGACAGCGTGCATCCTGCTGTTCATTTTCCTGATCCTGCGCGCGATCGAGGCCGTCTGATGGATTTCTGGACCACCCCTGTCGGCTGGACGCTCGCCACCATCGGCGGAATCCTGCTCGTCACCGTCGGCATCCTGATCTCGCTGGCCTTCCTGCTGCTGGCCGACCGCAAGATCTGGGCGGGCGTGCAGATGCGCAAAGGCCCCAATGTGGTCGGCCCGTTCGGCCTGCTGCAGTCCTTCGCCGACTTCTTCAAGTTCGTGCTGAAGGAGATCATCATCCCCGCCGGCGCGGACAAGGTGGTGTTCATCCTGGCGCCGCTGATCACCTTCATCCTGGCCTTCATTGCCTGGGCGGTGATCCCGTTCGCGCCGGGCTGGGTCATCTCGGACCTGAACGTCGGCATCCTGTACATCTTCGCGATCAGCTCGCTGGGCGTGTACGGCATCATCATGGGCGGCTGGGCTTCGAACTCGAAGTACCCGTTCCTGGGCTCACTGCGTTCTGCGGCGCAGATGGTGTCCTACGAGGTCTCGATCGGCCTGGTGATCATCAACGTCATCCTGCTGGCCGGGACGATGAACCTGACCGCCATCGTGACGCAGCAGCAGGGCTGGATCTGGAACTGGTTCGCCTTCGGCGGCGGCGCCGCGACCTGGCCCACCATCATCGTCATGTTCCCGATGGCGATCGTCTTCTTCATCTCGGCCCTCGCCGAGACCAACCGCCCGCCGTTCGACCTGCCCGAGGCCGAGTCCGAGCTCGTGGCCGGCTATCAGGTCGAGTACAGCTCGACGCCCTACCTGCTGTTCATGATCGGCGAGTACGCCAACATCGTCTTCATGTGCGCCATGATCAGCCTGCTGTTCTTCGGCGGCTGGCACCCGGGCTTCCCGACCGGCTTCCTGGACAGCTGGCCGACCTTCCTGGCCAACCTGTTCTATCTCGCCGTCTTCATGGGCAAGATCATCTTCTGGTTCATCATGATCGCCATGGTGAAGGCCTTCGTGCCGCGCTATCGCTATGACCAGCTGATGCGCCTGGGCTGGAAGATCTTCCTGCCGTCGTCGCTGGTGGCCGTGGTCATCGTCTCGGCCTGGCGCGTGTTCGCGGTGGGGGCGTGATGCGAGGTCTTTTCATCGGCCTGATGCTGACCGCGCCCGTGGCGGCGTGCGCGCCCTACGAGGCGCCGCCGGCGTCGGGCTATCAGTGGCAGCAGCGCCAGGACCGCATCGAACGCCAGTGGCGCGACGAGCAGGCCAAAAAGGCTCCGGCCCAGACTTCAACCCCGACCGCCGCTCCCCCGGCTGAGGAAACCGCGTGATGTTCACCCGTATCGTCCAGGCGACCAAGGGCGCGATGATGCTGGACGTCATCGGCGCCATCGGTCTGTCGCTGAAGTACATGGCGCGCCCCAAGGCGACCGTGAACTATCCGTTCGAGCGCAATCCGCAGTCGCCGCGTTTCCGGGGCGAGCATGCCCTGCGCCGCTATGCGAACGGCGAAGAGCGCTGCATCGCCTGCAAGCTGTGCGAGGCCATCTGCCCGGCGCAGGCCATCACCATCGAGGCCGAACCGCGCGTCGACGGCAGCCGCCGCACCACGCGCTACGACATCGACATGGTCAAATGCATCTACTGCGGCCTGTGCCAGGAGGCCTGCCCGGTGGACGCCATCGTGGAGGGCCCGAACTCGGAGTTCGCCGTCGAGACCCGCGAGGAGCTGCTCTATGACAAGCAGCGCCTGCTGGACAATGGCGACCGCTGGGAGCGGGTGATCGCGAAGAATCTGGAACTCGACGCTCCGTATCGCTAAACGGAGCGCCGATTCCGCAGGCGTCCCCGAAGGGGGCGCGAGTCAGGATGGTCAGGCTTCGGCCGGGCCAGGTTTTCAAAGGGGGCGACGTCCCGGCAATGCTGCAAGGCATAGCGTTCTATCTGCTGGCGGCCGTGGCCGTGGTTTCGGCCTTGCTGGTCGTGACCGCGCGCAACCCCGTGCACTCGGTGCTGTGGCTGATCCTGGCCTTCTTTTCGTCGGCGGGGCTGTTCGTGCTGCTGGGCGCGGAGTTCCTGGCGATGCTGCTGGTGGTCGTCTACGTCGGCGCCGTTGCGGTGCTGTTCCTGTTTGTCGTCATGATGCTGGACGTGGACTTCGTGCGTCTGCGCGAAGGCTGGGCCCGCTATCTGCCGATCGGCGCCATCGTGGCGGCCGTCCTGCTGATCGAGATGATCGTGATCTCGATGGCCGTGGTGCAGGGCGGCGCGGCGCGCGGCATCACCGAGCTGGCCGCGCCCAATGCCGAGCTGACCAACGTCCACGCCATCGGGCGGGTGCTCTATACGGACTACGTCTACTTCTTCCAGGCCGCCGGGATCGTGCTGCTGATCGCCATGATCGGCGCCATCACCCTGACGCTGCGGCACAAGCCGCACATCCGTCGCCAGGACCCGTCGGCCCAGGTCAACCGCGACCGTCGCACCGCCGTCGAAGTCAAATCGGCCCAGACCGGCCAGGGCGTCAGCCCTGAGGAGCTTCTGTAATGGACATCGGTCTGCCCCACTATCTGGCGGTCGCCGCCATCCTGTTCACCATCGGCGTGTTCGGCATCTTCGCGAACCGCAAGAACGTCATCATCATCCTGATGTCGGTCGAGCTGATCCTGCTGTCGGTGAACATCAACTTCGTCGCCTTCTCGGCCTATCTGAACGACATCGCCGGGCAGATCATGGCCATGTTCGTGCTGACCGTCGCCGCGGCCGAGGCCGCCGTCGGCCTGGCGATCCTGGTGACCTTCTTCCGTAACCGCGGCGACATCGCCGTGGACGACGCCTCGGTGATGAAGGGCTGATCGTGACCATCCAGCTTCTCGTCACCCTCGGAGTCTTCGCGCCCCTGCTGGGCGCGATGGTCGCCGGCTTCTTCGGCCGCCGCATCGGCAACGTCGCCTCGCAGGCCGTGACCACGGGCCTGTTGTTCTTCGCCTGCGCCGTGTCGTGGTTCGTGTTCATTCAGTGGACCTGGGGCGGGCTGGAAGCCTTCACCCTGCGCCTGCTGCCGTTCATCAACGTCGGCGACTTCCAGTCGACCTGGTCGATCCGCATCGACGCCCTGTCCGCGGTGATGCTGATCGTGGTGACCAGCGTGTCCTCGCTCGTGCACCTGTACAGCTGGGGCTATATGGCGGAGGACGACTCCAAGCCGCGCTTCTTCGCCTATCTGTCGCTGTTCACCTTCGCCATGCTGGCGCTCGTCACGGCCGCCGACTTCATGCAGCTGTTCTTCGGCTGGGAAGGCGTGGGCCTGGCGTCCTATCTGCTGATCGGCTTCTGGTACAAGAAGCCCACGGCGTCGGCCGCGGCCATCAAGGCCTTCGTGGTCAACCGGGTCGGCGACTTCGGCTTCGCGCTCGGCATCATCACCATCTTCTGGATGTTCGGCACGATCGACTTCGCCGAGCTGTTCCCGCTGATCGCCGAGCGCGCGGGCACGGGCTGGACCTTCCTGGGCCACACCTGGTCGGCCCTGGATCTGGCCGGCTTCCTGCTGTTCATCGGCGCCATGGGCAAGTCGGCGCAGTTCTTCCTGCACACCTGGCTGCCCGACGCCATGGAAGGCCCGACCCCGGTGTCGGCCCTGATCCACGCCGCAACCATGGTGACGGCCGGCGTCTACATGGTCTGCCTGCTGAGCCCGATCTACGAATACGCCCCTGTCGCCAGCCAGATCATCGCCATCATCGGCGCCATCACGGCCCTGTTCGCCGCCACGGTCGGCCTGACCCAGAACGACATCAAGCGGGTCATCGCCTATTCGACCTGTTCGCAGCTGGGCTACATGTTCTTCGCGGCGGGCGTCGGCGCCTATCAGGCCGCCATGTTCCACCTGTTCACCCACGCCTTCTTCAAGGCCCTGCTGTTCCTGGGCGCCGGCTCGGTGATCCATGGCATGCACCACGAGCAGGACATGCGGAAGATGGGCGGACTATGGAAGCTGCTGCCCGTGACCTATGCGGTCATGATGATCGGCACGATCGCCATCACCGGTCTGGGCATTCCGCAGCTGAAGTGGGGCTTCGCCGGCTTCTATTCCAAGGACTCGATCCTGGAGAGCGCCTTCGCTTCGGCCGGCTATAGCCCGGTGGGCCTGTTCGCCTTCTTCATCGGCCTCTTCGCCGCGGCGCTTACGGCCTACTATTCGTGGCGCCTGATCTTCATGACCTTCCACAACAAGCCGGTGTGGAAGGAGGACGAGCATCCGATCCATGACGCGGACGCCCACGCGCATCAGCCGGCCCAGCTGGAGACGCACGACGAGCCCCTGGCCGACGGCGCCCATCCGGCCCACGACGCGCCGGTGGCGGGCCACGCCCACGCTGAGCACGACGACCATCACCACCACGGCCCGCTGAAGCCGCACGAGAGCCCGTGGGTCATGCTGATCCCGCTGCTGCTGCTGTCGGTCGGCGCGATCGCGGCGGGCTTCGTCTTCTACGACAGCTTCGTCGGCCACCACGAAGCCGAGTTCTGGCGCGGGGCGATCTTCACCTCGGAAGCCAACCACGTGCTGCACGACAGCCACTATGTACCGGTCTGGGTGCTGTGGGCGCCGCTGGTCATGACGCTGGCGGGCACGCTGACGGCGCTGTGGATCTATGTCCTGCGCGAAGGCATGGGCCGCCGGATGGCCGAGCGGGGAGGGGCGATCTACGCCTTCCTCTACAACAAGTGGTATTTCGACGAGCTGTACGACTTCGTCTTCGTGCGCGGGACCAAGAAGATCGGCGACCTGTTCTGGAAGGTCGGCGACGTGAAGATCATCGACGGGCTGGGGCCGAACGGCGCCGCCTGGGCCTCGCTGAAATCCGCTGGACGACTGGCCAAGCTGCAGTCCGGCTACGTCTATCACTACGCCTTCGTGATGCTGCTGGGGGTGGCGGGTCTGCTCGCCTTCGCCATCGCGACGTGGGGAGCCTGATCCCGTGCCTCACATCCTGAGCCTCGTCACCTTCCTGCCGCTGCTGGGCGCCGCCGCCATTCTGGCCGCGCGGCTGCTGGGCAAGGGCGACGCCGCGCCGGCGGCGCGCTGGATCGCTCTGGGCACGACCCTGGTCGTGCTGGCCGTATCGGTCCTGCTGGTCGCCAGCTTCGATCCGTCGAACCCGGCCTATCAGTTCGTCGAACGCTACGTCTGGTTCGCCAGCGCCCAGTATCACCTGGGCGTGGACGGCATCTCGATCCTGTTCGTGCTGCTGACAGCCTTCCTGATGCCGCTGTGCATCATTGCCAGCTGGAAGACGATCACCGACCGCGTGGTCGAATATATGATCTGCTTCCTGGTGCTGGAGACGCTGGTCATCGGCGTCTTCACGGCGCTGGACCTGTTCCTGTTCTACATCTTCTTCGAAGGCACCCTGGTGCCGATGTTCCTGATCATCGGCATCTGGGGCGGGGCCAACCGGATCTACGCGGCCTACAAGTTCTTCCTCTACACCCTGCTGGGGTCGGTGCTGATGCTGCTGGCCATGCTGTGGATGGCCAATACGGCCGGCACCACCAGCATTCCGGCGCTGAAGGAATACGCCTTCTCGCCCCAGGCTCAGACGCTGCTGTGGCTGGCCTTCTTCGCCTCGTTCGCGGTGAAGATGCCGATGTGGCCGGTGCATACCTGGCTGCCCGACGCCCACGTTCAGGCCCCGACGGCGGGATCGGTCATCCTGGCCGGCATCCTGCTGAAGCTGGGCGGCTACGGCTTCATCCTGTTCAACCTGCCGATGTTCCCGCTGGCGTCGCAGATGTTCGCGCCCCTGGTCTTCACCCTGTCGGTGATCGCCATCGTCTACACCTCGCTGGTCGCCTTCCGGCAGACCGACATGAAGAAGCTGATCGCCTATTCGTCGGTCGCGCACATGGGCTTCGTCACCATGGGCATCTTCGCCGGCAACGAGCAGGGCGTGCAGGGCGCGGTGTTCCAGATGATCAGCCACGGTCTGATCTCGGGCGCGCTCTTCCTGTGCGTCGGCGTGGTCTATGACCGGATGCACACCCGCGAGATCGCCCAGTACGGCGGTCTGACCAGCCGGATGCCGTGGTATGCCGCCATCTTCCTGATGTTCACCATGGCCAACGTCGGTCTGCCCGGCACCTCGGGTTTCATCGGCGAGATCCTGACGATGACGGCGGTCTATGAGGTCTCGACCTGGACGGCGCTGGGCGCCGCGTCGGGCGTGATTTTCTCGGCGGTCTACGCCCTGACGCTGTACCGCAACGTCATGTTCGGCGAGATCACCAATCCGGCGATGAAGACCATCACCGACATCGACAAGCGCGAACTGTTGACCTTCGTGCCTCTGATCATCGGGACGATCTGGCTGGGCGTCTATCCGGCCGCCGTCCTCGACTACACCGGGCCCGCCGTCGAGGCCCTGACCAGCGCCTATCGCGCCGCGATCGGCGGGTGAGAGACTGATGCCTGACCTGTCCCAAGCCCTTCACCTCGCCGCTTCCGAGATCACCCTGGCCGTCGGGGCCCTGGTGCTGCTGATGGTCGGCGCCTTCTCCGGCGAGAAGTCCGCGCGCCTGATCTCGGGCGCGTCGATCCTGCTCCTGATCGCCGCCGCCGTGATCGCCGCCACCGGCCCGCTGGGCGCGGCCTTCAACGGCGCCTTCGTGGCCGATCCGCTGGCGGTGTTCGCCAAGGTGGTGATCTTCCTGAGCGCGGCCGTCGCTATCGTGCTGGGCGACGGCTGGATGCACCGCGAACGGATCGCCAAGTTCGAGTATCCGATCCTGATCGTGCTGGCCTCGGTCGGCATGTCGATGATGGCGTCGTCGGGTGACCTGATCTCGCTCTATGTCGGCATCGAGCTGCATTCGCTGGCCCTTTATGTGCTGGCCGCCTATCACCGCGACGACCTGAAGGCGTCGGAAGCGGGCCTGAAGTACTTCGTGCTGGGCGCGCTGTCGTCGGGGCTGTTGCTGTACGGCGCGAGCCTGGTCTACGGCTTCACCGGCTCGATGCGTTTCGACGAGATCGCGGCCTACGCCGCCGCCAACCCCGGTCCGGGCCTGATCTTCGGTCTGGTCTTCCTGATCTGCGGCCTGGCGTTCAAGGTCTCGGCCGCGCCGTTCCACATGTGGACGCCGGACGTCTATGAAGGCGCGCCGACGCCGGTCGTGGCCCTGTTCGCCACCGCGCCCAAGATGGCGGCCATGGTCCTGATCGCGCGCGTGCTGATCGACGGCTTCGCCGGCTCGCACGACCAGTGGGCGCAGGTGATCATTCTCATCTCGCTGATCAGCTTCGCCGTCGGCGCCTTCGGCGGCCTGGCGCAGAAGAACATCCAGCGCCTGCTGGCCTATTCGTCGATCGCCAACATCGGCTACGCCCTGCTGGGCATCGCCGCGGGCACGCAGCTGGGCCTGCAGGCCATGCTGATGTTCATGACGCTGTACGTCATCGACCAGCTGGGCTTCTTCGCCATCCTGTTGTCGCTGTCCAAGCGCGGCCGGCCGATCCGAAACATCGCCGACCTGGCCGGCCTGAAGAAGGACCGCCCGGTGACGGCCATTGCGCTCACGGTGCTGTCGCTGTCGGTGCTGGGCATGCCGCCTTTCGCCGGCTTCTGGGCCAAATACTACGTCTTCGGCGCAGCGGCCGACGCGGGCTACTGGATGGCCGGCGCCGCCGGTCTGGTGGCCTCGGTCGTGGCGGCCTTCTACTATCTGCGCATCATCAAGCTGATGTGGTTCGATCCCCCCGTGGACGAGGTCAAGACCGACGCCGCGCCGGTGGAGGCGAAGACGGTGGCGTTTGCGACGGCCGCCTTCTCCTTCCCGCTGGTGATCGTGGGTCTGATCTGGCTCGAGCCCCTGACGCGGGCGGCCGCGAGCGGCTTCGGAGGCGCGTAGGACGGTGGCGACCGCCGCCCCGGTCCTGTTCCTCGACGAGGTCGACTCCACCAACGCCGAGGCGCGACGCCGGGCCGAGGCCGGCGAGACCGGACCGCTGTGGATCGCCGCGCGGCGTCAGACCGCCGGGCGCGGGCGGCGCGGCCGCGCGTGGGAGAGCGACGGCGCCAATCTGACGGCCAGCCTGCTGCAACTGACTCAGAAGCCGCCCGCCGAGGCCGCACAGGTGACCTTCATCGCGGCCCTCGCCACCCTGGATCTGCTGGACGCCTTTGCGCCCGCCGCCCTGGTCTCGATCAAATGGCCCAACGACGTGCTGTTGGACGGCCGCAAGGTGTCGGGCGTGCTGATCGAATCCGGTCAGGCCGAACGCGGAGTATGGCTAGCGGTCGGGATCGGCGTGAATCTGGCGCAGGCGCCGCAGGGCGTCGAACGGCCGGCGACCTGCATCGCCGAGCACCTGAGGGCCGATGTGTCGCAGCCGCCGTCGCCTGACGTCGCGCTGACTGTCCTGAGCCAGGCCTTCGCCACGTGGATCGAGCGCTGGGAGAGTCTGGGGTTCGAGCCAATCCTTGACGCCTGGCGCGCCCGGGCGCGGGGGCTGGACGGCCCGTGCGTCGCGAGCCTGGGTCACGAGACGATCGCCGGCCAGGCTGACGGGGTCGAGGCCGACGGGGCGCTGAGGCTTCGGCTGGCCGACGGGACGCTGCGTCGCGTTTCGGCCGGCGATGTCTTCTTTGGCGAGGAGGCCGCGTGATGCTGCTGGCGATCGAACAGGGCAACACCAATACGCTGTTTGCGGTGCACGATGGGACCGACTGGGTCGCCCAATGGCGCGCCGCGACCGAGTCCAGCCGCACGGCCGATGAATACGCCGTCTGGCTGTCTCAACTGATGGCGATGCGCGGGCTGGATCTGAAGGCCCTGGACGGCTGCATCATCTCCAGCGTCGTGCCGCAGTCCATGTTCAACCTGCGCAACCTGTCGCGGCGCTACCTGGGCGCCGAGCCCCTGGTGATCGGCGAGAACGCCACGCTGGGCATGGAGGCGCGCATCCTGAAGCCCTCGGAGGCGGGCGCGGACCGGCTGGTCAACGCCATCGGGGCGCATCTGAAATATCCGGGCGACCTGATCGTCATCGACAGCGGCACGGCGACGACCTTCGACGTCATCGCCGCCGACGGCGCCTTCGAGGGCGGGGTCATCGCGCCGGGCGTCAACCTGAGCCTTCAGGCGCTGCACGAGGCGGCGGCCATGCTGCCGCGCATCGCCATCCAGAAGCCCGAGCGTGTCATCGGCAAGGACACCGTGTCCAACATGCAAGCCGGCGTCTTCTGGGGCTATATTTCGCTGATCGAAGGGCTGGTCGCGCGCATCAAAACCGAGTGGGGAAACCCCATGACCGTCATCGGCACGGGCGGCGTCGCCTCGCTGTTCGAAGGCGCCACCGACAGCATAGATCACTTCGATCCCGACCTAACCATCCGCGGCCTGCTCGAAATCTGGCGCCGCAACACCCACATGGGCGCATGAACAAAAACAACGACAACGAACTCGTCTTCCTGCCGCTGGGCGGATCCAACGAGATCGGCATGAATCTCAACGCCTACGGCTATGGCCCGGCGGACGACCGCGAGTGGATCGTGGTCGACGTGGGCGTGACCTTCGGCGACCCTTCGACGCCTGGCGTGGACGTGATCGTGCCCGATCCGGTCTATCTGGAGGGCGAGAACATCCGCGGCATCGTGCTGACCCACGCGCACGAGGATCACATCGGCGCCCTGGGCTGGCTGTGGCCACGCATCAAGGCCCCGCTCTATGCGACGCCGTTCACCGCCTATCTGATCCGCGAAAAGCTGCGCGACGCCGGCCTGCTGGATCAGGTGACGCTGCACGAGGTTCCGCTGGGCGGGACGATCGACCTGGGCCCGTTCCAAGTCGAGATGGTGACGATCACCCACTCCATCGCCGAACCCAACGGCCTGGCGATCAAGACGCCGCTGGGCACGGTGCTGCACACTGGCGACTGGAAGATCGACAACGATCCCGTCGTAGGCGAGCGCACCGACATCGAGACCATCCAGCGCCTGGGCGACGAAGGCGTGCTGGCCATGGTGTGCGATTCCACCAACGTCTTCGTCGACGGCGTCGCTGGTTCCGAGGGCGAGGTGAGAGAGGCGCTCGCGAAGCTGATCTCTGGCCTCACTGGTAGGATCGCGGTCGGTTGCTTCGCCTCCAACGTGGCCCGCATGGACAGCGTGATCCGCGCCGCCGAGGCGGCCGGACGACGCGTGGCCCTGGCCGGGCGGTCGATGCACCGCATCACGGCTGCGGCCAAGTCGGTCGGCATGCTGTCGGACGTGAAGCCCTTCCTGAGCGAGGACGAGGCGCGCATCTGGCCGGGCGAGCAGATCCTGTATCTGTGCACCGGCAGCCAGGGCGAGGCGCGCGCAGCCCTGTCGCGCGTGGCCGACGGCTCGCACCCCTTCATCAAGCTGGGACGCGGCGACCACTGCATCTTCTCGTCGCGAGTGATCCCGGGCAACGAGCTGTCGATCGGCCGGCTGCAGGACACGCTGTCGGAGCGCGGCGTGCGCATCCACACCGAGAAGGACACGCCGGGCATCCACGTCTCGGGCCACCCCTGCCGCGACGAATTGCGTCAGATGTATCAGTGGGCCCGGCCCAGGATCGCCGTGCCGACCCACGGCATGCGCCGCCACATCGCCGAACACGCCTTGCTGGCCAAGGACATGCAGGTCCCCGAGACCGTAACGCCGCGAAACGGCGACATGGTGCGCCTGGCCCCCGGACCCGCCGCCATCATCGACGAGGTGCCGTCAGGCCGCCTGTTCGTGGACGGCGGCATGCTGGTGGAGGAGGCGGGCACAGCCCTGCGCGAGCGTCGCCACGCGGCGTCCAACGGCGTCCTGGTGGTCAGCTTCGCCCTCGACAAGCGCGGCAAGATCGTCTCGGACATTGACGTGCGGGCGATCGGCCTGCCGGGCGACGAAGACCAGCCACTGGGCGACATCCTCGACGACCTGGCCGAACGCGTCGAACAGACGGTGCGCGGTCTGAAGGGCGCGGCGCTGGAGGACGAGCTGGTGGTCGAACAGGCTGTCGCCCGAACCCTGAAGAAGGCCAGCCAAGGCGTCTGGTCGCGTCGGCCGATCGTCGAGACGGTCGTTCTTCGTCTGTAGGACGCAACCTTGGCCGTTCGGCGGGGTTTGAGGCGATCAGTCTCATGCTTCGCCGGCGCCCTTGGCCAACTCAGCTCCCCATCGCTTCCGCCAGTCGGTCCGTCGCTGTTCGCACGACGCACTGGAGCGCGTGCGCCATGCGCGCCACCCTCTGCACGGGTGGAAGAAGTGGTCGCTGATCCTGCTGCAATGGATGGCGCTGCTGGTGGTCGTGTTCGCCCTGGTCAACCTGGCGTTGGGGCTGTCGGTCCAGAGCCGCGAGGACCGAGGGCGGCGGTTCGTGCATGTGGCGACCGCCTTGTGGTTCAGCCCCCTGGATGGACGTTCGGCCGATCCGACGGCGTTTGCGCGCCTGTACGGCGAAGAGCTGGGACCGGATGCGAAAGCCAGCGACATCCGCGGCTATTTCGAGCGGCGGCTGGACGGGACCATCGTGCTGGATCAGATCATGGCCGAGCAGCTGGTCGAGCGGTTTGGCGGGGTGGATGCGCGCACCTTTCCGGCAGGCGTTTATGTCGGCGTCCGGGCTCTGGGCCCCGACGGCCTGCCCTTCGTGCCGGTGACCAAGTATCTGGCGCACTTTCTGTTCTTCCCGCGCCACGCCTATATTCTGGTGGTGCCTGAGACGGGCCCGGCGCAGGTGTTTTCAGCCAGCCTGACCGGGCATTTCGACGCAGACGCCGACAATGAACAGCATCTGGCGGCCCGGATCGGCGACTATGCGCCCGGCGCCTATGACTTCCCTTCATCCGGTCAGGCGGTCCATGAGCTGACGCTGATCACGCGCGATCCGCAAGAGACCGCCGGCGCGCTGGAGCGGCTGTCGCTCGCCAAGGCGGAGCTCGAGGACGCAGAGATCGACTACGGCGTGCTGGCGCCCAACTCCAACACCGTGATCGGCTGCATCCTGGAAGACGCCGGCGTCATGTCCCGCGCCGAGCGCTCTTCGGCCCTGCTGGCGGTGCGGGCGCCGGGCGTGGGAGCGGCTTGCCGCTGATCGCGACGTCGCCCATAGAGACGCCATCGCATTTTCCGGGGGTTAACGTGCGTCATCTGGCTGTTCTTCTTTCCGCCACGCTTCTTGCCACGCCGGCGCTGGCCCAGCCCGTAGACCGGCTGGCCGTCAACGGCATCATCGATCAGGGGCTGAACCAGAGCCAGGTCATGCAGACCGCCGGCTGGCTGACGGACCGCATCGGACCGCGCCTCACGAACTCGCCGCAGATGCGCCAGGCCGAGGCCTGGACGCAACAGCAGTTCCGCGACTGGGGTCTGTCGAACGTGCGGGCCGACGGTTTCGAGTTCGGGCGCGGCTGGTCCATCGACCGCGCCAGCGCCCGAATGACGGCGCCCCGGCCGATCGAGCTGCGCGTCATTCCCGTGGCCTGGACGCCGTCAACCGACGGGACTGTCAACGCCGAGGTGGTCTTCGCGCCCATGGCCAATGCGGGCGATTTCGCCCGTCATCGCGGCAAGCTGGCGGGCAAGATCGTGCTGATCAGCGCCGCGCCCGCGCCGTCGGAGCCGTCTGACCAGCCCGTCTTCCGCCGCCTGACGGACGAGGAGCTGGCCGGGCGCAACGTCTACGTTCAGCCGCGTCACGCACCGGTGCGGGTCAACACGGCCGAGGACTTCACGCTGCAGCTGGACGCCTTCCTGAGGGAGGAGGGCGCGCTGGCCTGGGTGCGCATGTCACAGCGTGACGGCGGACTGCTGCACGGCGCGGGCTATAACTATCGCGCCGGCGCCACGCCGACGGTGCCGGGCGTCGAGATGACCCAGGAGGACTATCGTCGTCTGGTGCGTCTGACCGCAGCCGGCGCCGCGCCCACGCTGGAGCTGACCAGCAACGTCCGGTTCCACGACGAAGACTCCCAGGCCTACAACATCCTGGCCGATATTCCGGGCACGAGCCGTTCGGGCGAATACGTCATGGCCGGCGCCCACCTGGACAGCTGGGTCGCGTCGGACGGAGCGGTCGACAACGCCGCCGGGGTGGCCGTGGTCATGGAGGCGGCCCGCATCCTCAAGGCCCTGAACGTGCGGCCCAAGCGGACCATCCGCTTCGCCCTGTGGAACGGCGAGGAGCAGGGGCTGCTCGGCTCTCTGGCCTATGTCGACCGGTACGTCGCCACCCGCGCCCCGCTGGGCGACGCCGCCCAGGACGCCCTGCCGGCGAACCGCACCTGGCGCGCCCGCTGGCCCATCGAGCCGAGGCCGGGCCACCGCGACCTGGTGGCCTATTTCAACTTCGACAACGGCTCTGGCCGTATCCGCGGCATCAACGCCGAGGGCAATGTCGCCGCCGCTGCCGTGTTCGAGGAGTGGCTGAAGCCCTTCGCCAGCATGGGCGCCAGCACGGTCTCGCTGCGTCCGTCGGGCGGCACCGACCACGTCTATATGCAGACCGTGGGCATCCCAGGCTTCCAGTTCATCCAGGATCCGCTGGATTACGGCAGCCGCCTTCATCACACCTCGATCGACAGCTACGACAAGCTGCGGCCCGAGGATCTGCGCCAGGCGGCGATCATCATGGCCAGCTTCCTGCTGTCGGCGGCCAATAGCGACGAGCCGCTGCCGCGGATGCCGCTGCCGACCCGGCCCACGCCGACCGACCCGTTCGAGCCGTAAGAAGGTTTCGAGAGCCTGATGATCGGAAGACTGAACCATGTGGGGGTGGCGACGCCCTCGATCGAGGACAGCGTCCGGCTGTATCGCGACCTGCTGGGCGCGACGCGGTCGCAGGCGCCGTTCGACCTGCCCGCGCAGGGCGTTCGGGTCTGCTTCATCGACCTGCCCAACAGCCAGATCGAGCTGATCGAGCCGCTGGGCGAGGACAGCCCCATCCACGGCTTCCTGGCCAAGAATCCGAAGGGCGGGCAGCACCACGTCTGTTTCGAGGTCGAGGACATCTTGGCCGCGCGCGATGCGCTGCGGGCCAAGGGCGCGACCATCCTGGGCACGGGCGAACCGCGCATCGGCGCCCACGGCACGCCCATCCTCTTCCTGCATCCCAGGGACATGGGCGGGGTGCTGATCGAACTGATGGAAACCCCCAAAAGCGAGGCGCACTGATGCCCATCGGCCCCTTCACCATGACGGCCATCTACATCACGGTGTGGTGGACGGTGCTGTTCGTCGTGCTTCCCCTCGGCATGAACCAGCGTGACCAGACGCAGCCCACCGACGGCGCCCAGTGGGGCGCGCCCGAGAATCCCCGGCTGAAGAAGAAGTTCATCACCACGACCTGGGTGGCGGCCCTGGTGTGGGTCTTCATCATGGTCCTGGTCTACATCGGCTGGATGCCCCTGCCGAACCTGGCGCCGCCCGTTTAGGGCCGCCGCCTAGCTTTCGCCCCGCCGACCCGGCTAAAGCTCGGGTTCATTCGACTCGAGACCTGGATCGCCCGATGCGCCTTTCGCGCTACTTCCTGCCCACTCTGAAAGAGGCGCCTTCGGACGCCCAGATCGTATCGCACCAGCTGATGCTGCGCGCCGGCCTGATCAAGCAGGAGGCCGCCGGCATCTATGCCTGGCTGCCGCTGGGTCTGCGGGTGCTGCGCAAGATCGAGGCGATTGTGCGTGAGGAGCAGGTGAGGGCGGGCGCGGTCGAGCTGCTGATGCCGACGCTGCAGCTGGCCGACCTGTGGCGGGAGTCTGGGCGGTACGACGCCTATGGCCCGGAGATGCTGCGCATCACCGACCGGCACGAACGCGAGCTGCTGTACGGCCCCACCAACGAGGAGATGATCACCGACATCTTCCGGGGCTATGTGAAGAGCTATAAGGCCCTGCCGCTGAACCTGTTTCACATTCAGTGGAAGTTCCGCGACGAGCGGCGTCCGCGCTTCGGCGTGATGCGCGGCCGCGAGTTCCTGATGAAGGACGCCTATTCCTTCGATCTGGACGAGGCCTCGGCGCGCAAGGCCTACAACCGCATGTTCGTGGCCTATCTGAACACCTTCGCCCGCATGGGGCTGAAGGCCGTGCCGATGCGCGCCGACACCGGCCCGATCGGCGGCGACCTGAGCCACGAGTTCATCGTCCTGGCGGACACGGGCGAGAGCGCGGTCTTCTGTGACCGCAAGCTGGTCGAGATGCCGGCGCCGGGCGGCGACGTGGACTGGGACGACCTGCAGGCCATCGTCGACGAGCGCACGGCCCTGTACGCCGCGACCGAGGAAATGCACGACGCGGGCGCCTTTGAAAGCCAGACCACCGAGGCCGACCGCCTGTCGGCGCGCGGCATCGAGGTCGGCCACATTTTCTACTTCGGAACCAAATATTCCGCGCCGATGAAGGCGCAGGTGGCCGGGCCCGACGGCAAGGACACGCCGGTTCACATGGGCAGCTACGGCGTCGGCGTCTCGCGTCTGCTGGGCGCCATCATCGAGGCCAGCCATGACGAGGGCGGCATCATCTGGCCTGACGCCGTGGCGCCGTTCGACGTGGTGGTCATCAACCTGCGCGTCGGCGACGAGGCGGTGGACGCCGCCTGCGACGAGGCGGTGCACCGCCTGAAGGCCGCGGGCCTGGACGTGCTGTATGACGACACCGACGAACGTCCGGGCGGCAAGTTCGCCACCGCCGACCTGATCGGCGTGCCGTGGCAGCTGACCATCGGGCCCAAGGGGCTGAAGGACGGCGTGGTCGAGCTGAAGCGCCGCGCGACCGGCGAGAAGGACAGCCTGGCGCTGGACGCCGCCCTCGGGAAGCTGATCGGATGAGCGATGCCGCCTCGGCGACCAAGCCGGTGAAGCCCGCCGGCGCCTTCTCCGCCTGGGAGATCGGTCTGGCGCTCCGCTATCTGCGGGCCAAGCGCAAGGAAGGCGGGGTGGCGATGATCGCCATCATCAGCTTCATCGGCATCATGCTGGCCGTCGCGGTGCTGATCAGCGTCATGAGCATCATGGCCGGGTTCCGCGCCGAGCTGCTGGGCCGGATGCTGTCGTTCAACGGGCACATGTACGTTCAGGGGCAGGTGCTGAGTTCGCCTGACCGCGAGCAGGCGCTGCAACGGCTGTCCGATGTGCCAGGGGTCGTCAGCGTGGCGCCCCAGGTCCAGGCGCAAAGCCTGCTGCGCGCCGGCGGCGCGACCACGGGCGCGATCGTCAAGGGCATCCGCCCCCAGGACCTGTCGTCGCTGAACTATGTCTATGACAGCCTGTCGGACGAGGCTCGTCAGACCTTTGGCCAGGGCGCCTATGGCGGCGACCGCATCCTGATCGGCGGCGCCTTGGCGCGCGGCCTGGGCATTGGGCCGGGCGATCCCATCACCCTGTATTCCCCGACGGGCGCTGACAGCGCGTTTGGCAATCTGGGCGGGCTGGAGAAGACCTACACCGTGGGCGGCGTGTTCAGTTCCGGCACATCGGAATACGATCAGGCCTTCATCTTCATGCCGCTGGAGCAGGCGCAGCTCTTCTTCGGCAAGGACGGCGTCTGGGACGTCATCGAGCTGAAGGTCAGCACCCCCGACAAGATGGACGGCTATATGGCGCCCGTGCGCGATGCGGTCGGGTCCGGCGCAGTCGTCACCGACTGGCGCACCCAGATGGCGGCCTTCTGGGGCGCGTTGCAGATCGAGCGCGCGGCCATGAGCATCATCCTGGGCATGGTGGTCGCCATCGCGGCGATGAACATCATCTCGGGCATCGTCATGCTGGTTAAAAACAAGACGCGCGACATCGCCATCCTGCGCACCGTGGGGGCCAGCCCGTCTTCGATCCTGCGCATCTTCTTCGTGGCCGGCGCCGCGATCGGGGTGGCGGGCACGCTGGCCGGTCTGGCGCTGGGCCTGGCCTTTTGCCTGAACATCGGCGCGATCCAGCACTTCCTGGAGGCTCTGCTGGGCGTCCAGCTGTTCAACTCCGAGGTCTATATGCTGGACGCGGTGCCGGCGCTGGTCGATCCGGGCGACGTGACCTGGGTCGCGGTCTGGTCGCTGCTGATGAGCTGCGTGGCCAGCCTGCCGCCGTCCTGGAATGCCTCGCGCATCGATCCCGTTGAGGCCCTGCGCTATGAATAGGACCGACACGCCGACCCTGTCGCTGCGCGACGTCAGCCGCACCTATCCGACCGCCCAGGGCGGGCTGACGGTGCTGAAGGGCGTGGATCTGGATGTTTGGCCTGGCGAGATCGTGGGCCTGATCGGGCCCTCGGGCTCGGGCAAGTCCAGCCTGTTGCACGCGGCCGGCTTGCTGGAGCGCCCGACCACGGGCCAGGTCGTCATCGACGGCGAGGAGGTGGGCCGGCTGGACGAGCGCGCACGCACCCGTCTGCGCCTGTCGCGCATCGGCTTCGTCTATCAGTTCCACCATCTGCTGCCCGAGTTCGATGCGCGCGACAACGTGGCCCTGCCGATGCGGATCGCCGGTCTGTCGGCGAAAGCCGCGCACGATCGCGCCACCGAGACCCTGACCGCGCTGGGTCTGGGCGACCGCGTCACCCACCAGCCGGCCCAGCTGTCGGGCGGCGAGCGTCAACGGGTGGCGATCGCCCGCGCCCTGGCCAACCGGCCGCGCCTGCTGCTGGCCGACGAGCCGACCGGCAATCTGGATCCGTCGACCAGCGGGTCGGTGTTCGAGAGCCTGCGTCAGCTGTCCAAGACCACGGGCGTCGCCGCCCTGATCGCCACCCACAACATGGAACTGGCCGGCCACATGGACCGCGTCTTCGCCCTGAAGGACGGCCATCTGGAAGAACGTGCGGCCGAGAGCCACGCCTACTGAGAAACGACTGGCGGCTGGCTTCCCGACCGCTGGCGCGCTCCGAACGCGACAGCCGACGGACACGCATCGCGGCTTGACGGGAACGAAGGCAGAACATAGAACATTACCAGAACAGGAAATCTGGGGATGCCGTCATGTCTCGGTGGGTGAAGGATATGCTGTCGCTTGCGTCATGCGGCGGCTTCGTTTGGATGGTGTGGCAGGCCGCGTTCCTGATCGGGTGAGTCGGTCATGGGCCTGTTCAAGGAGACGCAGGCCATTTCCACGCCCGAGGCAGAGCGGTTCGTCCATCTGAGGGTGCGCAGCGCCTATTCGCTGCTGGAAGGTGCGATCAAGGCGGGCAAGATCGGGCGCATGGCGGCGGACGCCGGCATGCCCGCGGTTGCGGTCGCCGACCGGGCCAATCTGTTCGGCGCGCTGGAATTCAGCCAGGCCACGCGAGATGCGGGCGTTCAGCCTCTGGTGGCCTGCGCCCTGCCGGTCACGGGAATTGGCGGGCGGATGGTCGAGCGCTGGGCGCGGACGCCGACCGTTGTGTTGATTGCACAGAACGAGGCCGGCTGGCTGAACCTGTGCGCCCTCTCGTCGGCAGCCTATCTGGACGCGGGCGAGATGGCCGAGCCTGGGGTTGATTGGCGACTAATCGCCGAGCGGTCGGAAGGCCTGATCCTGCTGTCGGGCGGGCCCGACGGGCCGATCGACCCGCTGTTTGCCCAAAAGAAGACCAGGGACGGCGCCGAGGCGCTGGCCGAGATGAAGCGGGTCTTCGGCGATCGCTTTTATGTCGAGCTGCAGCGTCACGGCCTGCCGCGCGAGGCGGCGGCGGAGGGCGGGCTGGTCGGCTGGGCCTATGAGACCGACACGCCGCTGGTCGCCACCAACGACGTCTATTACGCCAAGGCGGCGCAGGCGAAGTCGCACGACGCCCTGCTGTGCATCGCCGACGGGGCCTTCACCGGCCAGGATGACCGCCGCCGGATCACCGGCGAGCACTGGTTCAAGCCGGCCTCGGCCATGCGCGAGCTGTTCGCCGACCTGCCCGAGGCCTGCGACAACACCGTCGAGATCGCGCGCCGCTGCGCCTTCCTGGTTCAGACGCGCGCGCCCATCCTGCCGCGCTTCGACACGGGCGCCGGGCGCTCGGAAGCCGACGAACTGGCGCACCAGGCGCGCGAGGGTCTGAAGGCTCGGCTGAAACAGGTCGAGCCGGCCGCGCCCGAGGAAGACTACTGGGCCCGGCTGGACTGGGAAGTCGGCATCATCCAGCAGATGGGCTTTCCCGGCTACTTCCTGATCGTGTCGGACTTCATCAAATGGGCGAAGTCGCACGGCATCCCGGTCGGGCCGGGGCGGGGGTCGGGCGCGGGCTCATTGGTGGCCTGGTCGCTGACCATCACCGACTTGGATCCCTTGCGGTTCGGCCTGCTGTTCGAGCGATTCCTGAACCCCGAGCGGGTCTCCATGCCCGACTTCGACATCGACTTCTGCCAGGAGCGACGCGAGGAGGTGATCGACTACGTCCAGGACCACTACGGTTCGGACCGCGTGGCCCAGATCATCACGTTCGGCACGCTGCAGGCGCGCGCGGTTCTGCGCGATGTGGGCCGTGTGCTGCAGATGCCGCTCGGTCAGGTGGACCGGCTCTGCAAGATGGTGCCGAACAACCCGGCCAATCCCGTCACCCTGGCCCAGGCCATCGAGCTGGAGCCGCGTCTGAAGGAAGCGCGCGACAGCGAGGCCGCAGTCAAGGCGCTGCTGGAAACGGCGCTGGAGCTGGAGGGGCTGTACCGCAACGCCTCGACCCACGCGGCGGGCATCGTGATCGGCGACCGGCCGCTGACCGAGTTGGTGCCGCTGTATCAGGACCCGCGCTCGACCATCCCGGCCAGCCAGTTCAACATGAAGTGGGTGGAGCCCGCCGGCCTGGTGAAGTTCGACTTTCTGGGTTTGAAGACGCTGACGGTGCTGGACCGGGCGAGGGGCTATCTGGAGCGGCGCGGCGCGGCGCCGGACTGGAACCTGCTGCCGCTGCACGATGCGCCGACCTATGAGCTGATGGCTTCGGGCCAGACGGTCGGTGTGTTCCAGCTGGAATCCCAGGGCATGCGCGACACCCTGCGCAAGATGCGCTGCGGCTCCATCGAGGAGATCACCGCCCTGATCTCGCTGTATCGACCTGGGCCTATGGAGATGATCGACACCTATATCGACCGCAAGTTCGGTCGGGCCGAGGTCGACTATCTGCATCCCACCCTGACCGAGGTGCTGACCGAGACCTACGGCGTCATCATCTACCAGGAGCAGGTGATGAAAATCGCACAGATCCTGGCCGGATACAGCCTGGGCGAGGCCGACCTGCTGCGTCGCGCCATGGGCAAGAAGAAGAAGGAGGAGATGGACTTCCAGCGGGCGCGCTTCGTCAAGGGCGCCTCCGAGAAGGGTGTGCCGGAAGCGCAGTCGGGCGGCATCTTCGACCTGGTGGCCAAGTTCGCCGGCTACGGCTTCAACAAGTCACACGCCGCGGCCTATGCCCTGA
The DNA here is from genome assembly GCF_004683885.1 of Brevundimonas sp. MF30-B. Classification (NCBI taxonomy): domain Bacteria; kingdom Pseudomonadati; phylum Pseudomonadota; class Alphaproteobacteria; order Caulobacterales; family Caulobacteraceae; genus Brevundimonas; species Brevundimonas sp. MF30-B. The sequence continues at coordinate 1,845,059 of NZ_CP038440.1, read as the reverse complement.
TCAGCTTCCAGACCGGCTGGCTGAAGGCCAATCACCCGGTCGAGTTCTTCGCCGCCTCCATGTCGCTGGACCTGTCGAACACCGACAAGCTTGCGGTCTTCTATCAGGACTGCCGCCGCTTCGAAGTGCCGGTGCTGGCGCCCGACATCAACCGCTCTTCGGCCGACTTCGATGTGGCTTACGAGGACGGGCAGGGAGCGGTTCTCTACGCGCTGGGCGCAATCCGCAACGTGGGCCTGGAGGCCATGAAGCATGTGGTGGAGGTGCGCCAAACGGGCGGGCCGTTCGCCGACATCTTTGACTTCCTGGAGCGTGTCGATCCGCGCGCGGTGAACAAGCGCGCGCTGGAAGGCCTGGCCAAGGCAGGCGCCTTCGATCGGCTGCATCCCAACCGCCGCCAGCTGTTCGAACAGGCCGATGTGCTGATGGCCTATTGCCAGAGCGTGGCGGCCGAGCGCGCCTCCAGCCAGGTCAGTCTGTTCGGCGCCGACCAGGCCCACGCCGCGCGCCCGCGCCTGAGGAGCGTCGAGCCTTGGGCCGGGCCGGATCAGTTGGATCATGAACTGGCCGCGGTCGGCTTCTATCTGTCGGGCCACCCGCTGGAGGAGCTGACCCCGGCGCTGAAGCGCAAGCGCGTGACCTTCGTGGCCGAGGCGCAAGGCCTGGCCGAGGCGGGGCACGAGGCCTTCCAGATGGCGGGCGTGGTGCGTCGTCGCCAGGAACGCGCCAGCGCCAAGACCGGTGAGAAGTTCGCTTTCGTCACCTTCTCAGACCCGACCGGCGAGTTCGAATGCCTGTTTCCGCCAGAGCAACTGCGCCGCTGCCGGGAGATTCTTGAGGTCGGATCGGCCGTCCTGGTCAAGGTGCGGGCCAAGGCGGCCGATGGCGAGGTGCGCTTCTTCGGCGACGACGCCCGGCGGATGGACACGCTGCTGGACGACGCCGAGATCGGGCTGCGGGTCCTGCTTTCGGCTCAGGCGGCTGACGCTGCGGCGCTCAAGGCGCGGCTGGATCGCGCCCGATCGCAGGGCAAGGGCGGCGAGGTCTGGCTGCAGACGACGCTTCAGAGCCCTGAGGCCGGCCGTCAGGAGGTGGAAATCAAATTGCCGGGCCGCTACAGACTGGACGCGGCGCTGCGCGGCGCACTCAAGTCGGCGCCGGGCGTCATCATGCTGGAGGATGCCTGATGGCCGAAATAAGAACCTACAAGGGTTCGTGCCACTGCGGCGCGGTGACATTCGAGGCGGATATCAGCCTGGACGGGCTGATCGAGTGCAACTGTTCGCACTGCTATCGCAAGGGCCTCGTCCTGGCCTTCGCTCCCCGGCCGGCTTTACGGCTGGCGAAGGGGGAGGGGGCGACGACCTCTTATTTCTTCAACCGCCACAACATCGAGCACAGCTTCTGCAAGACCTGCGGCGTTCAGCCGTACGGCTACGGCAAGGGGCCGGACGGCGCTGAGATGGCGGCGATCAACGTGCGCACGCTCGAGGATGTGGAGCCCTGGGCCTGGAGCGCCGAACGTGTGGACGGCCGCAGCTTCTAAGGTCGCTGTCGGGCTTGCATTTTCCGGCCCTTGCGCGTAGAGGGCGCGGGCATTTCGCAACGCGGGTGAGGCGCGCGTCGGGGAGACATCCCGGCCTGCACCATTCCGAGAGCCCTAGGGCTTCAATCCCCCGCGCCACGTTGATCGGAAAAAGGACAAGACGATCATGGCCCTGCCTGAATTCTCGATGCGCACCCTGCTGGAAGCGGGCGCCCACTTCGGCCACCAGACCCACCGCTGGAATCCGAAGATGGATCGCTACATCTTCGGCGCGCGCTCGAACATCCACATCATCGACCTGTCGCAGACCCTGCCGCTGATGCATCAGGCGCTGGTCGCCGTGCGCGACGTCGCCGCCAAGGGCGGCCGCGTTCTGTTCGTCGGCACCAAGCGCCAGGCCGCCGACCCGGTGGCCGAGGCTGCCAAGCGCTGTGCGCAATACTACATGAACAACCGCTGGCTGGGCGGCACGCTGACCAACTGGAAGACCGTTTCGGGTTCGATCCAGCGTCTGCGTGAACTGGACGGCCTGCTGGAAAGCGGCGGCGAAGGCCGCAACAAGCGCGAGCTGCTGAGCCTGCAGCGCGAGCGTGACAAGCTGGACGCCTCGCTGGGCGGCATCAAGGACATGGGCGGCATCCCCGACATCATGTTTGTGATCGACACCAACAAGGAATCGATCGCGATCCAGGAAGCCCGCAAGCTGAACATCCCGATCATCGCCATCCTCGACACCAACTCGGATCCGGATGGCATCACCTATCCGGTGCCGGGCAACGACGACGCCGCCCGCGCCATCCAGACCTACTGCGACCTGATCGCCGACGCCGTCCTGGACGGGCTGGCCGCCGGCGCTTCTGCCTCGGGCGTGGATCTCGGCGCTTCGGAAGCCCCGGTCGAGCCGATGCTGCGCGAAGCCTCGGCCGCCAAGGCTGAAGCGGAGGCCGCTCCGGCCGGAACCGAAGGCGCCGCCGCCGAGCTGGAAGCCGCTGCTGAGCCGGCCGTCGCCGACGACGCCGCCAAGGAAGCGACTTCGGAAGCCAACGACGCCGTTGAAACCGAGAAGGCCGCGGTCTGAGGATCGCACCACGGTCTTCGCCCGAAGGCCGCGGGTCCAACTGACACACGGCCGGGCTAAACCAGCCCGGCCGTTCCCGCATTGAAGACACTAGGAGACTGAACATGGCCGAGATCACCGCCGCCCTCGTGAAAGAGCTGCGCGAACGCTCCGGCGTCGGCATGATGGACTGCAAGAAGGCGCTGCAGGAAACCAACGGCGACATCAACGCCGCCATCGACTGGCTGCGCGCCAAGGGCCTGTCCAAGGCCGCCAAGAAGGCCGACCGTGTCGCCGCTGAAGGCCTGGTCGCCGTGGCCTCGAAGGAGGTCGGCGCCGGCGAAGTGGGCGCCGCCATCGAGTTTAACGCCGAAACCGACTTCGTGGCCCGCAACGAGCTGTTCCAGAACGCGGCGAAGAAATTCGCTCAACTGGGCCTGGAGCACGCCTCGGTCGAGGCCCTGCACGGCGCCGAGCTGGAATCGGGCAAGACCGTCCAAGACGAAGTGACTCAGCTGATCGCCACCGTCGGCGAGAACATGCAACTGCGTCGCGCCGCCCGCCTGTCGGTTGATGAAGGCGTCGTCGCCTCCTACGTCCACAACGCGGTGTCGCCGGGCGTCGGCCGCATCGGCGTCCTGGTCGCCCTGCACGGCGCCGGCGACAAGGACAAGCTGCGCGAACTGGGCCGCAAGATCGCCATGCACGTCGCCGCCACGGCCCCGCTGTCGCTGAACACCGACGATCTGGACCCGGCCGCCATCGAGAAGGAACGTCAGGTCCTGACCGAAAAAGCCAAGGAAGAAGGCCGTCCGGAGAACATGATCGCCAAGATCGTGGAAGGCCAGATCAACAAGTTCCAGAAGGATGTGGTGCTGACCAAGCAGCCGTTCGTCATGGACCCGGACGTGACCGTCGAGCAGCTGGTCGCCAACACCGGCAAGGAACTGGGCAACCCCGGCCTGCACCTGGGCGGGTTCGTCCGACTGGCGCTGGGCGAGGGCGTCGAGAAGGTCGAAGGTCCGGACTTCGCTTCTGAAGTCGCCTCCATGATGGGCGGCCAGTAAGACGTCTGCCGCGCCCTTGGGGGCCGGATAAATCAGCCTTGGGGCGCGTCAGGCTTTGAAGCCGGGCGCGCCCTTCGTCTATAAGGGGCGGCCCGAGTCAACGCCGCCGCCTTCACGGATCCCCTACGCATGCCCGACGCCAGTCCCGAGTTCCGCTACAAGCGCGTCCTGCTGAAGGTCTCGGGCGAGGTGCTTATGGGCGAACAGGCCTACGGCATCGACATGAAGACGGTCGACACCGTGGCCCAGGCCGTGGCCCAGGTCGCCCGTGAAGGCATCGAGATCTGCCTGGTCATCGGCGGGGGCAACATCTTCCGCGGCCTGTCCAAGGCCGCCGAGGGCATGGACCGCGCCACCGCCGACTACATGGGCATGCTGGCCACCATCATGAACGCCCTGGCGATGCAGGGCGCGCTCGAGAAGATCGGGGTCGACACCCGCGTGCAGAGCGCCATTCCCATGGCCGCCATCGCCGAGCCCTACATCCGTCGCCGCGCGCTGCGCCATCTCGAAAAAGGACGTGTGGTCATTTTCGCCGCCGGCGTGGGCGCGCCCTTCTTCACCACCGATTCCGGCGCCGCGCTGCGGGCCGCGGAAATGGGCTGCGACGCCCTGCTGAAGGGCACCAGCGTGGACGGCGTCTACACCGCCGACCCCAAGAAGGACCCCGAGGCGACGCGCTATGAGACGCTGAGCTATCGGGACGTGCTGGCCAAGGATCTGCGCGTCATGGACGCCTCGGCCATCGCCTTGATGCGAGACAGCGGCATACCGATCGTGGTCTTCTCGATCCGTGAGGAGGACTCGCTGCGCAAGACCCTGACGGGCAAGGGAACCTACACCGTCATCCGGGCCGACAAGGCCGCCTGAATCTTACAAGAAACGACCGGGAGCCCACTATGGCCAAGCCTGATCTGAAGACCTACCGCGACCGCATGGACAAGGCGGTGGCCGCGCTGAAGGAGGAATTCTCCGGCTTGCGCACCGGCCGCGCCAACGCCGGCCTGCTGGAGCCCGTGCGGGTAGAGGCCTATGGCTCGACCTCTCCACTCACGGCTGTGGCCGCCATCAGCGTGCCCGAGCCGCGCATGATCACGGTCAACGTCTGGGACAAGGGCATGGTCGTGTCGGTCGAAAAGGCCATCCGCCAGGCCGACTTGGGCCTGAACCCCATCGTCGACGGCCAGACCCTGCGCATCCCCGTGCCGCCCCTGACCGAGGAGCGGCGCAAGGATCTGGTCAAGCTGGCGGGCAAATACTCCGAGCAGCAGAAGATCGCCGTGCGCAACGTGCGCCGCGACGCCAACGACGACCTGAAGAAGGCCGAAAAGGCGGGTGACATCAGCCAGGATGAGCAGAAGAAGATGGAGACGGAGGTCCAGAAGGACACCGACGCCGCCATCAAGCGCATCGATGAGGCCTTGAAGACCAAGGAAGTGGAGATCATGCAGGTCTAGGACCTGCCCTTCAGCTCATGGAACTTTTCACGACATGACGGTCGAAACCGCCGCGCCGCTTCATGTCGCTTTGATCATGGACGGCAATGGCCGCTGGGCCAGCCAGCGCGGACTGCCGCGCGCGGCGGGCCATCGCGCGGGCGTTCAGGCGCTGAAGCGCACGGTGGAGGGCGCGGCGGATTGCGGCGTCGGCTGTCTCACAGTCTACGGCTTCTCGACCGAGAACTGGCGCCGCCCCGCCGAGGAGGTCTCGGACCTCATGGGGCTTGTGCGGTCATATGTGGCCAGCGACCTGAAGCGCCTGACCAAGGCGGGAGTGCGGCTGAAGGTGCTGGGCCGCCGCGCGGGGCTGCCGGCGGATATCGCCGACATCATCCGCCGCGCAGAGGCCGACACCGCGCACAACGACCGTTTTCTTCTTCAGGTCGCCTTCAACTATGGGGCGCAGGCCGACATCGTCGATGCTGCCCGCGCGCTGAGCGAAGCCGGCCGCGTCATCGACGAGGCCGCGCTGGGTCAGGCCCTGTCGACCGGCCAGGCCCCCCCAGTGGATGTCATCGTGCGCACATCCGGCGAGCGCAGGCTGTCGAACTTCCTGTTATGGGAAGCCGCCTACGCCGAACTGATCTTCCAGGACGTGCTGTGGCCAGACTATGGGCCCGAGGCTTTGGCGCGCGCCGTGGCGGAGTTCCGATCCCGCGATCGGCGCTACGGGGGCCTGCCGCCGGTCGTTCCAGCCCGCGTCGCCGTCTGATGGCTCTCAAGATTCGCGAAATGGGGCTGAGAGCCGCCTCGGCGCTGGTGCTGGCGCCGCTGGCCGTCTTCGCGGTTTGGCTGGGCGGGGTGTGGATCGCCGCGATCATGATGGCGGCCTGCATGCTTCTGGCCATGGAGTGGGCCAAGATGAGCGCCCGCCAGAACTGGCGGCCTATCTTTGCGGTCGTGGGACTGACCTTGATGGCGGCTGTGGCCGCCACCCACGCGGCCGGTCTGTCCTTCGGCTTGGTGCTGATGGTGTTCGGTGCAGCGCTGTCGGCTCTGTTCGCCCGCTCGCGCGGGCTGTCGATGACCGACGCCGCCTACGGCGTGCTCTACATCGGCTGGCCGGCGGTCTTGTTCATCTGGCTGAGGGACGGCGACAGCGCGGCGGGATTCTACTGGGTCACGCTGGCCTTCGCCGTGACCTGGGCGGCGGACATCGTGGCGTTCCTGGCTGGATCGCTCGTCGGCGGACCCAAGCTGTGGCCACGCTACTCTCCCAACAAGACCTGGGCGGGCTTCATCGGCGGCCTGGTCGCCGGCACCGCGGCCGGCGGTCTGATGGTCGCCCTTCCGCAGGCAGGCGTTCAGACACTGTGGCTCAGCGCATTTCTCGGCCTGGCGGCTGCAGCGGCGGCGATGGCCGGCGATTTGTGGGAGTCCGCCCTGAAGCGTCGGTTCGGCGTCAAAGATGCGGGCGCGATCATTCCAGGTCACGGCGGCCTGCTGGATCGAGTGGACGGACTGATGTTCGCCATCGTCGTCGTGGCGGCCGGCCGCGCTCTTTTCCTGCAATTCGGAGGCGCGCTCTGATGCACAGACGCGTGACGATCCTCGGTTCGACCGGGTCGGTCGGCTGTTCTACCCTCGAGTTGATGGCCGAGGCCCAGGCCGGCGGAGCCACGATCGAGGTCGAAGCCCTCACGGGCGGCTCCAATGTCGACCTGTTGATCCAGCAGGCGCGTCGCTGGAGGCCCGCGATTGCGGTGACAGCCGACCCAACCCTGCTCGAGCCCCTGCGCGCCGGCCTGAAAGGCACGGGCGTCGCGGCCGCCGCGGGCGCCGACGCCATTGTGGAGGCCGCCGTGCGGCCGGTCGACTGGGTCATGGCCTCGATCGTGGGGGCGGCCGGTCTCCGCTCCGCCTGGGCGGCCGCCGGCACTGGGGCCACCTTGGCGCTGGCCAACAAGGAGAGTCTGGTCTGCTGCGGCACGGCGTTGAAGCAGCGTGTCGCCGAGGCGGGCGGCCGTCTGATCCCGGTCGATTCCGAGCATTCAGCCATCTTTCAGGTCTTCCCCGCGACCCGGCCTGAACAGGTGGCTCGCCTGATTCTAACCGCCTCCGGGGGTCCTTTCCGGCAGGCGTCCGCAGGCGAGATGGCGCGGGTGACGCCAGAACAGGCGGTGGCGCACCCGAACTGGAGCATGGGCGCCAAGATTTCCGTCGACAGCGCCACCATGGCCAACAAGGGCCTGGAGATGATCGAGGCGGCCTATCTGTTTGACCAGCCGGCCGAACGGATCGATGTGGTCGTGCATCCAGAATCCATCATCCACAGCCTGGTCGAGATGATTGACGGCTCGACCTTGGCGCAGCTCGGCCCCCCGGACATGAAGACGCCCATCGCCTGCGCCTTGGCCTGGCCCGACCGCGTGGACTGGCCGGCGCCGCGCCTGGACCTGGCCGCCCTGGGCCGCTTGACGTTCGAGGCCCCGGACGAGACCCGCTTTCCGCTGCTGTCGCTGGCGCGGCAGGCGCTGAAGGCCGGCGGCTCGGCGCCGGCGGTTTTCAACGCCGCCAACGAGGTCGCGGCCCTGGCCTTCCTCGACAGGCGGCTGGCCTTTCTCAATATTGCCGCAGTCGTCGCCGAAACCCTTGAGCGCGCGGCAAGCGCGGGGGCGGACGCTGCAGTCGGCGACGCTTGCGAAACAGCCATGGCTGTTGATGCAGGTGCGCGCAGGACCGCCGCAGGCGTCGTCCGCGCTCTGGCCGACGCGGCGTGAGCGGATCGGGGAGACCGTAAAGCACGATGTTGGGCGTCCTGGGCCAGATACTGACCTACCTTCTGCCGTTTCTGCTGGTGCTGACGGTCGTGGTCACTGTGCACGAGCTGGGTCACTTCCTTACCGGCCGACTGTTCGGCGTGAAGATGGACCGCTTCTCGATCGGTTTCGGTCCGACCTTGCTCAGCCGGACGGACCGGCGCGGCGTCGAGTGGCGCCTCGCGGCCCTCCCGCTTGGCGGGTATGTGCGCTTCGCCGGAGACCTGGACGCTACGGGCGTGCCAGACCGCAAGGGGCTCGACGCGCTCAAGGCCCGCCTGCGGGCGGAGCACGGCGTCGGGGCCGAGCGCGAGTACCTTTACTTTAAGCCCGTGTGGCAGCGTGCTCTGGTCGTGGCTGGCGGCCCACTGGCCAACTTCCTGCTCGCGATCGTGCTGTTCACCATCCTGTTTTCGGCCGTGGGGGTCGAGCTTCGGCCGCCGCGGGTGGGCGATGTCGCCGCAGGGTCTCCGGCCGCGGCCGCGGGCTTTCAGCGCGGGGATCTGATCACTCACGTCAATGGTCGGCCTGTCGAAGACAGTCGCGATGTCACCCGGATCGTGTCGCTCTCCAGCGGCGATCCGGTGCGTTTCCTGATCGAACGCGGCCAAGCCCAGGTGGCGTTGGTGGCGACGCCCGTGCGTCAGGTCGAACAGGATCCGATCGCCGGCCGCGTGTCGATAGGGCGCATCGGCCTAGCGCTTGTCTCTGGACGCGACGAGGTGCGCCACGTGCGCTATGGTCCGCTGGAGGCGGTAGGGCAGGGTGTTCGCCAGACTGGCGACGTTCTGGGGACGACTCTGACCTATCTCGGCCGCATCTTCACCGGTCGTGAAAGCGGCGATCAGCTCAGCGGCCCCATAGGCATAGCCAAGGCATCGGGCGCGTTGACCGATGCTGCGGTCCAGGCCAATCCGGACCCGTTATACCGGGTTCTCAATCTTCTGCTGACGCTGACGAGCTTCGCCGCCATACTTTCGATCGGAATCGGCTTTCTAAACCTGCTTCCGATACCCGTCCTGGATGGCGGTCACTTGGTGTTCTACGCTTACGAGGCCGTCGCTCGGCAGCCTCTGCCGGCGGGAATTCAAGAGGCCGGCTACCGGGTCGGACTTGCCATGCTGGCCTGTTTCATGTTGTTCGCGACGTGGAACGACCTGCAGAAGCTGAATCTGTTCCAATTCCTCGGCGGGCTCGTCAGTTGAGCCGACGCCAGCCCCCGATGGTTTTCCGAATGATGAACTTCCGACAGTGCGCCTCCTTCCGTCCGGGCGCGACCACAAGTGTTCTGGCTCTCATGCTGGCCGCCGGACTGGCCACTCCCGTATGGGGTCAGGCTGCGCCGCCCCAAGCGCAACCGCCCGCCCCGGCCATTCAGCCCGAGCAGATCGAGCCGGAAGACCGTGTGGTCGTGAACCGCATTCTGATTCAGGGGGCAGAGCGGATCGATCAGACGACGATCCTTTCCTATCTGCCCATCCAACCCGGCGACACGGTCGACCCGGTCGTGCTTGACGTGGCGCTTCGGACCCTGTCGCGCACCAACCTCTTCGCCAATGTCCAGCTGGGCGTTCAGCCGAACGGCGATCTGATCGTGCAGGTGGTCGAGAACCCGATCATCAATCAGGTCGTGTTCGAGGGGAACAGCGCGATCCGGGAAGACAAGCTGCGCGAGGAAGTCACGATTTCGCCGCGCGGCATCTACACCCGCGCCCGCGTCCAGGAGGACGTCGGCAAGATCATCGAACTGTATCGCCTGTCAGGCCGCATCGGCGCCCGCGTCTCGCCCAAGCTCGTCCAGCTTGAACAGAACCGGGTCGACGTGATTTTTGAGATCGACGAGGGCCCCAAGACCGGCGTCAGCGACATCATCTTCCAGGGCAACAGCGCATTTTCCGACAGCGATTTGCGCGAGGTGATGATCACCAAGCAATCGCGCTTTTGGCGACTATTCGGGCAGAACGACAATTACGACCCGAACCGGCTCGATTACGACCGGGACCAGTTGCGCAGCTTCTACACCAATCGGGGCTACTATGACTTCCGCGTGGTGTCCTCCGTCGCCGAACTGTCGCCCGATGATCAGAACTTCACCATCACGATGACGGTGGACGAAGGAGATCGTTACAACTTCGGCACGGTGAACGTCGTCACCGAAAGCGATCGGTTGAACGCCAACTTCCTCCAGATGCTGCTTCCGATCCGCGAAGGCGACCTCTACGAGAGCAGCCGCATCGAGCAGGCGGTCGATGCCCTGACCTTCGCCGCCGGATCCGCTGGCTACGCCTTCGTCGAGATCAACCCGACCTACCGGGCGAACCCCGAAACCAACACTGTCGACATCACCTTCAACGTGTCCGAAGGCCAGCGCGTTTACGTCGACCGGATCAATGTGGTGGGCAATACCCGTACGATCGATCCCGTCATCCGTCGGGAACTCATGCTGACCGAAGGCGACGCCTTCAACCGAGCGCTGATGGAACGGTCTCGCAATAACCTGCGCGCCCTCGGATTTTTCAGCGACGTCACTGTAGAAGAGACGCGCGGCTCCGCTCCTGATCGCTCTACCTTGAATGTCACCGTCACGGAACAGCCGACGGGAGAACTGTCGGTGGGGGCGGGCTTTAGTTCGGTCGATGCGTTTGTCGTAAACTTGGGCATTTCCGAACGGAATTTCCGTGGTCGCGGACAGAACGTTGTCGCGCGCGCCGAGTGGGGCTCTCTTCGTCAGCAAATAGATGTTCGTTTCACTGAGCCCAAGTTTCTTGGCCGTGACTTGAGAGCGGGCTTCGACCTGTTCCACTCCCGGTACAATTTCCAGACCGAGTCGTCGTTCAATTACAGATCGACCGGCGCTGGATTGCGTCTTATGTACCCCATCAACGGGTATACGTGGTTTGCTACTCGTTATTTCCTCCGGACCGACGAAGTGATCGTTCCGAGAACCTACTGCAGCGCAGGCGGCTTTGGCTCTAGAGCGCTCTGCGAGCAGGTGGGCAGCGCAGTAAACTCGTCGGCAGGCTTCACCCTCAGCGTCAACCGCGCAAATGATCCGATCCGGCCGACTAGAGGCTGGACCGGCTCCCTGAGGCAGGACTTCGCTGGCATTGGCGGGGACGTGAACTTCGTCAAGACCGAGATCGACGGCGCATGGCACTGGGGTTTCACGCCCAGGTGGATTGTAACCCTACAGGGCTCGACCGGTTACGTTTCGGGCTGGGGCGGCGATCCCGTGAGGATCAATGATCGCTTCTTCAAGGGCGGCAATAGCTTCCGCGGCTTCGAGAATGCGGGCATGGGTCCGCGGGATCTGAGAACCAACGACTCCTTGGGCGGCAACTTCTACGCCATCGGGACGGCAGAGCTGACCTTACCCAACGGCTTGCCCGAGGAGTACGGCATCCGCACCTCGCTGTTCGCCGACGTCGGCACCCTCGGGTCGTTGGATAATCGCTACACATTGACGTCAGAGGGGCTGCGTGATCCTCAAATCGCCGACAATTTGGCCTTGCGCGCCTCTGCGGGCGTCAGCATCCATTGGCGTTCGCCGATGGGCCCGATCCGGTTCGACTTCTCCAAGCTGCTCGCCAGGGAAGATTACGACCGCACCGAAGGCTTCCGCTTCTCGACGTCCACACAGTTTTAAGCGCGGCTCAGCCGCATCAGAGGTAGACCAAGACCATGAAGTCCATCGCCATCGGCGTCGCCGCCTTCACCGCAATCGCCAGCAGCAGCGCCTATGCGCAACAGGCCCAGCAGCCCGCAGGCCTGACCAACCCCGGCCCCGTGATCGCGGGCGTCTGCGTCTTCTACAACGACCGCATGCTGGCTCAATCTACGGTGGGACAGGCGGTCAACAACCGCATGCAGCAACTGGCGCAGGAAGTTCAGGCCGAGCTCGCGCCCTACGCCACGACCATTCAGAACG